>JBEKTN010000248.1:0-12873 GCA_049516015.1 Isosphaeraceae bacterium | reverse complement strand
AGCCAAGTACTTTTGCCGTATCCGTTCGATCGTTGTTGCGTCCTGCATGCACCGACGATCATCACAAACTCGAATTCCTACAAGACGAATTTGCTTAATTTATTTTTTCGCGGTTCCTAAGCCCGCCACACACCCATCCGGTCCGCTCAGTCTGGCCGACTCCATCGGCCCCCAAGACCTGGCCGTCAAGCTCGGCTTGACGATGGCTGCCGCCATCAAGCCTTTGCTCAGGATCAGCGATCTTGAGCGTCTGCTCGCTTGCAACCGCCGCACCATCGAGCGAATGAGGGCATGCGGCAGGCTGCCCAAGCCCGATCTGCTTATCGGGCGTCGCTCTCCCCGCTGGCGCGTCTCCACGATTCAAGCCTGGATCGACAGGGGAGGCAAGCCATGAAGGGGTTGTCTGCCCTTGATACTGCCCTCGAACTGCTGCGCCGCGGACTCTGGCCGGTTGCCATCTATCCGCCGGGCGTCAAGCGCAAGGGCCGCGACGACCTGACCAAGGGTAAGGAACCCATTGGCGAGAAGTGGGGCACGGAGCGATGGACCGAAGAAAGACTCCGCAATGCTTTTCGGAAACACCCCACGGCTGGCGTCGGAATCTGTTTTGGTCCTGGTCGAGGCCCGGCCGGGACCTGGTCGAACGACATTGAAGGGGATGGCCCCCAGGCTACAGAATCGCTCGCGATCCTCTTCGGTGGCGAGCCCCCACCTACCATGGGATGGTCATCAACGCGCGGGGGGCATGGCGTCTTCACTTGCGATGGAGACCGGTTGCTTAAGCTGCTGGCCGCGGCTGGAGCCAAGGAAGGCTCCGGTACCAAGGTCGGAGTCTGGCATCTCGAAGCCCTGCCCGATCTGGAATTCAGAGTCGGAGGGGTCAAGGCCAACGGCGAAGTCAAACAGGTCCAGAGCGTCGTTCCTCCAACGCTTGGCACCGATGGCCAGCCCCGCCAATGGAACGCCGTGGGGACGATCGCCGAGCTGCCGGACTCCGCCTATGCGACCCTGGAGGCGATCGCTGAGCGGGTTGCCGTCACAAAGAGACAGACCACGGTCACGAGGGGAATGGGCATGTCACAGAGGCCCCCTGGACGATGACCGTGTCTCACATGGTCCCGGATGCCTATGTCCGCAAGGCCCTGGATGATGAGTGCCAATTCGTTGCCCTGGCCAGGGAGGGGCGGCGGAACAACACCCTGAACACAGCCGCGTACAGCGTCGGCCAATTGGTGGGCGCCGGCGGCCTGGATCGCTCCATCGCGGAGGACGCCCTGACCGGGGCCGCTCGCCGGTGTGGGCTTCCTGACTCCGAGGCTGCCGCAACGATACGCTCCGGTCTGGACGCTGGCCAAGGCGAACCTCGCGACCTGTCGCACCTGGGAGCGGACCAGCACCGCCGTGATCCCGACCGAAACGAAACCCCGACCGGGACAGCCGCGCCTTCGGCCGGCTCGCGAGGAGGGGATTCCGAGGAGTGGGCCCTGGTTACGAGCCGCGCCTCGGAATACCGTCCCGAACCGGTGGAGTTCCTGGACGGTGGAATGCTTCCGAAAAAGCTGATCACGATTGCGGGTCTGGGTAGCGCCGGCAAGGGAATGTTTTGGGCGAACGTCGTTGCAGACCTGACGCGGGGTCGCCCAACTCTCGTGATGACCTATCAAGCGCCCGGGCCGATCGATGTTCTCCTGGTCGGATGCGAGGATGGTTATTCCGACACGGTCATTCCGCGATTGATGGCTGCGGACGCGGACTTGAACCGAGTCCACATTCTGAACTGTATTCGGGACTCGAAAGGCCACGTTCACCCGTTCTCACTCGCCTATCTGAAACTACTGGAAGACTACCCGAACGCCCACCCCGGCATTGGCTTGGTTGTCATCGACCCGATTGCCGGGTACGTCGGACGGGCCGGTGTGAAGGATCACCACGACGCGGATGTGCGATCCGTGTTGGAACCCCTCGGAGACCTAGCGAACCGGCGCAAGATAACGATCCTGACGACCAAGCACCTGAACAAGGATGAGGCCAAGACCGTGGCAAGCCGGGTTGGGGGTTCGGTCGCCTATGTGAACGTGTCCCGGGCTTGTTTCGTGGTCGCCACTGATCCCGAGAACGAGACGCGCCGGGTTCTGGCGCCCTTCAAGTGGAACTTGAACGCCCCGAGGCCCCCGTCGATAGCGTGGACCATGGAGCCGATCCCGCCCGACCTCGTGGCCACGATCCTGGCCGGCTGCGATCATCTGAGCGATGAAGACAAAGGGAAACTGGCGACACAACTGCACCGGCTTGCTTGGGCTGGAAAGGTCGATGCCGATGCCGACGATCTGTTGCGGGCTGCCGCCCGATCCGAACGGAAATCCCACCAGAACGAAGTGGACCGCGCCACGGAATGGCTGCGCCAACGCTTGGCGGATGGTCCGGTGGGTTCTGTCCTCTGTGCCCGAGAGGGAGACAAGGCCATGGGTCGACCTTGGCCGACCCCCGACCCGAAAGTCCCGCCGGACGACCAACGAAAGCGAGTCTTGGCACGGGTCAAGTGGTGGCGAGAGACCATACTGAAAAAACGTCTCGAAGGAGAAACCGCCCGAGCTGGTTACAACGGCCCTTACTTCTTCCGCTTGCCCGACCACATCACCCGGAGACTCTGGCCGCCCACGTCGGAGGCCATCCGGGTGCCCAACAGGCAGACGACAGCGAGACACGCCCTGCCCCGGAGGACGAACCATGGTCCGCCCCCGTGGAAGCCGTGGAAACCGTGGAAGCCGTGGAGGAGACGGGTAGGGCTCAGGATTCCACGGTGGATTCCACGGGAGGGGAAGCATCACGGCCGAGCGATGGAGACGAGCAGCCCCGACCCGTGGAAGCCCACCGTAGAAGCCGGCGCAATAAGGGGAACTCCACGGCTTCCACGGACTCCACGGTACACCACGGTACTGAACAGACTACTGAACAGGCTGAAAATGCTTCCACGGACTCCACGGACTCCACGGAAAGTCTGGGTGAGGCAGAGGACCAACCAGGGACAGACCTCCTCTTCTGCGACTATGACGGGGAGTACTTCTTGATGACTGCTTTAGCCCTAATCGCCCACCTGGCTGGCCGTGGTCTGATGCTGTCAATCGAAGGCGCGAGACTCAGGGCCGCGCCTGCGAGCCTGCTGACCGACGAAGACCGCCGTCTGATCCGGCGATCCCGAGAAGAACTGTTCGCTCTGCTTTCGGAGAGAGCGAGAACACGGCCAAGCGAGTCCGGTCCTTTGTCGACCGAACCGCCCGCCGTGGAGTCCATGGAAGGCGTGGAGTCCATGGAAGCCGCGGGTAGGACCGGGGCTTCCATGGTGCTCCACCACAGGCCCGACAGTCTGGCCCGATGGCCCATACCTGATCGCCAACGATGGGGCGAGCTGGCCAACCAGTTGGAGGCGGAGGGGGTGAGCTGGCAGGAGGCGGAGCGGCGTGCCTACGAGACAGTCCGTGGCGAGAGGGAAGCCGCCGGCAGGAGCGGGGACTTCGTGTTCATCGAGGAGCATCCTACTCCCGAGCCCTTCCCTAAATGGGATGACCTGATCGACCCACGTGAACCGCCTCCGGTTACTCCCCGTCCTGGTTCTCCTACCTGGGGGGTTACCAAGTCCATTCGAGTCGTGGAACTTGCCACGTGGACCCCGCCCCGACAGGCCAGGGACCCCGTGATCAAGGTCGCAGCCGAGGGATGGGAGCAGTGGTATCCGGTCGAGGCGGGGGATTTGCCACGAGCCAAGGGAGCTGCGCCCGGTTCAGGCGCGCCCTGTTTATGGCCCTCCAAGCCACCATCGGACCTGGATGAACTCGATGTCCCGCCAGAGGAGAAGGCTTCCTCGATCCGACGTTCCCGATGATATTCTAGAATGATGTTGCAAGTAGTTTCACAGTTTGATATGATCCAGGGGTCGGGAACGGGACCGCTGAGAACGATCCCGCCCCCTTGATTCGACCCCTGACTCACCAGGAGACGAACCCAATGGCATCTTACCGCAAGCGTGGCAAGGTCTGGTATTACCGATTCGTCGCTGCCGACGGAGTGAAACACGAGAGGAAGGGTTGCGCGGATCGCCGCGTAACCGAGGATCTGGCCCGGACCGCCGAGAGTGAAGCCGCCCGCATCAAGGCCGGAGTGTTCGACGCCAAGGAGCTGACGCTCCGGGACCATGCCGCCCGCCCCTTGGAAGATCACGTCGCCGAGTATCATTCCCACCTGACCGCCAAGGGAGTGAAGCCGAAGCATGCCCGCCAGATGGTCCTGTACGCCCGTCGTGTCGCGTCCGAGACCGGGATCGATCGACTTGATAGACCTTGACCCCGGCCGCGTCCAGGAAGCCCTGAAGGCCCTCCGCGACGAGGGGCTGTCCTTTGAAACGGTCAACCGTCATCGGACCGCCATCCGAGCGTTCTCCAAGTGGTGTTGGAAGAGTGGTCGAACCCGGACCGATCCCCTGGCCGGAGTGACCGGATTCAACCCCAAAGAAGACCGCCGCCATGACCGCCGAACCTTGGGAGTCGATGAACTCCGTAGGTTGATCGAGGTTGCCCACACTGGCCCTCCGTGGCGCAAGATGACTGGCCCCGCCCGATCGCTTTGTTATCGCCTTGCCGTGGGGACCGGGTTGCGATATTCGGAGATCGAAAGCATCGCTCCCGAGTCGTTCGACTGGTCGGGAAACCCCGCGACCGTGACCGTGGCCGCCGGGTACACGAAGAACGGCGAACCCGCAACCCTGCCTCTTCCTTCCGACCTGGCTCTTGACCTGCATGCCTACGTCGCCGGCCTGCCCCCCGGAAGGCCGATCTTTCCTCTTGCCCCGGACTGTGGAGCGAAGATGCTTCGCCCCGACCTGGAACGGGCGGGAATCCCCTACGTTGATGCTGGTGGTCTGGTGTTCGACTTCCATGCCCTGCGATGCCAGTGTGCGACCTTGGCCGATGCCGCTGGAGTCACGCCCCGAGTTGTACAAAAGCTCATGAGGCATTCGACCCTGGAGTTGACCGGCCGCTACACCCGTCCCCGTGCCGTGGACATCGAGCGGGCCGCCGAATCTCTTCCCTCGCTTCGACCCGATGCTGATCGTCCGAATACCTCCACCCTGACCGCGACCGGTACGGAGGGGAGTTTTGCCCACCGACTTCCGTCCGAGGGAGACGATCGGCCCGCGTCAAGCCCTGTCGCCGACTGTATGGAAGGGCAACCCATAAGCAAAGTCTTTGCCCACCATTTGCCCACCGGAGGGGACGGATTGAGTCGGAATCTGTCGCACCCTGACGCGATCACGGGATCGGATGATCCGGAGATGATGAAGGGTTTGACCCTCGAAAAGACGGGAGATGACGCATCCTGTCGGCTTGATTCGCATCCTGTAGCAAGTGCCCCCCGTAGGACTCGAACCTACAACCCGCTGATTAAGAGTCAGCTGCTCTGCCAATTGAGCTAGGAGGGCTTCTTTGGCGGTCGACTTCGAGGAAGACGACATTGTGCCAGGCGAGGCACGCGGTTTCAAGAGCATCAGTTCATCCCAACCCACGCATCCAGGAGAAGATGCTCGGGCCCTGGTTGTTGCGCAACGCGGTCAAGCGCCAGAACGTGGCCAAGATCGTGGGTGTATGTCGGGCCACCATAACGGTACGTGGCCGCGCTTCGAGATGGGGGCCTGGACGTCTTGAACTCATGGGACACACCATGGATTTTCGATGCTCCGTCCGATCGCGCTGTAGGATTTGGACAGTCTCGGGGCTATAATTCTTGAGCTAGAATCGGTGCAAGACGGCCGAGTTTCGGACTGGACATCTTGTCCTCCCCAGTCAGGTCGTTTTCGGTTTGATTTCTGCTCACAATCGGATAACAGATCATACGCTCGTTTCGCGTTCTCTCACCTCGGCGGTCCGGGAGCCTCTGATGCGACGGGACTTGGATGATGTGATCCAGGGTTGGCCCTATGATCCGGAACCGGGCGAGGTGCTGGCACGCGAGTTACGTGCCCGCGACGGACGGAGCGTGCTGCAGGTTCGCGTCGAACTGGGCGTGCTTCAACTCGAGATCTCTGGGCGTCCCGATGGTGCACGACCGCATGGGTTTGCGACTTATCTCGATTATCTCCGCTACAGTGCCGCCAGTCGCGGACAGGTGCCAGGGGGTAAGGCTCCTCCCTGGACGATGGACCAGGAACACCGCGACGAGGCGGATCGCGAGTTCACTCAGTTCTTTCATCGCCGGATGGCCTGGCTCTCGCTCCGTCGCTACGACAAGGCAATGCTCGACGCCGACCATACCCTGGCCCTCATGGACTTCGTTCGCCGCCATGGCAATGACGAAGACTACATCACCTCTCACGAACAGTCTCGCGGCCTGGTCCAGTTCCATCGCACTCAGGCCCAAGCCCTGCTCGCGATCGAACGCAGGCGCCCCGAGGAAGCCATCGACGCCCTCCGCGAGGGCATGGAAAAGCTGGCCGCCCACCAACGCACCTGGTGGGACAACCGAGAGAACGAGTCGAGCGATTCGCCCAACCTCTCGCTCATCGAGCAACTTCGCCTCTTCGAACAGGAAGTACGCAAGAACTACGCGGTCGAAAAGACCTTGCGCGAGCAACTCGACGAGGCGGTCGCTCGCGAAGACTACGAGCAGGCGGCACGGCTCCGAGACATGATCCGCGCCCAGACGCGGGCGCGGCGGTGAGCAAGATCGCCACCCACGGCGACATTCGCAGTTCCGACTTCTCGAAGGTCAGTGCGCCGATGCCGACCACTCCACGGTCGACGCCGCGAAGACAGGCCCTTCCACGCAGACGCGGCGGAGGTCGATCGTGCCATCAGGTTGGCGGATCGGGGCGACGCAACTGAAACACGCCCCGAAGCCGCATGCCATGTGGTTCTCGAGCGAGACCTCGCAGGGGATCTCGAAAGGTTCGACCAGACGCGCCAGGGCCGCAAGCATGGGGGAAGGGCCGCAGCCAACGATTCGCGCGGGGCGCTCTCCCTGCTTCAGCCGGCGAGCCAGGAGTTCGGTCACGGACCCGCGGTACCCGGCCGAACCGTCGTCGGTCGCAATCTCGACGTCAATTCCCACCTGGCGGAAATCATTCACTCCCGCCAGCAACGCGGCGGTGCGCACGCCATAGAGCATGGTCGCCGAGGAGGATTTGGGGACCCCGGCCGCCGAACCGGGGCGGGGCGGCTCAAGACCCTTCGATTGCAATCCATAAGACGTCTTGCCCAGCCACCAGCGGCCCAGCGCCAGGAACGGCGTCTGGCCAATGCCGCCGGCGACAAAGATGACAGGGCCGGACGGCGGTGGGCCGAAGCCGTTACCTAGCGGTCCCCAGACCGATAGCCGCTCTCCCGGCCTGCGCTGAGCCAGTGCGGCGGTGCCGCGGCCGACCACGAGGTAGACGACATCGACGCCAGTGGGAGCGCCTGCGGCGTCGGTGGCCACATCATAGAGCGCGAACGGCCGTCCCAGCAAAGGATCATCGGCGCCCTCAGCGGCTGGCCGGATCATCAGAAACTGGCCCGGAAGAATGGCCCGCGCCAGAATCGGATCGTCCAGCCGCAACCGGTAGGTATCGCGGGCAATCGCCACGTTTTCCAGGACGGCCACCAGCCGCTGGGAGGCCCCTGCGGGAGCGTCGGGCTCAGCGTTCATCCTCGCCTTCTCCAGATCGCTTGACTCCGAGCACCTTGCGCGGCGGCCGCCGCGCGATCGCTGGTCGCTGCCGCGCAGGCCGACCTGAAAGCGACAGACCCGCTTCCTCTGCAATCTTCGGGTCCAGACCGATGACCCTCCGCGCCGGCCTGGCCTCCGAACTCGGCGGCTTGCCGGCATCCGCCCTGGGCCCAGGCGGCGGGATTGGGGAGACAGGCTTAGGCTTCACAGCGGCCGTCGCCGCGGGGTTGCGGCCAGGTGGAGACACTGGCTGACCTGACTTGACCTTGGGACCTGCCCCCGCGGAACGGTCCTGGACCGGCTTACCTGGCATTGGCTTACCTGGCATTGGCTTACCTGGCATTGGCTTACCTGGCATTGGCTTACCTGGCATTGGCTTACCCGGCATTACCGTACCGGGCATGGGTTTACCGGTCATCGGCTGACCCGGTGTGGGGTCCCTTGGATTGCGTTTCTGCCGTGGTGGTAACGAAAGCGGCCGGGCGGCGCGCGGAGCGCGATCGCGGCGGGGACGCTCCTCCTCGTTGCGGCTCCGGGCGCGGGGAGCACGATCCTCGCTGCTCTCGGGCCGGCCGCTGGACCGAAGCGGCCCAGGCGAAGCCGGACGGCTGCCGCGGTGCTCCGAAGATCGCGGAGGCGAGACCTCGATACCCGCAGCAACCTTTCGCAGCAGGTCGATCTCGCTACGAGACAGGGGGCGATGCTCCCCGGAAGAGAGTCCCTTGAGGACCACCGGGCCGATGGCGATCCGGGTCAGGCTCATGACCTTGTGCCCAAGCTTGGCCAGCATCCGGCGGATCTCGCGCTTCTTGCCCTCGGCCAGCACCAGCTCGAGCGTGGTCGCCTCACCCTGGCTACCGGCGAACCTGGCCCGCTTGGCACGAAGCTTGCCATCGGAAAGCCAGATTCCTTCGGTCAGCTTGTCCAGGATTTCGCGGCCAGGGGTTCCTGCCACCAGGGCGCGGTAGGTCTTTTCGACCCCGTACCGCGGATGAGCCAGGCGGTTGGCTAGCTCGCCGTCGTTGGTCAGAATCATCAACCCCATGCTGTCCTCATCGAGCCGGCCGACCGCGTAGACCCGCTCCGGGACCTCGGGCAGCAAGTCGATCACCCGGGGCCGGCCCGCGGGATCGTTGTTGGTCGAGACGTAGCCCTTGGGCTTGTTTACGGCATAGTAGACCATCTTCTCAAGACGGACCCTTTCGCCATCCACGGCGATCGCCGCGCTCTCGGAATTGACCCGCGTGCCGAGCTCGCGGACGACCTTGCCATCGACCGTGACCCGGCCCTGGAGGATATACTGCTCGCAGTCCCTGCGCGATCCCAGCCCTGCGTGCGCCAGTATTTTCTGGAGCCGTTGCGGCTTGCCGATTTCCGACTCAGGTTCATACCCCGAGCCGCCCTGTTTCGACCGTTCCGGATGTGCTCGCGAACGACCCGGGCCCGGTGTCGTTGCTCCCACCTCGCGGCGCCGGGGTGGCGGCCCGCCGGGTCCCGGCACGGCCCGTTTTCTGGGCCCCGACCCTGGCCCCGACTTCGACGGCGGCCGGTGATCCTTCTTCGAGGGACGACGATCCTCCCGCCGGGAGGATTTCTGACGAGCCATGATGATCTGCCCCCTCACTGAGCCCGGCAGCGGCCGGACTACCGGAGCCGGCAAAATCGTTGCGAGTCAACGCCGTTTGTTTCAAGCAGCTTTCTATCTTAGGCTCCAGCCCCTCCCTTGCCCAGTAGCCGTCTCTTTGACACGTGGCCGGACCGAACGTCCCGGGAGCGAAGAGATGTGCGGAGCGAAGGTGCTGAGATGAGGGAGCAATCTCCATCATGTCCCCGGCGGTGCCGGCTTCGGCTGCTGCTGTGACAGGCAGTGCAGCGTGCCCAGGCCGAGGACGAGATCGACGCAATGGATGCCGACGACCTGGCGGTCGGGGAAAAGCTCGGCCAGGATGTTGAGGGCAATTCGATCGGCGGAGTCGTTGAAGGTAGGAACCAGGACGAGGCCGTTGGCGATGTAGAAGTTGGCGTAGCTGGCGGGCAGGCGCTGGCCGTCGCAGATGACCGGGACGGGCATGGGCAAGGTCACGACGCGAAGCGACTGGCCGTCCTGATCGCGTGCCGACTGGAGCCGCTGGAGATTGTCCGCGAGCGGCTCGTGGTTCGGGTCGTCGGCGCGAGGCTCGACCACGGTCACGACGGTCCGCGGATCGACGAACCGTGCGAGGTCGTCCACGTGGCCGTGCGTATCGTCGCCAGCGATGCCCCGGCCCAGCCAGATCACGTCGCGGACGCCCAGATAATCGGCCAGCACTTGCTCCAGCCCCGCGCGGTCGAGGCCCGGGTTGCGACACTGGACCTTGCTCAGCAGGCACTCCTCGGTGGTCAGCAGGCTGCCCCGGCCGTTGACGTCGATGGCGCCTCCTTCGAGCACCATGCGAACTGGCGTTCCTTCCAGTTCCACCCTGGGAATCCAGCGGTGCAGACCAAGCTTCCGCGCGATCCGCCGCGGGATGTGCTTGTCCTTGAGGTGGTCGTCATACTTGGCCCAGGCGTTGAATTTCCAGTCGATCAACCCAATGGGCCCGGCGGGTGATTCTGCGGACGGAACCGAGCCCTCCGCCCGACTTCTGATCACGAATGTCGGGCCCGAGTCGCGCAGCCAGACCCGGTCGGTTTCCGCCTTGAAGAACTGCACTCGCTCGAGGTCTACCCCCGCGCGGTCGAGGAGGTGGGCAACCCTGCGCTTCATCGTGCCATCGGCAACCACGATGCACACGGTCTCGACGCGGCTGAGATGACGGACGATCTCGGTGTAGACCCAGGGAACGGGCGCGAACTTCCCAGGCCAGTCGTCGCGGTTGTGCGGCCAGGCGATCCAGGTCGCCTCGTGGGGCTCCCATTCGGCGGGCATGCGGTAACCAAGCTGGGCGGGGGTGTGCGCGTTCGGGTTACTCATCCGCTGCTTCCAGGATCTGTCTCCGCAACTGGCTTCCCAGATACATGCCCTTGCGTTCGAGTTCATCGAGCAAGGGCTTCACCTCATGAACCTGGCCGCCTTGCTTGCCAAGGATCAACAATCTCGCCGTGCCGATGACCGTCAAGCCCAGCGCCCGGGCTGATCGCCTTCCTTTCCTCTCGTCCAGCACAACCTCGACATCCTCACCAGCCGCCGTGTATGACAGCGCAAGAGCAAGCACCATCGACTCGCCAGGGTCCAATGCGTACCGCCAAACATGGGGGGGAACTGGCACGTCCGTCTCGACTCTCAGTGGAGGCAAGGACTGATCCCACCCAGGCAAGTCGCCCAGACGGAGGCCTCCCACCTCGTCGAGTACGGTTGCAGGAACCACAACCTCGCGGTCACCCACAAAAAGCAGGTCCAGTCGGTCGATCTTTCCGAGGAGAATCAAGGGGCTAGCATTCACGATCCGCTTCGACGGCACTTGGGGTCTCCTCCCCTAGCTCGTCGCTGCCGAGCTGCATTGCCGATACCTTGGCCTCGCCGAGCGCGATCAGAAAGTCGTGCCGGGAGAGCCCCGCGATCCGCGCCCCTGTACCCTGGCTGATTCGCCCCTGCTCGTACCAGTGAATGGCGAGAATTCGACGTGCTTCCTGGGTCGCCTCTTCGGGTGAGACTTGGAGCGCCGCCAGGGCTTCTTCGGGTAAGTCAATCGAAAGTCGATTCATCGCAACCTCCATACGTGTAGTCTACCCCGCCGATTCCGCTGAGGAAACGGCATGAAGCCAGGAAGTTCGGAGCAGGTTTCGGAGACTGCGAGACTGGTGCATTCCTAGAAGAACTACCTTCGCGGTTGTGCGGCCAAGCGATCCAGGTCGCCTCGTGGGGCTCCCACTCGGCGGGCATGCGGTAACCAAGCTGGGCGGGGGTGCTAATCATAGTGGGCAGCGGGTAGTGGGCAGTTGTGTTGGGAGGATCGACCAGCATACTGGGCCCACCCGATCGGGGGCAGGGGGTCACTCGGGGTCCAGGAACCGCTGCGTGATCGGGGCGTAAGCGTCGATCCGGCGGTCGCGGAGGAACGGCCAGTTGCGGCGGGTTTCCTCTTGAAGCTGCGGATCGCAACCGGCGATGAGGATCTCCTCGGTGCCTTGGCCGGCCTTGGCGACGATCCGGCCGAACGGATCGGCCAGGAATGAGCTTCCCCAGAATTCGATTCCGCCCTCGGCGGGACCCTCGTGGCCGATCCGGTTGACCGCGGCCACGTAGACACCGTTGGCGATCGCATGGGCGCGCTGGATCGTCTCCCAGGCGCTCGCCTGGGCCGCGCCGAACTCGGCCTTCTCGGACGGGTGCCAGCCGATCGCGGTCGGATAGAAGAGGATCTCCGCTCCCTTCAGGGCAGTCAACCGGGCGGCCTCCGGATACCACTGGTCCCAGCAAACGAGAGTTCCCACGCGGGCGAACGCTGTTGGGAATGTCTGGAAACCGAGATCACCGGGCGCGAAATAGTACTTCTCGTAATACAGCGGATCGTCGGGTATGTGCATCTTGCGGTAACGACCGCGAAGCGTGCCATCGGCGTCGAGGACAACCGCCGTGTTGTGGTAGACGCCCACCGCACGCTTCTCGAAGATCGAGCCGACCACCACCATGCCCGCTTCCCTCGCCACTCTGGCCAGTGCCTCGGTCGTCGGCCCGGGAATCGGCTCGGCCAGGTCGAACCGGGCAGCCTCCTCCACCTGGCAAAAGTACTGGGTCCGGAACAGTTCGGGCAGACAGGCCACCTGCGCTCCCTGGGCTCCCGCCTGACGGAGCATCGCGCAGCCTCGGCCCACGTTGTCCTCGGGATCGGTCGAGCACCGCATCTGAATCAGGGCCACGCGAAACGGGCGAGATCTTCCGCTCATGTTCGGATCACCCTACAAGACAAGCGACAGGACCATCACCAGCACAATCACCCCCGTCAGACATGCGCCCTATCGTAACCGGGGCTGGAAACGGCGACGAGGGTTCCTGCACGATCGCGGTGAACCGCCGGGGTCCGCCGCCCTTGCCGCGCTGAAGCGGAAGTGGCGAGTGGCGAGTGGCGAGTCAACTTTGTTCGGCGAGGGTCTCCTGTATAGGCATGGTGAACGTTGTACCATCGTACCTGACGTGAGCTGGTTTCACACACTGTTCACGCAAAGAAGTTTGTCTTGAGAAAACGCGTCAGGTCCGCA
>JBEKTN010000247.1:0-12883 GCA_049516015.1 Isosphaeraceae bacterium | reverse complement strand
CGTAACAGAGCACCCGCCGGGTGGGTGGCTTGGGCCACGAACGCCATCACTGAGGGAAGGGCCCGGTTCCGCATCGGTACCCAGTGGTTCTCCAGATCCGGTTGCTGGAACAGGCGCGCGAGCTGCAAAGACTTGCGGTCTGGTGGGTCGCGCCACCATGGCCGATCCTCCCAGTGCCGGCGGTGCTTTTAGCTCTTTGTCGGCTCGTTGATCTTTCTCGGGTGCTAGAAAGTGGGTGGCCTCCTCCGCTCCTAACCGCATGTTGTGTGTGTTAGTGAATTCATGGTGGGCTGCAATCGTTGGATTTTCCTGCAAAGTTCTTGGCTTCTGCGAGACGAATGGAGAGAGGGTAGAGCCGGATTCAACGGGTTTGATGGTCGTCGCAGCAAGGCCGGGCAAGAGAAATTGTCGCTGGATTCCGGAAATTCCTCACAACCTGAGTCAGTTGCGAACGATAACTAGACCACATGGACTGGTCGCCTTGATTGTGAAAGAGTCGCCGGAACGATCGGTCCTTGGTCGGTCATAACGGTCCCGGCGCCGGAGGGCAGGAGGGCAGGAGAGCCTCCCGGCGCGTTCGCGCACGTCCCAAGGAGGGGGAAAGTCAATGTTCCAATCCGCGCGGCACCGGAGCCCGAAGACCCCGCGCTGGGTTCGCGGCCTGATCACGGGTGCATTATTGGCCGTAATCTCCACGACGCATCTTGGCTGCGGTCTCGATTATGTCTTCCGCAATATCTCGCCCCTGCATCCCACGGGGTGGTCCTTCGCCTGGCCGGTCCTGCCGTCGCAGTCGCAGCGGCTCGAGGAAGACATGAAGCGTGAGGACCGGGACAAGGTGCCGATCCTCGACCCCATCCCGGCCGACGGACTGGGCGCAGCCTGCCTCGATCCGCCGAACGAGGAAGAGGTGTGGAACAAGGTGCCCAAGTTCAAGAACGGGGCCTACTTCTTCTACGAGACCCAGCGCAACAACGTCCGGATCCTGATCGAAAAGATCGGTGAGAAGGTCGATCCGTGCCGGATCTATCCGCTGGCCGGACCCTGCCAGCTCGTGCACTGCCACTACAAGTGCACCGTGTATTATGATGAGCTGTACTGGTCGGACTATCCCATTCCGTTCAACCATGTGGACCATAAGGTCGAGGTCGTCTACATCGACAAGGACCACCTGCGCCGCTGCGGCGGTCCAGCCCAGGCCGCGACTCCGCCACTGTAAGCTGGTCCGCGTGAACCAGGAGCGGTCCGCGTGAATCAAGAGGTCAGATGAACTGGCGCCACGCACCCTCGCCGTGGCGCTGGGTCAACCGGCGCAGGGCATGAGCCGGCGAATTGCACCGTGGTGCAGTTCGCCGGATCGTGGTCGTTCTTGCCGGGTCACTTGCGCTCGATTGTCTGCTTGAAGAACGGAAAGATGGCAATGAGTTCCTGACGCGAGGGCTGCGTGCCGTACTCGCAGATTTCAAAGGCTTCGGCGCACTTGACGGCCTTGCCTTCCACGTCACCAAGCTCCGCGATCAACTCGGCCCGGAACCGCTGGGCCTCATCGCCGTACCGTTGCTCCGCGCACTTGCGGGTCCAGGCCAACCGCGCCTGCTTGTCCTGGGGCACCTCTTCAAGATAGCCGAAAAGCCAGGGGTTCCACTCGTAGAACTGCGACTCCAGAGCGTCGCTGCAGGCCGCTTTCTGGTCCAGGACAGTGTCGATAGGCTCGATCACGTCGGGCTTGAACGGATTTGGCTTCCGAAAGCTGTCGGCCGAGTAGAGGAACACGGGGTTCTTGCGCAGTGCGGGGACGTCAGGACAGAAGCTGGGCACGATCACCATGAAGGCCGCGTCCTGCACCAGGATCGCCGTGTAGCGGTGGTCCGGATGATAATCGTTGGGGCGCGGAGCGATCACGACGTCGGCTTGCCACTCGCGAATCTTGCGAGTGATCGTGCGGCGGTTTTCCAGCGTCGGCAGCAGCTCGCCGTCGTGAATGTCGAGGACTTCGGTCTCGATCCCCAGGATCTCGGCGCAGCGCTTGACCTCGGCGGTCCGACGGCGGGCCAGGAAGGCCCCTGCCATCTGACGGTGGCCTATGTCGCCGTTGGTCACGCTCACGAACTTGACCTTGTACCCGAGCTTGACCCAGCGCGCGGCTGTTCCCCCGGCCGAGAGTTCGCAGTCGTCAGGGTGGGCCCCGAAAACGATCACCCGAAGCGGTTTTTCGGCGGCCGGGCGAGATTTTTCAGCGCCGGGCGCTGCAACGGCCAATCTGGAGACAATACTAAGATGACCACGAGTGCGGTGAGCCAGGGCATATTCGTTGCGGATCTGTGCCGCATCGACGAGACTCCAGCGGGTTGACGAGGGAATGGAACAGAACGCACGATCAGGACAAGAGTTCCGGCCTGCCGGCCGGTTCAGTCGCTGCACCATCAGGGTACCATCCTGGAAAGCGTCGTCACGGGTGCACCGCCGGGACGCTTGCCGCGAGGGAAAATCCGTCCGTAGAATCAACGTCATGACAACGCACATCGAGAACCGAGCTGGCGTGGCCGTTGGCTTTCTGGTTCTGGTCGCCTTTCTGGGCGTGGATCGAGGATTCGCCCGGGCACCCGGCGAGAACCAGACGGGTGCCGTATTTCTGGACCGCGGGGGGCAGCCGCGGCTGGAGGGATCTCTGCTCTCTGACCTTGGCTCCGGGCTGAAGTTCCTGCCGCGGGCTGGCGAGCCACAGCGGCCGGTGGCTCTCGAGGCGGGCTCGGTCTTGAGTTTTCAGGGGACTGAGCCGCTGGCAGTCTCGATTCCGCCGCTCTACCGGGTGCAGGTGGGTGAAAGTGCCCGGATCTCCGGGATGCTCCACGCGGTGAGCGACAAGGCTGTTGCGCTGAGTGTTCCCTGGCAGGCGGCCGAGATCGTGGTAACGCGGCCCGGGGTCCAGGCCGTTCTCCAGCGTCCGGGCGAGGCCAGGCTGTTTGCCGACCGGTTCGATCGCATCAGCGACGCTCGATGGTCCGTCAGCGGCAAGCCGGAACTCCTCGACAATGCGAAGACATCGAATCAAGGCCGGAGAGTACGGCTGCCCGCCGAGGAATCGTCGTTGCAGCACCGGCTGGCCGAACCCTTGGTATCCGGACGGGTCGAGCTCTCGTTCTTTGATGAAGGCAAGGTCGCCGCTGGTCAGCGCTGGACGCTCGACCTGACGTTCCGCGGCCCGACCGGGCCAGCGACACTGCGGATCCTGCTTGGCTGGGCGGAAGAAAGCCTGGCGGTGGAATCTCCGGACGGCCCCGCGCTGGCGGTGCAGCGACTCGCTCGTGCTGCCGGCTGGCACCGTCTCACCCTCCGGTTTGGCCCCGAGCAGACCGAGATTGCCGTGGACGGCAAGGAACTCGCCCACGGCAAGTCTCCCTCGGGGCCGCTCGACGCCGTACGGATCGCAACCGCTCCAACAGGTTCGAGCCCGGCACCCCCTGGCCTTGCCGGATACCTTGGTGAAATTCAGATCGTCCGGTTCGCCGAGCCGCCCACCAGCCTGGAAATCGACCCGACGCAGGATGAGGTCCGGCTGGTCGTTGGCGACCAGCTCTATGGACAGATTCGTCAAGCCGATCACGAGCACGTCGTGATCGAAATCGATGGCAAGCCAGTCACTCTCGACTGGAGCGAGGTCGCAGGAATTTATTTCCGCCGCGTCCCCGCCGCCGCGGCTCCCGTCGAAGGTGCCCTCGCCCGGCTGGAATGGCGCTCGGTGCCGGGAGAGCCAAACGAGGGCCGCGACCTCGATCACGCCGAAGGTGCCATCACCGCGATCTCCGACTTTGGGATCACCCTGGCGACGCCGTATGCCGGAACGCTCACCATTCCCCGCGTCCGGCTGGCCCGGCTGCGCGTGCTCGACCGGGGATGGCTGCGTGTCATCGACCCGTCCGCCCATCACCTGGGAGACAATATCTCGACCACTCCGCCCTTGCTCGACCCTCCGCTGCCCGAAGGAGGAGTCCTCGAGCGGAGCTTCGAGCTTGATGCCGTCCGTCCCGGGCAAGGCTTCGTGGTCCTTGATGTTTCGCAGGTGGTCGGTGAAACGGCTGGCTCGCCCTACTCCAACCTCGTTCAAAAGGGTGAGCTGCGAACCTACGTCGTGGTCAACGGCAAGCGAATCGACTACATCAATCGATACATCACGACGTCCAACGAGACGCCCGAACGAATCCGGATCCCGATCCCGCAGGGCCTCTTGAGGCCCGGCAAGAACCTGCTCCGGTTCGAACAGACCGGCATCGCCAGTGACCCGACCTGGTTCGACGATCTGGGAATTCTTCAGTTGGCCCTCCAGTTCTCGACGGCTGAGAATCCCTCGCCGGATCGGCCGCCAAGCTCGACCGCGAAACCCTGACGGCAGGTCTCATGAAAATGTTGACGCGAAGCCTGGTCCGGCACGCCCACGGGATCGCCCGCGAAGTCGGTGCGCGGGTGATCATGCTCCATGCCGATGTCATCGAGGAGGATGCCGACCTCTCGTCGCTGATCGAGGACGTGAACTTCCGGGTCATCCTCGTCTCGCACCGGCCTGGTTTTCTTGCACCCGTGGAACGAAAGGATATGTGCTCGGTCGTGCATGTTCCCGATATCGCCATGACACGCGCCGGACAGGTCAAGGTGGCGACGCTGCTCGCGGCGGCCGAGAGCCTGGTCAAGGCTGGCGACCGGATCCTCTGCCTGACGGGAATTGACGGCTCGGGATCGATTGACACGATCATGGTCCTGGACATGGGCACCGAGATCGAGCTGTTCTCGGCATCCACGGCCGACCCCTTGCCCAAGGACGTGACCCCGGCGGTCTTCGAGCGGACCTTGACTCTCGCCAGCGAGCTGGGCGTGGAGGGGCGCGAGGGGCGGACGGTCGGGACGCTGTTCGTGGTCGGCGACAGCGACCGCGTGCTCTCGCAGAGCCACCAGCTCGTATTCAACCCGTTCCACGGGTATCCCGAGGGGGAGCGCAACATCCTGGACCACCGATTGGAGGAAACGATCAAGGAGTTCTCGGCGATCGACGGCGCCTTCGTGGTCCGAGGGGATGGTGTCGTCCTGGCCGCCGGGCGCTATCTCGCCCCGCGGAGCAAGCTTGAGGAACCGCTTCCCCAGGGCCTGGGCACCCGCCATGAGGCCGCCGCGTCCGTCACTGTAACGACCGACTCGATCGCGGTTTGCGTGTCTCAGTCCACGGGCACGGTCTCGATTTTCAAGGGCGGGCGCATGATTCTGGATATCCAGAAGCCCCGCGGCCGGGGATCGGACGGGCTGTGAGCGGCCGTCGATCGTGGCAGCTAGGCGTCCGGTTCGATGCCCAACGCTCGCAACTGGGCCGCCAGGCGCTCGGCTCGCAGACCCTCAGCGTCGCGTTGCCGGGCGATCTGGTCGCGCTCTTCGGCGATCTGGTCGCGCTCTTCGGCGATCTGGCCGAGCTCTTCGGCGATCTGGCCGAGCTCTTCGGCGATCTGGTCGCGCTCTTCGGCGATCTGGTCGCGCTCTTGTGCAATCTGGCCGAGCTCTTTGGCGATCTGGTCGCGCTGCTGGACCAGCTCGAGGTAGGTCAGGAAGGGGTGATTGTCGGGATCGAAGATTTCCAGCGTCGAGGGCTGGAGGACAAAACGGATGCCCAGGAGCTGGCTGGTCCATCCATTGATCGCAGAGATTTCGCGCAGTTCGTCTTTCTCTCGCAGCCAGCCCGACAGCTCGATCATCTCGGGATCGTAGACGTAATATTCCTGGACGCCGTAGCGCTCGTAGAAGAGCAGTTTTTGTTCCATCTCCCAGGTTCGATTACCCGGCGAGAGAATCTCGAAGATGACCTGAGGGGCGATGCCGCCTTCTTCCCACTGCAAATAGGATCGCCGATGTCCCTTGGGACGGCCAAAGACGATCATCACGTCGGGGGCGACCCGGATCTTGGGATCTCCCTCGACCGGATACCAGAAGAGGTCACCGGCGATGAACACGTCCTGGCGATCACGGAAGACCGCTTCCAGGCCTTCCTTGATGGTCACGATCCAGCGGAACTGCAGGGTGTTCTCGGCGATGGGTTGCCCGTCGCTTTCAGGGTAGACGACACCTGAACGCGTGGGCGTCGAAATCAAAGTGCTCATGACCGCTGGGCGCCTTGCATTTCCAGGTCCAGGTCGGGTTTTCTTGATGAATCTTACCATGACCGAGCCGTCGTGTCAGCGGTCTTCAGTCACGGCGTCCAGCGCCGATCGTCACTTTCCCTTGTTGATCTGATCGTAGTACGCCCGGATGTGCTTCTCGACGTTCTTGGGGATCTTCTGGTTCGAGAGGGCGGCGGCGGCGGTGGTGGTGGCGGCTTCCATCTCGCCCTGGATGTCGATGACGCTCTCGCCCTTGACCGTCTTGCTGGGCTGGGTGAATCCCTGGAGGACGGCCTTGCCCTTGCGGACCTGTTGCTGGACCTTGGTGCTGTAGGTCGCGGTCTCGTCAGGAGCCTCGGGTCGATCGCCCTGGCCGCGGCCTCGACCCAGGCCTTGGCCCAAGCCCCGGCGCATGCTGTCCATCGAGCCCATGCCGTTCATCATCTCGCCGAGCTGGTTCATACCGTCCTCGCTCATCCCATTCTTGGCGTTCGTGACGTCGGCCATCGCGCTGTTGAGTGCTTCCATCTCTTCGAGCTGCTTGGCCATCTGGGCGAGCTGCTGCTGGGTCATGCCCAGCGACTCGGCGGCCTGCTTGGTGTCACCCTTCTTGAGGGCCTCCTGTGCCTGGCCGAGCTTGCCCGCAAGTTGCTCGAGCTGCTTGAGGCTCTTGGACTGCTGCTTGAGCTTCTCCACCTCGCGCTCGTACTGCTCCTTGCTCAGGCCGCCGTTCTTGAGGGCCTGGTCGAGCTGCTTCTTGCGCTCTTCCATGTTGGCGACTTCCTTGAGTTTCTTGGTCATTTCGGCGAGCTGTTCCTGGAGCGCCTTCTTCTCGGCCTGAGTCATCTCGCCCTTCTCGAGTTTTTGCTGCAGCTCTTTGAGCTGCTCGGCGGCCTTCTTGAAGTCGCCCTTGGCGAGCTCCTTGGAAAACTGGTCGGCCGGGCCGTTCTGGCCCATTTCCTTGAGTTGCTGAAGCTGGCGATTGACCTGGTCGGGAGAGCCGAGCTGCTTCTTCCGCTCCTTGAGAGCGTCGGTCAGCTTGTTCATTTCCACGAGCAGCCGGTCTTTCTGCGCCGGGGGGGCCTTGGCCAGGTCTTCGGCCTTCTTCTCGATCTGGGCCAGCAGCTTCTCGGCCTCGGGGAACTTGTCCTTGTCGATCGCCTGCCGCTGGCTCGAGATCTTCTTGGAGAGCGCCTCGGTCTGCTTGGCAAGGGCCTTGGCATCGACCTTCGTCTCGGTGTTGGCCTGAACGGTGCGCTGGATCCAGGCGGGAACGAAGAGCATGGAAACCGCAAGGCTCGCCGGTATCAAGACGACCCACGCCCTGCGGGGCAGCTTCGGTCCGAACGCGGAAGTCACGTCCAGGTCGGCCAGCTTCTTCCTGGCGTCGGCGAGGAGCGCGTGTCCGGCCGAGGTCTCGTGCAGCTCGGCCGGCAGGGTCAATGCCGTGCTGACCCGTTCGTTGAGATGAAAGGCGTGATCGATGGCCACCGCGGCGTCGAGCCGGCTGGGCCCGGTGAAGATCGCGAACAGGGCCGCCATGAGCACGCCCAGTCCGCCGGCGATGGCGAAGGGTGCCCACTCCGGCCCCGGCAACGCGTGATTGAGCGCCTTGCCGACACCCAGAACCACGGCCACCAGCAAGAGCGCGATCGCCAGCACCCAGACGAGTGAGCTGACGAATCGCTGCAACCGCAGCCGCCGAAAGACCCGAGCCACCGGCTTTTCCAGCTCGCGCATCACGTTTCTCCCACGACTGGGGTTCCTGGACCGGACCGGATAGAGATGCTCTGACGAACGTCGTATGTCGAGTCTAATCATCGCGCTGTTCGTTTGCAAGACGCGAAACCGAATCGTTTAGGCTGCATCTCTGCGGGGCCATCAATTGGCGTTTCACACAGTTTTTCCATTTTCCGGGGTACCCGCTCCGGATGCCGGAAACCCACCGCTGCCGCCGAAATATTCTCTACGTTGAACCACCTTGCGCTTTTGCCGCCTTGACCATCTCGCTGATGACCTTGAACTCGGGCCGGTCGGCCGTTTCGAGCCATTCGAAGAGGACGGCCTCGGTGGTCGAAAGGACCGCGCCGCCGCGCTCCACCCTGCGGAGGGCGAACTCCCAGTCGAACCGATTTCGCGAGGTCACCGCGTCGGCGGGAACCTGGACCCGGAAGCCCAGGTCGAGAAGCTCGATCGCGGTCTGGGACACGCAGACGTGCGCTTCGATGCCGACGACCGTGACGTGCCGGATGTGGCGTCCGTAAAGCTGCTCCAGGAGCTGCGGCACCCTGCAGCAGTGGAAGATGAGCTTGGCCGGCCGCTCGGGAATGAGCGCGGCGATCGACGCGACCGTCGGGCCCAGACCGCGCGGGTATTGTTCTGTAGCCCAGACGGGCATGTCCATCTCCCTGGCTCCGCGGACCAGGCGAACGATGTTCTCGATCAGCGGCTCCCGGTCTTGCATGACCGCCAGGAGCTTTTCTTGCATGTCCACGACGAGCAACGCGCCGTGCCGTGCCGTCAATCGCTCTGTCAAGCGCATGGCGAACGCCTCCGTTCCAAACCGCAGCGTCGATGCTCGAGCCCTGGAACGATCCGAGCTCTTCACTTGCGAGCCTAAGACCAACCTCCACCAAGGTCAAGCGACCCCCGGAGGTTTGCCGTGCCCCGCCTTGTCGCTCGGGGTGGTCCGGCGTTAGGATGTTCTGCTATATGAACTTTCGTTCGACGCGCCGGCCTGTGGGCTCGACCAGGAGACCGGGCCGTCGTTCGTCCGGGCTAGGGTATCCGACGTGGCCGACAACCCTCGACTGCTGGTCATCGATCGCGAAGCGTCGCAGGGGAAATCCACGCTCGAAAAGCTGGGCGAAGCGTTCGACGTGGTGACGGTGCACTCGATTTCCAAGGCGCTGTCGCTCTTGCGGGGCTCGCAGTTTTGCGGAGTCTATGTCGATGTATCTCAGCTCTCGGCCGTGCGCTGGGTGGGCATGATCATCCAGGCCGAGGAGATCCTCGACGCGATCGCCGACGGCGTGGCCGTGGTCGATCCGGACCTGCGGATCATCTGGGCGAACCCCGAGTTCCTGTCGCTCACCGATTCTCAATCGCAAGTGACCGGCGGCAAGTTTTACCATGTCCTCGCCGACTCTGAAGTTCTGGGCCCCGACCCGTGTCCGTTCACCAGTGCGGTGGCTGCGCAGGGGCCGGCCAGCACGGTGATGAAGATCCGGGGAAACCGGTACCTGCGAGTGACGGTGACGCCAGTCTTCGATGCCACGCACGCGGTGACCCACCTGATCGCCTTGACACGCGAGATCACCGACGAGACCCACCAGCAGCTCAAGGTCAACGCGATTGCCCAGGCCGGCGACGAGCTGGCCGACCTCACTCCGGAAGAGCTCTCTCAGCTCGGGGTCGAGGAGCGCACCGATCTGCTCAAGTACAACATCGCCCGTCACATGAAGGACCTGATGGGCCTTGACTACATCGAGATCCGGCTCCTGGAGAAGGCCACCGGCAAGTTGATCCCCTTGCTCAGCGAGGGCATGTCTCCCCTGGCCGCAAACCGCGAGCTGATGGCGCGCAAGGAGGGGCAAGGCGTGACGGGGTTTGTCGCCGCGACCGGTCAGAGCTACCTCTGCCCCGACACGACCAAGGACCCGCTCTACATCGAGGGCGCTGAGAACGCGCGCAGCTCCCTGACCGTGCCACTGGTCTATCATGGCACGGTCGTTGGAACGCTCAACGTCGAGAGCCCCCAGCCGAACAACTTCGACGATCGGGACCGCCAGTTTCTGGAGATCTACGGCCGCAACATCGCCGCGGCACTGAACACACTGGAACTGCTCCAGGCCGAGAAGGAGAGCACCGCGAGCGCCTCGGTGCAGGCGATCAGCCGCGAGGTGGCTCTGCCGCTTGACGACATTATCACCGACGCCACGACGGTCCTGGACCGCTACGCGGGGCATGATGACGACATCATCGCCCGCCTTCGCCACCTGCTTTATCGTGCCCGAGAGATCCGGGGCATCATCCACAAGGTCGGCACGTCGATCGTACCCCAGCCCCGGCGAAGCCCCGGAGCCGCGGTTTCACGGCTGACGGGAACGAGGGTTCTGGTGGTCGATTCCGACGAGGCCATACGCCGGTCGGCTCATCACCTGCTCGGCGTTCAGGGGGCGGTCGTGGAGACGGCGCGCGACGGTCACGAGGCGGTCGCCCTGATGCGCCAGACGCCGTATTCCGCGGCGCTTGTCGACATCCGGCTGCCCGACCTGGACGGTTACGCAATCTTTCACAGGCTCCACGAGATCCAGCCCCAGACACCCGTCATCCTCATGACCGGGTTTGGTTACGACCCGACGCACTCGATCGTCAAGGCACGCCAGGAGGGTTTGCAGACGGTGCTCTACAAGCCGTTTCGCTCCGACCGCCTGATGGAGGCCGTGGAGCAGGCGCTGCGCTGCGCGGCTGCCGGATCCGCTGCTCACGGGTCAGCCTCGGAAGACGCCGCGCACAAGAGCGCGCCGCCGCCGTCAGCAGCGCCCGTTCCGGCCGCCGCACCGGAGGCTGCTGGCGAGCAAGGCCAGCCGGGCTCGCCATCGGCGTCCGGGGACAAGGACGGTCCGCTCGATGAGACTCGGCCCACGGAGGTCTTGCGACATGAGCCTTGAGCCGCCCTGGCTGGGAGTGCTCGGCGCAATCTTCGTGCCGGCGCTCGGGCACCTCTATCACTTCATCCTCGCGGTGAATATCACCAGCGGCTGGGGCCTCCGCGAAACGAACCTGGCGCGGCTGAGGCTGGTGCTGCTGGCGATTCTGGGGGCCTCCTCTGCCTTTCTGCTCGCCAGGCACGTCCAGGATCCGTGGTGGAATTGGGGCTGGCCGTTGCGGGCTTACGCCTGTCTCTGCCTTGTCTCCGGGGGACTGATATTGCCGCTCACCTCGCTTGTCCTGGGGATGCGGCGCCGGCCCGGCGGGGTCGCCGGCCGGTCCGACCTGCTCGATCTGGACGAGCGGGTCGGAAGCGATGCCATGATCGGAACGGGGAAAGGGAGCCGGCTGTTGCGGCTACCGGGCAACGAGTCGTTCCAGCTCCTCCGCAGGGAGTGGGTCCTCCATCATCCGGGGTTACCGCAGGCGCTCGAGGGTTTGACGATCGTCCAGCTCAGCGATTTGCACTTCGCACCCTGCTTCCGCCGCGCCTTCTTCGAGCGCGTGGTGGAAGCGTGCGCCGAGTGGAGAGCCGACCTGATCGTCATCACCGGAGACTTGGTCGACGCGGACGAAGTCATTCCCTGGGTCGAGCCGGTGCTGGAACCTTTGCAGGCCCGGCTTGGCAAGTACGCGATTCTGGGAAACCACGATGCCGAGCATCAGCCTCAGCGGGTTCTGGGCGCACTGGCCGATGCCGGATTCGCAGCGCTCGAGGGGCGCTGGTGCACGATGGAAGAGAACGGTGCGCGGCTCGCCCTGGGAGGCACCTCGGCGCCCTGGGGGCCGGCGCTGCCGCCGGGCTCGGTTCCCGCGGCCGATTTCCGGATCTTGCTGAGCCACTCTCCCGACCAGTTCTACAGGGCCCGCGACTGGGGCGTGGACCTGATGCTCTCGGGTCACAACCATGGCGGCCAGATCCGGCTGCCCGCGCTTGGCCCCGTCTTCATGCCCAGCGTCTACTCGCGCCGGTTCGACAGGGGGTTCTTCCGCTCTGGATCGACGTTCCTGTACGTGAGCGAGGGCCTGGCCGGCAAGCATCCCTATCGCTACGGCTGCCCGCCAGAGATAACCTGCTTCGTGCTCAAGAGCCGACCTGAGCCCGGCCATGCCAAAGCGTGGGGCGTGAGGCGTGGGGCGTGAGGCGGGAGGCGGGAGGCGTGGGGCGGGAGAAAAGGAAGAAGCCTGTACCCGAAGGGTAGGCGCAGACGATGGCTTCACCGCAAGCCGTTGCGGCCTTTCGGGTACAAGCTTCATGAACGAAGCCGCGGGGCGGCACGCGGTTTGCTCTTCCGTAGACTAAATGGCTGGGCAATAAGGGTGGTTTGGGCAAGTCACTGGTGACGCGAGGCGAGAACAAAGCAAGGCCGACGTAGGCTCGCCGAGTAACTGGGACGCTACCACTGCGGAGCGGTTTAGTTCAAGTCCGAGAAACGCGGAGTTCAAGCAGCCAGAAACGGTCCGAGCGAGGACAGGAAGTGTTGGCAGCGCGTTGAGTTGGGTATCCATGGCCTGAACAGATGAGCCGTAAATTGTCTAGAAAAGTCCGAGAAACGCGGAGTTCAATCAGTCAGAAACGGTCCGAGCCCGCCGTCATGCGTGGCCAAGCCGGAGATGAGCACGGCGGACCGCCTTGGTTCAAGGGAACGCGCGACAGGGGCCACCCACTTTGTGGCACCAATGTCAGCTTGTACAAGATCCACTTCCCCATGAACTCTTCCCATGGGAGTACGCGATGAAGCGCAAACCCCCCCCAGACCCCCGGCATCGCTATTGGATGCCCGAGGAGTTGTTTCCGCAGCGTTGTGGGTAGCAACAGGCCTGTCGTGCGCTGGCGACAGCCTCGATCGATTCACTGATGCGACGAGCATGGATGTTTCCAGCTCGTCGATGCAGGTGGTGAAACCACAAGGCGACGCGAGCCAAGAGGGGTATCGGGGACGTTGAAAGTCTCCCCAACGGGATCAATACCACGCCGGGAAAACCCGGCAGGCAAGTCGCCAATGACAAGGTCGAAGCCTCTCGGGCCAAGCTTC
>JBEKTN010000246.1:0-13162 GCA_049516015.1 Isosphaeraceae bacterium | reverse complement strand
CCGACCCAGCCGTGCCAATGCGGTTTTCACTCCTCGAGTGCCAATACGTTGCTCAGGGCCACCTGCCTCAGGCTCGACTCGCGCTTGGGGCCACGAGCAGGTAAAGTATTGGAGACCCCGCGCCTGGCGGCCTCGAGCTCCAGGGTCAGGCCGCGGTCAAGATCGAGATCGACCAGGCGGCCACGAAGTTCATGATCGCGAGTCACGACCCGGACCATGTTGCCGAGGTGCTCGCTCCGGTCTCGCCATGGGTCGTTCAACACTCCCGATGAGGTCGCGTGCCAGTTGCGAACGATCGATCGGTTCACCGCCCCCAAGGATCGCCAGCGATGTCGCTCTGGGGCGCAGGTCGGAGGGAAAGCTCTCCTCGTCCACGTTGACGTTCAAACCGATCCCGATGACGACTCCCTGATGACGCGCTCCGCTCTCGCCGTCCGCACGAGCGAAGTACGCGGGAGTGAGCGCGCGCTCGACCAGAATGCCGGCGATCTTGCGGCCCTCAACGCGAACGTCGTTGGGCCACTTGATGCGAGCATCGCGACCGGTCCAGTCGGTCACGAGCTCCGCGGTCGTCACCGCCGCCAGGGCAGTTAGCCAGGCATTGCCGGCGTGGGCCTCCAGCCTCAGCGCCCTCAGATTGGCCGGCGGAAAAATGAGGATCGACATCAAGATCGACGATCGAGGAGGAACCGTCCACAGCCGGCCCCGCTGGCCCCGGCCCGCGGTCTGCTCCTCGGCAAGAACCACCAGGCCGTCGTTGGCCAAGGTTGACGCCGCCCGAGCAGCCACGTCGTTGGTGCTACCGACGCGGTTCCAGACGGCGATCCTGCGTCCGATGGTTCGGGTTCGCAGTCCATGCTCGATCTGGTCGGGGCATAGCCGGCACGCTGGTCCCCGGAAGGCCGCTCCCAGATAAGGATGACGCTCGATCTGGAACCCGAACCGCGTCAGGGCATCGAGGTCGTCCCAGACGCGCGTCCGATCACCTCCGAGGTCGACCAGGGAAACGAACTGTCCGCCGGCGCTGCGAAGTCGTTCGAGCAGAGCGATGTTCAAAGTTACGGGGTCGGGCGGAGTTGACGACATGGTCGCGCTTTCGTTTCAGCCCTGATTCGAGGCGGGCAGGCCACTCTGCGGCGCGAGTCACGACGGGGCCATCTCGAGGTCCAGCGCAATGTCAAGTGCCGGAGCCGAGTGCGTCAGCGCCCCGACGCTGATCCGGTCCACACCTGTGCGTGCCAGGTCCAGGACGGTCGCCAGGGAGACTCCGCCGGAAGCCTCGAGCTCGATCCGCGGCGCAATCGCGTCCCTGCGCCGCACTGCCTCGGCCAGGGCCTCAGGGCCAAGATTATCCACCAGGATGATGTCGGGGTCGCACCGCAGCGCGCGTTCAAGCTGCTCGAGCGAATCGATCTCGACCTCGATGAACGCCGATCGCGGAGCATGGGCTCGCGCGGCCGCGACCGCCGCCGCGATCGCATCGGGTCCGCTCTGTGACTCCAGGTAGGCCAGGTGATTGTCCTTGATCAGAACGGCATCGTAGAGCCCCATGCGGTGGTTGTGCCCGCCGCCACAGCGGACCGCGTACTTCTCGAGCACGCGCCAGCCCGGAGTGGTCTTGCGCGTATCGAAAATGGCCGCCCTGGTGCCCTCGACGGCCGCCACGAACCGAGCCGTGAGCGTCGCGATGCCACTCAACCGCTGAAGGAAGTTCAAGGCCGTGCGCTCGAGTGCCAGGATGGATCGGACAGGACCGGCGATCTCGGCGATCACGCTGCCGCGGTCCAGCCTTTCGCCGTCAGCCAGATGGGGCCTCCACTGGGAGTCGAGCTGGAAGTGCCCGGCCAGACGACCGGCGACCGCCAGGCCGGCGAGCACGCCCGGCGCCCGCGCCACGAACCGAGCCGTGCCGCGGGCCTGGCTGGGGATGGTCGCCGTACAGGTGATGTCTCCTACCTGAGCCAGGTCTTCCGCCA
This sequence comes from Isosphaeraceae bacterium, assembly GCA_049516015.1. Taxonomy (GTDB): domain Bacteria; phylum Planctomycetota; class Planctomycetia; order Isosphaerales; family Isosphaeraceae; genus Aquisphaera. Next base: position 11,186 of record JBEKTN010000246.1, on the reverse strand, counting down.
GCGCCAGGGCGATCAGCGTATCCGCGTTGCGTGCTTCCGCCTCCCCGAACTGCAAGCGAGAACCGTTCATCTGTGGTCCTTGAAGAGTCTGTCTCCGGCAGTGTCGATCACGAGAACTGCGCCTGCTGCTGGCTGATAAATCAACGGCGATCAATGATGACAGATGCATAGACTACACGATCCGTGGATGGCCGGCTAATTTTGCCGGCGGCGGCCTGCCCTTGCCTTGGCCTTTGCCCTGCCGCGGGCGCTTTGCGCCTGGGGGCTGGCGGCGGGGCGAGCCGAATCACGTCCCGTCGCCGAGCGGATGTCCTGGATGCGATCCCGCAAGGCCGCCGCCCGCTCGAACTCCAGCTTCTCGGCGGCTTCGAGCATCTCGGCCTCGAGGGCGGCCAGGAATTCCTCGTTGGCGTCGGTCGCCTCGTCCCGGCCGACTGCCCGGCGGACGACCTGGCGTGCCTGGACCTCATCCTCGATTCCGCGGCGAATCGCCTTGACGATCGTTTCCGGAGTGATGCCCTGCTCGGCGTTGTAGGCAAGCTGCAACGCGCGCCGGCGGTCGGTCTCGTCGATGGCACGCTGCATCGAAGGAGTCACCTTGTCCGCGTAAAGCACGACTTCCGCGTTGATATGTCGGGCCGACCGGCCGATCGTCTGGATGAGCGACGTCTCGCTGCGGAGAAAACCCTCCTTGTCGGCGTCGAGAATGCAGACCATCGAGACCTCGGGAAGGTCCAGACCTTCGCGCAGCAGGTTCACCCCGACCAGCGTGTCGAACGCGCCCTCACGAAGCTCGCGGAGAATCGTCATGCGCTCAATCGCGTCCAGCTCCGAGTGCAGCCACTTGCACCGCAGGCCCTGCTCCTTGAGATACCGTGTCAAGTCCTCGGCCAATCGCTTGGTGAGTGTGGTGATGAGCACCCGCTCGCCCCTGGCGGCCCGTTTCTTGACCTCCTCGAGCAGGGCCGGAACCTGGCCCCGCGCCGGCTCGACACGGACCAGCGGATCGACCAGTCCGGTCGGGCGGATCACCTGCTCGACGAGCTCGCCGCCGGACATGGCGATCTCGTAATCAGCGGGAGTGGCCGAGACGAAGAGTCGGCGCGCGAACTTTTGCTCCCACTCATCGATTCTCAAGGGCCGGTTGTCCAGGGCGCTGGGAAGCCGGAATCCGTGCTCGACCAGGGTGAGCTTCCGGCTGTGGTCGCCGGCGAACATGCCCCGGATCTGGGGTACCGTCACGTGCGACTCGTCGAGGATCAGCAGGCTCTCGGCGGGAAAGAAGTCCAGCAGCGTGTTGGGGGCCTCGCCGGCCTGCCGTCCCGAGAGGGGGCGAGAATAGTTTTCGATCCCCGAGCAGTAGCCAACCTCCAGCAGCATTTCCATGTCATACCGGGTTCGCGCTGCCAGCCTCTGAGCTTCCAGTAACTTGCCCTGCTCTTTCAGCTCCAGAAGCCGCTGCTCGAGCTCACCGCCGATCGCCTCGACGGCCCCCTGGATACGCTCCTCGGGCAACACGAAATGCTTGGCCGGATAGACATACATCTCCTGGTGGGTTTCCAGTACATTGCCGGTCAGCGGGTCGATCGTCGCCAGCCGCTCGACCTCGTCGCCGAAGAGCTCGATCCGGTAGCCGATCTCATCGTGGGCCGGCCAGAGCTCGACCACGTCGCCGCGCACCCGGAACTTGCCCCGCTCGAACGAGACGTCGTTGCGGTCGTACTGGATATCGACGAATTTCAGAAGCATCTCATCACGATCGACAGAGTCCCCCCGGCGGAGGTGGACCATCATCTTGCGATAGTCCTCGGGCGACCCCAAGCCGTAGATGCACGATACGCTCGCCACCACGATCACGTCCTGGCGGCTCACCAGAGCGCTCGTGCAAGCCAGCCGCAGTCGCTCGATCTCCTCGTTGATCGAGGCATCCTTCTCGATATAGATGTCGCGCTGGGGGATGTACGCCTCCGGCTGATAGTAGTCGTAGTAGCTGACGAAGTAACGGACCGCGTTGTGCGGAAAGAATTCCCGGAACTCGGCATAGAGCTGGGCCGCCAGGGTCTTGTTATGAGACATCACCAGTGCGGGTTTGCCATACTGGGCGATGACGTTCGCCATGGTGAACGTCTTGCCCGACCCGGTAACTCCCAGCAGCGTCTGATTGGCTCGTCCCTCACGCAGCCCCTGAACGAGCTTCTCGATCGCCTGGGGCTGGTCGCCAGCGGGCTGAAACGGACTGACAAGCTGAAACGCAGGCATGAGGACCGGACCTCGCGGGAAAGGAATCGGATCGCGACCCTGTTATTATTTACACTGGATGGGGGGCTGCCAACCGCAATCCGAAGTGCCAATCGAGAAATGCGGACGACCCGACGAGGTAGAGACCTGGCAGGCCGAGCAAGTCCGGCACGTGCCCGCCGTTGCGCATTGGCAGGAGGCGAATTTAGCACTCACTTGGTACAATCCAGGTAGGAGGTGCCGCCATGCCCATTCACGATTGGACTCGGGTTACCGCCGGAACCTGGCACGACTTTCATCTCGCATGGATCGCCGAGATCCGCAACGCTCTCAACGGAGGCCGGCTGCCGCCAAGCTACTACGTCCAGGCCGAGCAGATCGCGGGACCGCTGGGACCTGATGTGCTCACCTTGCAGACGGCCGAGTTCCCGCCGGAGCCTGGTATCGACGAGCCGTCCAGCGGCGGCCTGGCCGTGGCCACGGTCCCGCCCCGGGCCAGACTCGTTGCCGAGGCCGAGATGAGCGACTACGTTCTCAAACGCAGGACCCTCGTCATTCGTCATGTCAGCGGAGACCGGATCGTCGCCCTGCTCGAGCTCGTGTCGCCCGGCAACAAGGCCGCGCAGTTCGCCCTCCGCTCGTTCGTCGAGAAGGCCGTCGAGGCACTTTTCCGGGGCTACCACCTGCTGATCGTCGACCTATTCCCGCCTACCCCCCGCGATCCGCAGGGGATTCACGGAGCCATCTGGGCCGAGTTCGGCACCGTGCCCTTCACGCTCCCGCCAGACGAGCCGCTAACCCTGGCGGCGTACTCGGCCGGTCCGGTCAAGAGGGCGTACATTGAAACGACGGCCGTCGGCCGGGAATTGATCGAGATGCCGTTGTTCCTGGAACCTGAAATCTACATCAATGTGCCGCTTGAAGAAACTTATGCCGCGGCCTACCGTGGCGTGCCCCAGCGCTGGAAGCGCGTGCTCGAAGACAAGCGGACTCTGTAGAGGTGCGAAACGACGGTTCGAACCCAACGTTGGCACTGCCCCTCGTTTCACTCCCGCAGAAAGCCCGTAGACTCGGATAACGCCTTCATTGCATAACCTCACCATGTCTTGTCGAGAACCGATGCACCGACCCGACGTCGAAAACAATCACCTTCGCACGGTAGGCTTTCCGATAAGCTTGATCCGATAGCAAAAAGCTTCGCACCATTCATCGTGCTCGTTGCGTATAGTGGGGATATCGGATGGCCGGAAAGCCCGATTCAACGGGATCGCCAACGGCTATCCCGGTCCCAGTTTCCTCATCGCAGGGGAAACGAAGCAAAGGAGCATGTCGATGAATGATCGTCCCATCCGGCCCATTCTGGGCAATCTTCCCAAGACTCTGATCGCTCTGAGCCTGGCGGCCTGGGTCTTCACGGGTTCATCTGCGTTCGCCAAGGGTGGTGGAGGCGGTGGCGGTGGTGGTGGTGGTCACGGCGGTGGAGGTGGTGGCCACGGCGGGGGATACCATGGAGGCGGATACGGAGGCTACCGTCACTATCCCGGCCAGGGTTACTACTCATCAGGCTATTCCGGCTTCTATTTCCCATTCTACCTGGGAGGATACGGATACGGGAACGGGTATGGTTACGGGAACGGTTACGGATACGGGAACGGTTACTCAGACTACTACTACCCTTCCACGTACGGCTACACCGACCCCAACACGAATTACGCTCCGGGCTACGTGTATCCCGCCGCTGATGGCACTTACGTGTATCCGGTCCAGAACGCCACCGCGCCCGTGACAACGGTCGTTCAACCCACAGTGGCCATTGCCGTCTCGACGGGAACTCAGGGTGCGATGCTCGGCATCGACGAGCAAGCCGTGGTCGATGCGCTCGGCCAGGGGATGAGGGTTGACAGGGTCTATTCCGGCTCTCCGGCCGAACGTGCGGGATTACAGGTCGGCGACGTGATCCACTCGGCCAACGGCTACCTCACCCAGATCCACGGTAACCTGACCTGGATCATCAACACCCAAGCCCCCAATGGAGTGCTCAACCTGAGCGTTCACCGGGCCAGCGATGGCCGCGATGCCACCGTCGTGGCGCAGCTACCGTGAACGAAGCGGAGGCCTCGGCCCCTGGGCCAGTCTCGCCTGCCCGGGAGCCGAGAAACTCTTCAGCACGTCCGAGTCAGCGAACGAATCGCTTCTCGCTGCGATCCGCAGATGCGGAGCGAGGCGGGCCAGTGTGACAGGCCCAAATCCACGGACACGCCGGCGTAAATCCTCGGTAGACCCGAACGGGCGGATCTGCCGCTGCTCGATCAACTGTTTCACCAGGCTCGGCCCCACATGGGGTAACGCTTCCAGAACGCTCGACGGCACCGTGTTAGGGTCGATGACCAGCCCGGGCACGACCCGGCAAGTCCGCTGGTGACCTGTGCCCAGAGAGTCGCTGGCCACACGCAGAGCGACTCCCAAGATGAGCACGACAAAGGCCAGCAACACGCGAGCCCTTGCCGGCCAGGTCCATGAGACGACCGTCCAGACCCCGCCCCGCGTGTCTGTATGCTCATCCCGGGGCTGCCCCGCGGATCTGGACATCCGTTTCGTAACCCTTAATGCAGGCGGAAGTTAGCATTTCCAGGGAGACTTCACAAGGCACCGGCCAGCCTACGCGGCCTGGGCTCACGGTTCAAGCAGTGGCCAAGATTTCGCTGTCTTTTCGAATGAGGTCTTGGCGTAGATTCGCTTCTACCTTCCAGACGTAAAGCGCGACCTCAAAGCTCGCACCTCAGGTTAGTGGAAATGCTCATCGTTTCTGAGTTGTGCGCAACTCGAGCGAAAACCGCTCTAGATGTCCGTTTCGTAAGTCCTTCACCAGCCTTTGGCGTCGTAAACCATTACCCAGTAACGGTTGGAACTGGCGGTAGACTTACAAAACGGACATCTAGCTGTTAGGGAATTTGTGCGGTGGTCTGTCAGACCTCCGCGCCAGGTTCGGAGCCTCGGTTGAATCGAGAGCCGGAGGTTTTTTGTTCGGGCTGGATCGCCTGTCCGAGCAGAAAGGTCCAGTAATCGGGCTGGATGCGAGCCATCTCCCACTCCTGAAGGATGGCCGTGCAGACTCCTCGTGTCAGCCCGGCGGGTTCCCCGAACTCGATGATGACGGCCAGCAGCGCTGTCTCCAGTTCCTCGGGATCGGGGTCCAGCACGATCAGGCGGTTCAGGACCCGTTGCCGCAACGCCTCGCCGGCAAGGTCTGCCTGCTGGTCCCTGGCCCGGGCGCGGGGAGGCGATCCACTTGCCGCAAGCAAGATTCGCGCGAAGTCTCCGGGTCGAACCCGGTTCATCGGCGTGTGGTCGAGCTCGGACGCTGACATGTTGAGAACGCTCCGATTCGACAGTGGATCACGACCAGAGACGGCTTCCCACGATCTTGTCGAGGCCGGCGCCGACTGGCAACCCGGCGTTATAGCAGACTCAACGGGTCTTCCTGGACCGACCCGATATCTCAACGCGCAGCCGTGTGCGTACAATACTTGAGGGTGCCGTGATCAAGATGCGGGTCGTGCCGCCAAGTTCGGGAGTACGCGCGTTCATGACGACCGTATCGGGCTCAAGCGTGGCAAGCTTGAGTACAAGCACCATTCCGGGGGCACTCGATGCCGAGGCGCTCGAGAGGAGAACCCGGCAAATCGGCCGGGAGCTTTTTGAACGGATCGGCCGCGGGCCGTCGCCGTGGCATCGTGCCTGGTGGGACGACCGGTTGATGAACTGGAGTCTGAACGATCCCCAGGTTCGGGTCCAGCTTTTCCGGTTCATCGACGCCCTCCCCTCGCTCCGATCGGCCGATTCGGTGCGGCGGCACCTGGCGGAGTACCTGGCGGAGGCTGGCGAACACGTGCCCTGGTGGCTGAAACTGGCGGTCACCCTGGCTCCGGCCGGTTCGGATCGCGAAACGCTGCTGGCCTGGTCGGCACGCTCGGCCGCTGGGGTGATGGCGCGAAAATTCATCGCCGGCGCCACGCCCGACCAGGCCACCAGGACTGTCCTGGGCCTGCGCGACAAGTCGCTGGCCTTCACGGCCGACCTCCTGGGCGAGGCCGTGATCAGCGACGCCGAGGCAGATCTTTACCAGCAGACCTGCCTGGACCTCATCCGCGGACTCGCCGGTCCCCTGAAGATTGCTTCCGAAGTCCCGCTGATCGACCGCGATCAGAACGGGCCGATTCCGCGGGTCAACCTCGCGCTCAAGCTGTCGAGCTTGACCACCCATTTCGACCCGATTCATGCCGAGGCCACGCTCGCGAGTGTGGCCGGCCGGCTGCGGCCGATTCTTCGAACGGCCCGCGAGCTGAGCGCCTATGTTCATGTTGACATGGAACAGTATTCCTCCCGCGCCCTCACCTATGCCATTTTCCGGCGGATTCTTGCCGAGCCCGAGTTCCGCGACTGGCCGGATGTCGGCATCGTGGTCCAGGCCTATCAGCCGCAGGCCGAGGCCGAGTTGCGTCTGCTGCTGGAGTGGGTCGAATCGCGGGGCATGCCGATCACGATCCGGCTGGTCAAGGGGGCCTACTGGGACTACGAGGTCTTGACCGCCCGACGGCTCGGGTGGCCCGAGCCGGTCTTCCTTCAAAAGTGGCAAAGTGACGCGATGTTCGAGCGCTGCACCAGGTTCCTGATCGAGCATCATGACAAGCTGCGCCCCGCTTTCGGCAGCCACAACATCCGCAGCCTGGCGCATGCGATCGCGGCCGCCGAGACGGCAGAGCTTGCCCCCGCTGGTTTCGAGCTCCAGACACTGCACGGCATGGGCGACGTGATTCAGGCCGCACTGGTCGCCCGTGGCCACCGGGTGCGGGTTTACACGCCCTATGGAGCCATGTTGCCAGGCATGGCTTACCTGGTGCGCCGGCTGCTGGAGAACACGTCCAATGAGTCGTTCCTGAAAGCGAGCTTCGCCGAGCACGCGCAGATCGAGAACCTGCTGCGCAATCCCGAGGAGGTTGGAGCCATGGTGAGCCGGACAAGGCGGACGATCTCTCAGTCAGCACCTCGCGCCGCGGAGCTGACCCCGTTCCGCAACGAGCCGGTGACCGACTTTGCCATCGCCGAGAATCGCCAGGCAATGACCAGGGCCATCGAGGAGGTCCGTCAGAAGCTGGGGCAAACCTATCCGCTTTTGATCGCCGGCCAGGAGATATGCGGCAATCTTCGCCTGCTCGATTCGTCCGACCCGAGCCGCAGCTCGCGCATCGTCAGCCGCACGGCGGCTGCCACTGCCGAGCATGCTCAGAAAGCCATCGCCGCGGCACGTTCGGCCGTACCGGCCTGGGCGGCCACACCCGCCCGCGACCGCGCAGGGGTACTGGTCAAGGCGGCTGGAATCATGCGGCAGCGACGCTTCGAGCTGGCCGCCTGGGAGATCTTCGAGTGCGGCAAGCCCTGGCGCGAGGCCGACGCCGACGTCGCCGAGGCAATCGATTTCTGTGAGTTCTACGCCAGGGAGATGATCCGCCTGGCCGAGCCTCGCCGCCGCGATGTTCCCGGTGAGACCAATGCCTGCGAGCACATTCCACGCGGGGTCGCCGTGGTCATTCCTCCGTGGAACTTCCCCCTGGCCATCCCTTGCGGCATGACCGTCGCGGCACTCGTCACCGGCAACACGGTGGTGCTCAAACCGGCCGAGCAGTCTCCCGTGGTTGCCTGGCATCTCGTCCAGATCCTCATCGAGGCGGGCGTTCCACCGGGCGCCCTCAGCTTCCTGCCCGGCCGGGGCGAGGAGGCCGGCCAGGCGCTGGTGAACCATCCCGGCGTCGACCTGATCGCCTTCACAGGATCGCGCGAGGCCGGCCTGCTGATCAACCGCCAGGCCGCCGACACCAGGCCAGGCCAGGACCATGTCAAGCGGGTCATCGCCGAGATGGGGGGCAAGAACGCGATCATCGTCGATGACGACGCCGACCTGGACGAGGCCGTCGTGGGCGTGGTGCAAAGTGCCTTCGGTTACTCCGGCCAGAAATGCTCGGCCTGCTCCCGGGTCATCGTCCTGGAAGGAATCCACGACGCCTTCCTGGCCCGGCTCGTCGAGGCCGCCCGGGCGGTCAAAATCGGCCCGGCCGACCAGCCCGAGACCCTCGTCGGACCGGTCATCGACACCGAGGCCCGCAAGCGTATCCTCGATTACCGCAGACTCGCGACGCAGGAAGGGCGGGTCGTCCTCGATGCGGATGCCGGCGAGCTGGCGGACGTCGGCACCTACGTCGGCCCTCTCATCGTGGCCGATGTCTCGCCGCTGGCGCGGGTCGCCCAGGAGGAGATCTTCGGCCCGGTGCTGGCCGTGCTCAAGGCCGGAGATCTGGACGAGGCCCTGCAAATCGCCAACGGCACCCAGTATGCCCTCACGGGCGGCCTGTACTCGCGCAGTCCCGTGCATATTGACCGCGTCAAACGCGAGTTCAAGGTCGGCAACCTCTACATCAACCGGGGAATCACCGGGGCCTCTGTCGATCGCCACCCCTTCGGCGGCTTCAAGCTCTCCGGCATCGGTACCAAGGCCGGCGGCTCGGACTACCTCCTCGAGTTTCTCCTGACCCGCAGCATCACCGAGAACACGATGCGCCGGGGTTTCGCGCCGGAGGAGCTCAACGAGGCCGAAACGCTGACCGCCGGTGGGATCTAAAGGCGCAAATATTCGTTTATCTCTCCGGAATCACCCCGCGCGCCGTTCCCGGTTCCGGGGAGACGACTGCCCGGTTGCGGAGTTGATCGGCCGTGCGAAATCGGCCCGAAACGGCTCCTCCAGGCTCTCGAAATCCCGGAATTGCATCCTTATTCCCAGGTGGCGGGTGTTGGTCCGGAAGACGAGGACTCCCGCGCCCTGGAGACTGACATCGGCGACCGTTCTGAGTTCGTACAACCGGCCGAATGGCGGGATCGTTCCCGGCTCGCAGTCGTGGAAGATCCGCTCGATCTCATCGGCGGCCGCCAGCTTGACCTCGCCCGGATCAAGCCCGAGCGCATGGCCGAGACGAGCTAGGTCGACGTACGATGTTGCCGGCAACACCGCCAGCAAGTAAGCCCCCCGCGCCTTGACCAGGACCGTCTTGGCCACGCTTCGCCCGGGGACGTGCACACGCCCGGCAAGCCTCGTCGCTGAAGAGGCCGGACAGTGGAGGAAGGTCACAAACCGGACGCGCCGGCTGCGCAGATAATCCACGACGTACATGAGTTGTCACCTCCAGAGATGAGTTTCCGGAGATAATATACTATGATCCGGTAAACCTGGAGGCTTTTGCGGATCATTCGGCCGGTCGCGCATTCCCTACAATTGTTGACTCGCGAAGGTCAGGCGCTGGGTGACGGATCCTCGCCGGTCGGGGCATGGACTCGCGCAGTCTCGGCGGTCTTGACCCAGGCGCGGAGAACTTCGGCCACGCTCCAGGCCTGGGCGATGCAGTCCCGGCTTGCACGGACCGGATGCGTGCAGACGGGGTAGCCGTCATGGGAAGACTGAGATTGCCTGGTTTGCCTGCTCCTCTTAAGATGCGGCTCGCCCAAATCGCGTTGCGGGAACTGGCTGGCCCATTCCGGATCACGACGCTCTTCCTGGAGGACCGAACCAACGACAAGGAGGTTGTCGTGCTGCCCCGAAGACTCATGGTCGTGTCCACAAGCGTGCGGCCACCCCTACTCTTGCTCTTGGTCCTGTCTTTTTGCTTTTCAGGCTGTGCCGCGATGATCCAAGATGTTCATCTGTACTACCAGCAGATGGCCATCAACTTCAAGGAAGCAGAAGAAAAGGCGAAGCTTGATGCTCTGACTCTCGAAAGGAAATCAGCAGACCTTCTCCAGGGCGGTGAGTTGCACAAGTACAACAGGGCTCAAAAGGAGCTTGCCAAGATCAAGAACTGGCAGGAGTATTGCGCCAGACAGCACGAGCGATTCGTGCAGGCCGCCCAGAAAACGGCAGGGCCTGCCGATACCAAGAAAGACGCGGACCAGGAAACCCAGCCCCCGACCCCTTGAGACCTGTACGGAGTGTCAAGCTGTGGCCCTCATGGCGCTCGGCGGCGAGTCCGAGCCGGCTGCACCTGGAACTTCGAACCTCGTTCGGTGGATGCCCTCTATAATCGGGGACGATCCTTGCGGGCCGACAACGTCGCTTGTTGACCGGCGGGACCCCTCGTATGATGTAGCTACAGTTCGTGGCGGGCGCGATAATCGCCGCGGCGCCCGTGGTGGTTGGGTGAAATCGAGAGAGCAATCAATCGGTGCCGCCGGCCAGCCGGGGACATGCCGCGGAGGAAAGTCCGGACTCCAAAGGGTGCGGTGGTGGGTAACGCCCACCGTCAGAGTTCACGTGATGTGGCTCCGATAGGGACAGTGCAACAGAGAATAGACCGCCTTGAATCCGCCGCGATCCGCGACGGGTTCGAGGTAAGGGTGAAACGGTGAGGTAAGAGCTCACCAGCAGGTCGGGTGACCGATCTGGCTCGGCAAACCCCACCGGGAGCAAGACCAAATAGGGAAGCAACGCGGCACGGCAAGATGGGATTGAGTGGAACCGGGCAACCGGCGTTCACCCCCCTGCCCTGACCACCGCGTACGGGTCGGCCCGACCCGTTATCGACTTCCGGGTAGGTCGCTCGAGGCACCGGGAAACCGGTGGCCCAGAGAAATGATCATCCGAGGCCAGGCCAGGCGGCAAACCCGCCCGGGCAGACCTCGACAGAATCCGGCTTAGGCCGCCCGCCACGAGCCTTTTTTTCTTCCCGGTACGGTCTGCAAACGATCCGGCTCACGCCCATCTGCCAACATTCCGCGACTGCGTGCAGCAGCCTCAGACCTCCTGATCTGGGACCAGGGTAGGTTGCGGGTCGTAGGAGTTATCTGCTTACGCAGATGGTGTTTGGGAGATCTTCGTCTGAGTGGATAAGATGGCACGATGGGAAATA
>JBEKTN010000245.1:0-12913 GCA_049516015.1 Isosphaeraceae bacterium | reverse complement strand
TCCAGGCCGAAGCAAATGATCCCGCTGAGCAACTTCTTCGACGCCTCCCAGAAGCTCGTCTGGCCAGGTGAAGCTTCCTCCGAGGCCGGCTTGAAAGAGAAGCGCGAGATCTTTGAGCGGGCAAGCTTGGCCGTGCTCGAGGAATCCAGGCAAAACGGTGTCGCCTCGATTGCAACAGTGACGGCCGCCCGGCAGAAGCTGCTTGACTACGGCCGCCCGGCCTTGCAACAGGTCCGCGCCTCCTCGAGTGCCCAGGTTGCCGACACGTTTCACCACTTCCTGCTTTCACTCTACGAGTCGCTGGCCCGGTCGGCAGCACCGCCGGAGATCACGCCAGGTTCCGCACCAAAGCCTTGAGCGAGCCGAGCGGGTTGACCCTTCCAGCGTCGATGCGTGGGGAGAAGGGGGGCGACATCCATCACGGCCGCTTTCGTCGCGCTGGAGGTGCGCCGCAGCCGGGAGGGTCGCTGCGCCCGCCAGAGAGCGACGCCGAAGAGCAGCAAGACCGCGATGCCGACAATCCAGAGGATGACCTTCACCTCCGTCGCCATGGGGTTGGCTGGCGTTTCCCGCAGGTAGATCGGAAATGGCTTGACAGGCGGTTCGGCAGCAGGAGTTTCCTGGGGCTCGACAAAGAGCTCCTGGTCCCGTTGCCTGATCGAGAGCTCTTGCTCGGGCATGCTGCGTCGTTCCGAACCCATGGTACCGACTCCCGGGAATGCAGTGCGCGGGATTCACTCAGTACCCTCAAGCCTATGGAGAACCCGGCTTAGTGGCAATGTCTTCTCGCAGAGATCGCGGCCGATGCGATCCGGCCTGCCGGCGAGCCAGGAAGAACCAGTCCCAGCTCGGGGGGAAACTGGCCAGTTCAGCGCTCCCCACCAGGGTCTCGTCCCAGGGGTAGAGCACCTTCTTCAATTTGATGCCGCGGAAGCCGGCCTTGCCCAGGCGATGCTCCACTTCAAAAGGCAGCCAGAACTTTTGCCGCAGACCCTGGAACTTGAACCGGCCAAACGCGAAGTCGTAGAACCGATGCTCGGCATGGTGGCCCGTGAATCGCATGGCGTCCGCCATCTCCAGACCCTGCTCCAGCGCTTGATCCAGGAGCAACATCGTGTGGTACTGGATCGCGTCAATCGAGGGAACGATCCCCAACAGCACTCCCTTGGGTCGCAGGCTCGCGTGGATCGATCGCAGGGTCCCCTCGATGAGACGCACGTCGGGCATGACCAGCGAGTTGATCGTGATCGCCACGTCAATCTGGCCTGCCAGGTCATCGAGCTCGTGCATCGCGCGGTGCAGGAAGCTCACACGGCACGATCGCTCGGGTCCAAGCCGTTCTCTGGCCCGTGCCAGCATCGCCGGCGCGAAATCCAGAGCGATCACCCGACCGAACCGCTCGAGCAGGCGGGGCAGAAGCGGCCCCGTTCCGCAACCCAGATCGATCACGGTCTTCCGCCCAGGATCGGTGATCGCGTCCAGTGCGTCCCAGAGCGGGTTCTTCACTCCGGAGGCGAAAGGATCGAGGAAAGTGTCATCGTAAGCCGCCGCGTGCCGGCTCCAGTGGCGCCCTTGGTTCCGAATCGGGATATCGTTGTCGCCCACGAGCAAAACCAATCTCAACGCGGGTTGAACCGGCAATCGCAGGCCAGATGCCCGCCGGGTCTTTCCCGCCGGACCCAGAGCCATGGCGCTTTCTTCTCAAGCATGGAACACGCCTGCTCGGTCGGTCAAATTGGGGCCCATTTTGTTGCCCGCGGGTCCCAGACCGATCTGGATGAGAGCCATCATGAACGCGGATTTGGCGGCGATCCCGGACTCGACCCTTTGGAGATCAAGCGGATAACGTCGATCGCCAGTCCTTGTGACGTTCCCAGCACATCGCGCCGGTAAAAGCGGGGGTAGCCCAACCGCGGGTCAGGAGTGAATCTCATCACGACCTTGGTTCCCTTCGGCTGGCCGAACGGCTGGTCCAGCTTGAGCTGGGCCAGCTCATCGGCAATGGTCGTGAAGAGCCCGTCCACTCCGTAAAACCTGGGGTCGGGGGGGCGCACTTCGAATCTCCGTCCATCAGATGCGATCGATTCCACCTCGCGTACCTCTCGCTCCCGCACGGTCACGTAATAATGCGCGCTCATTATCCCCGAGGCGCTCCATTCCAGGTCGTAGTCGCGAATCCCGGCCTCGGCCCAGACCTTCCGCGCCGCGGCTAGCGCTTCAGGGGTTACCGACTGACCGCCCGAGCAGCGGGCAAAGATGCAGACGGCAGCCAGGCCGGTTATCGCGACGAGGGTCAACCCGATCGCCAGCCGCCGAATTCGAGGACGCATTCCGCAGCTCTCGCTCATTCTCAGCTCCTGTGACTTCCGAACAATCCCGCCTGCCGGCCCATCGCCCTCCTTTCAGCATGCCAAAAGTCACGACTCCACGACCAGCCCTGCACGATGTCCGCCAGGGCTTCAGGAGCAGAACAGGCCCGCCGCGGTCGCCATCACGCTGGCCAGCCCGGCGAGGAGTGCCAAGAACCTCCAACGTGGCCATTGCCGTCCAGAACGGGGAAGAGGAGGCACTGGCGCGGGCCCCTGCGCTCCGCCTGGCCACTCATCCCGCCGACGATATCGGGCTCGAGCACAAGTTTGGAGGGGCCGGGTGTAATGCCGGCTAGCCTGGGAACCGCGACCAGGTCAAAGTGGTTGGCCGTACTGAAGGCCCAGGTGGCGACAGACGCCCTGCGCTTGGTCCGACCCGGCAGCCTCCGCCACACTGCCTTGGCCAGGTCGTCGATCGGGTGGGCCGAGGCCAACACCACCTTCTGTCCCCGTCTCATCGCCTCGATGATCGTCTCGACCCGGCGATCATCGACTCCCGCGGATGCTGGTTCCTGACCAGCCAGTACAATACGGCCTGCCGGCAATAGCCGATCCTGATCGGACTTGTCCCAATCGCGTCGAAGCGCGGAGGCGAAGGGGAACGGACTGGCCCCTGACCACCGATAGGTCCACCGACTCACAAACAGTCCATGAAACGCGAGTGCACCCGGCCGCCCCTGGTCGTCGTTTCCTTGCGGGAAGACCCCGACGATCATCCAAGGCCCGCGTTGCAAACACAGGGCGAACAGGCAGGCTGCTTCGGCAACCCCCGTGGGCCGTTCGCCAAACCGCTGCCCCGCCAGTCTCAAGGCATTCAGCCACTCCGCGCGACAGCCCGCCGAATGCGACAGTACCGCGTACCCTCGACTCCAGAAGGGAAAACCGCCGTAAACTGCCTGCTCGTAACGAACGGTCCTGGTCATCCTTATCCCTCTGAGCTCGGCACGTCTTCGTCTTCCGTCTGGCTGTTTCGGGAAATTCTGTAGAAGCGGCTGTGCGCTACATGATATAAATTCAACGACCCGACACACAGCTAAGAATTCGGGCCTTCTGCCCAAGAATCTTCGCGTTTCTAGCCGTATTTCGGGTCGTTGAAAAATTTGACTTGCTATTCCCATTCAGCGCGGGACAATAATATGTGTGACGAAGTTGGTGCGGACTGGCACTCGGCTCTCACAATAAAGTTGAATCCAAGTGGTCGGAAGACTAGACGAAGAGCAACCCGGCTGGTGCCGGGGGCTCGTTGACGAGTAAGCCGACGTGGTCGAATCCCTGAGGGTGTTCGGTCATGTCGGCTTTTTTTTCAACGATCCGACAGGACGCTAGATGTCCATTTCGTAAGTCACGCCAGTTCCAATCGTTACCGGGCAAGGACTTACGACGCCAGAGATGGTGAAGGACTTACGAAATGGACATCTAGAAACACTGCGTGTCTTGGAGTCCCCGTAAGTGCCTGCGGCGAAACCACTTACGGCGTCGCGTTCTGCGCCGGGTTCTTAGCCTGGTGGCAGGTCATTGTATAAATTCGGGAGGATTCGTGGAGAATCCTCAGTCCGTGAGTGCATCCAGTGGTCCGCAAGTGTGAGTATTACCATGTCATCATCCTTGATCGACCGATCCGCGTCAGTGCCGGCGCTCTCGCAGGATGACGAGCGCGCCATCGACTGCATCGTCCAGGCAATGAGTCGGGCCCGCCGCCTGCTGTTCATCACAGGCGCGGGGATGTCTGCCGATTCCGGACTTCCCACTTATCGGGGCCGTGACGGCATTTATCGCGCCCAGCAGACAACCCTTCATGGGCTCTCCATCGAGCAGGCCCTTTCCGGACCCATGCTCCGGGCTCGGCCAGAGATCACCTGGCATTATCTGCTGGAACTGGAAAAAACGAGCCGCCATGCTGCCCCGAACCGCGGCCATCACGTCATCGCGGAGATGGACGGCTATTTCGACGCCGTCTGGGTCCTCACCCAAAATGTGGACGGCCTGCACCAGCGCGCCGGCTCGCGCAACGTGCTCGATCTGCACGGAAGCTTGCACGCGCTGGAGTGCATGAGGTGCGGCCAACAGACAACAACGCCAGACTATTCCAACCTGACTCTGCCCCCTCGCTGCTCGGAGTGCGAGGGCCCGATTCGACCCCAGGTCGTTCTCTTCGAGGAGGAGTTGCCCTACGACAAGCTTTCCCGCTTATGGTACGAGTTTGGCGCTGGCTTCGACATCATCTTCAGTATCGGCACGAGCAGCATGTTCGAGTACATCGTCGAACCGGTGCGGGTGGGACAGACGATGGGAATCACCACGGTGGAGATCAACCCCGAGGTCACGTCCATCTCGTCCGAGGTCGATATCAAGATCAGCGCCGGTGCGGCTACCGTTCTCGCCTCGATCTGGGAACGCTACCTGGCCTGGTGGCCTTGGGCCTGACCGCCCGCGAGCGAGACGAGAAACCAAGACGGACCGACGCGCTGGATCGTGGGGTTTCCTTGCAACCGCCGCGCCGGGGATGTCCGGTACGGTGGATGTTTCGCGCTTTCAGGGCTGGGCCTCGAGCACGAAGTACATGCGCAGGGTAGGCTGGGGCGTTGTTCGGGCATACATCAGACCGAGCAGTAGCCCAGGGGCGATCTGGCGGATCTCATCGCGATTCTGGGCATAGATTCGCGAGGTCCGGCTGTAGTCGAGCACGAGGGTTGGGGCTCCGTCGAGCCAGCTCTGCTCCTGGTAGACCTGGGCACGGACGATCGGCAGGCCGAAAAAGCGGTTCACGGCGGAAGACCCAGCGGGATCGAAAACCTTGCCCTGCCAGACCAGCCGTGTTCCCCGGGCCATGGCTTCGTTTCGCCGGGTCCCAGGTGCCAGGATGGCGGTCCCCCGCACCCGGCCCGGCGGGATACCCGCCACACTCCCCTGGCGATAGAGCGCATCCAGCTCAGGGCCGCTCATGCGTAGTAATTGATCGACGCTGACCGCTGGCGTCTGGGCCCCAGCGGGAGTACATGGATCCACCCCCATGCAGAGGCCTGCGAGCCAGATCGAGGATAAGATCCGGGTGCAGCTTTTCACTCGTTCCCGCGGGATGATCATCGAAGTCACCTTGGCGGTTGGATGTGGTCAGAACGCGGAGAAGTTCGTATCTCCCAGCATCGGCAGGGCTGTCCTCGCGTCTTGAGTGAATCTTCAAAGTGGAGGTCTGCTGACATGGTCACTTGACAGCTCGACCGATTGGTTCGAGCAGCGAGCCCAGCCAGTAGCCGAGCGAGGGAAACGCCGTCAGCACGAAGCCGACGATAGGCACCGCGTAGGGCAGCAAGTTCGAGAGCTGGGTCTGATCGAGCTTGAAGCTGTTGGGGGCTTTGCGGGCCACGCGGCTGACGAAGTCGCTCCTCTCGATCTGGACCAGGACCATCAGGGTCGCAAGGACCCCGGCCAGGATGAAGGCCCAGATCACAATCGACATCAGCTTCAAGGGGTGAAAGGGATACCAGGCCACCGCCAGAAGCAGGAGGATCGGCCCGTAGATGAGCTGGGCCGACATGCTGCGGAGAGGATGGGCGAACTGGCTGACCAGGTAAACGATCCGCAGGGCCAGGAGTTGCTCGGCCATTGCCAGCCACTGGCTCGTGGCCGGGTCGAGCTCCCCCGTGGTGCCTTGGGGTGATTCAGGCTCCGGCTTCCCGTCACCGGCAAGCGAGCCGCCGTACGCCTGATCCAGGGATCGCCGGGGCCATGCCAGATCGACGATCGGGGCAACGCAGGCGTCCGAGACGATCTCGAACCGCTCCAGGTCCGACCCCGGCGCGTGTGCGGCGACGGTCGCTCGGAGCGTTTCCCGAATCGGCAGCCGGGTTTCTCCCGACGTCGAAGCCCACCCCAGCACGAGCCGGCACTGCTGCAGCGGGATCTCAAGATCAATATCATCCTGCAGCGATGTCCGCAGGAACCGGCCGAACTTCGCGGCCACTCTCGGGGGTATCCGGTCGAATGCGTCGGCCATCGGCAGCAGGCTGATCTGGCGAAACAATTGAAAGAGCGACCTCCAGAGCCAGAGATAACGCACCTGCGAGTAAATGAGCAGAAGCAGATAGCCCATGAAGGCGATCACGACCAGAATGTCGAATCGGGCGCCTTCCGGAGTCGGAATGAATCGAGGCCAGACCACTCCCCAAACGAAGACGACCAGTCCCACCACGGCCGAGAGCACAAGCCCGGCCAATGGCAGGTTCTTCGAGATCAGGACGGTGACCGGATACTCGAGCAGATCGACGCACAGGCGAAACCGGGCGTTGAGCCTGGGAATGACCCGTTTCCAAGGGAAGTCCCCGGGCATCGAGATTCCTTTCAGCGAGACCAGTTCGGACCCCCGGCGCAAGAGCGGATAGGATTGCAGCCGCTTGAGCTCCAGGTAGCCCCACCAGAAGACGGCCGCTCCCAGACAGATGACCGGCACGATCGGCGAAATACCGCCCAGCAGGTGGGCGCTGCGGTCGAGGGCAAGCCAGTCATTCGGCAACTCGGGACGCAAGAGCGCGAACTCGTAAAGCCGGACGACGATGCAGGCGATTCCCGCCAGCACGGCCCCAAGCGTCATGAGCCTGTACAAAAGGCTTTCCGCCGTGAGCCACCGGTCTGCTTGCCTCGAGCCGGCAGGGACCGCCGCAAGCTGAGAACCTGAACCCCGCCTGCGAAACGCTTCGCGGAAACAGACGGCCAGGGGCACAAGCAGCCAGACCATCGTGAGCACGCCCATGACCGCAAGCGCGTAGACGTCCCAGCTCACCACCAGCGAGGCCTCGCGCTCACCATCGGCCGCGACCAGCGGTGGCAGGGCAACGTCCAGAGGCGATGCCAGCAAGCAGTAAGGGACCGCCAAAGAAACCAACAGCATCGCGATCAGGAAGAGATTCTTGCGCGAGCTGTCGTCGCCGGAAACCTCGAACCGGCTGAGCATGGGATCAAACCAGCTTGTCCGGCCGTGCACCGGAGACTTCGCGCCCAGGTTTGTGTAGAGGATGGCCGCCGCCAGCATGAACGCCAGGAAAGTCCCTGCGCAAAAGACAAGCTTCCAGATCAATGGAAAATCATACTCGAACTTTAGGGCACGTGTGGACTCGGTCTGGGGATCCAGACTCACAATCGGGGGGATCAAGGCCTCGGCCCTGGCTCGCAGCGACGGCTCACAATGGCTGAGAGACCGAACCTTCAGCGGCCAGACGTTGAACAGCCCCACCTGGTTGATCCAGATCTGGGGGCGCCGGTTTAGCGAGTCAAAGAACGTGGCCACGAACGGCTTACCGTAGACCAGGAAGTCCTCGGCCTTGCCGGTATCGACGACCAGCCGGTTCGCGCGGTCGGGATCGGCCACGCCGTTGAGCAGGATCAGCCCGGCATTGTAACGGCCGACGTCGAATTCGCTGGCGAAGAGCCTCCGTTCGATGGCTCCCTCGTAAGGATACGACCAGACCTGGGCGCGGGCATCCAGCGGGTATGACGATGCAATGATCGTGCCACGGAAATCCAGACTGAATTGAGGATCGGTGTAGCGGAGATCGTTGCCCACCAGGATGATTTGCACATCCGTGCAGTTCTCCCGGACGAGCCGGGTCAGGTAGATCACATCGAGGATGTCGGTCGCCACGATGCCGACGTAGCGAATATCCTCGTTGGCGATCGTGGCCAGGATGTTGGAAATGATCAGGTTGTCGGTGGCGATGGTCATCCGCGGAGAGAGCGCCGGCAACCGGTCGCTCTGCTGGCCCGAAGGCGGATCGAAGGGGATCGTGACACGGTTCTTGGCCGATCCGCCACTGGTGTCCAGTCCGTTCGCCGTGCTGGCTCGAACCTGGGCGATCTGGGAAGGAAACGGGATCGAGATGATCTGCTTGGACTGGTCGCTGGTCCCACTTGTCCCGTAGGTGTTGCCTACTGCGGAGCCGTAGCCGGACCCGGTTTCGACGAGCAGCGCGATCTTGCCAGCCGGCAATGCGGGTGCCGAGGGGTCGTGGCGGCCGGCGGGCCTGGCCAGAAATCGGTAGAGCTCGCCGAGCAAGACCTCATCGGGAATCACACTCGCGGAATAGATCGCCTGGGCTGGCAAGGCATTGTGTTCAAACGAGGACTTGTCGATGGCGGTGGCCGAGCCGGAGCAGACCCAGAACCGCGCGCCGCGCCGCTCTTGCTGTCTTTCGGTCCACGTTCGGAGTACGCGTGCCATGGAATCGGCCGTGCCGGAGAACGTGGGTGCCAGGATGCGAATGGCCGGTGCGCGATCGGGGGCCTTGGTGTTGCGCTGGAAGTCGAGTGTCCAGGCGATGTTAAGGCTGGTCATGAGGGCCTCCTGCTGAATCCCCCAGGTGGGCGTTTCACCGACCAGGAGAAGCAGCAAGAGCTCCTGAGGAGAGGCCGGTTGATCGGGCCGGGGCGCGTCGCGGTCGATACGGAACAGGATCGTTCCGGGCTGCCGTTCATGGCGCGAGCCGCGCAGGGCGGTCTGAAGGGCGGCAGCTGGCGCGTTGCCCCCGGCGGCCGGGCGGGGTGCGTTCGGCGCGGAACCGGAGCCGGGTGCGGGACTGGCTACAGCCGGTTGCGCAGTGCTGCCGGGGCGGGCGGGCGAGCCTGAGTCGATCCAGGGAAATCGAAACCGGTCCAGGGTGTAGCCTTCCGACTCGATGGCGCGCTGGGTCGCCTCGGTCGCCATGTCGAAATCGTAACCCAGACGGGAATCCGTGGGGTCAGAGAGCGAGGCGATCAAGGTGGTGACGCGGTAACCGCCCAGCGCGGCGGCGAGCTCTTCGAGCGAAGCCGGTGTCGTTTCGAGGTTGAGGAATCGCAGTAGCGGCTCGAGCGCCTCGAGCGCGTCGGCAACATCGGCCCGGGGTGGTGGACCGGAGAGGGCACCGGACGCTTCAGCAGCCTTTGGTGCGCCGGGCGAGGACGGCGCCTCTGGGGGACGCGAGGAGAGGTTGTACGCCCCCACCGTCGCCGCCAGGATCAGAACCAGGGCAAACGCGGGAGTCTGACCGCGGGAGGAAGGGGCCGTGCTCAAGTCGATGGATTCAGGATCAGGCATCATGAAGCGGGTGGTGCGGCGGGCCACGCCACGGCCCGTCTGGTCGGGGATCGGTCAGAGGTTGGAGGCTGAGGAGCGACGGAGCGACGGCCGGTACATTGTCAAAGATGTGAACGCTGGGCCCGGCCAGGAATACCCGCCCGCGATCCACCTGGACAGATCATTTCTGCTTCAAATCGAAGGAGAACGACTTGCCGAAATCGGTCTTGAACTCCTTGGGCCGCCCCGAGTCGCCGTCGCCGAAACAGATTTTCAGGGTGCCGTCGTCAGTGAACTTGTAGATCCCCTGAGCCTTGTACCCCTTGGCGTTGGGCGAATTCTCGGAGACGTCAAAATCAATGTGCTTCTCGGGCTCGCCCTTGGAGTTCAGCTTGATGGTCATCTCGTAGGCGCGAGTCGGGGTCTTGAGCGAGACATGCTCTTCCTTGAAGTTCCACACGCTCTCGCCGCCTTGCCCATCCTTGGAGATCCATTGCCCCTGCATCGTCTTCAAGTCGCGCTCGATCTTGAGCACCTGTCCCTTGTCCTGGGCAAGAGCGCGCCGCGGGCAGAAGCCGCCAGGCCCCATGCTCAGGACCAGCAGAGAACCCACCATCGCGGCCCGAAAGTGACGTGACATCTTCACCAGGCTCCTTGCATCAGAACCGAGTTTCAGGATCGATGATGTATGGGAAGGCGTGATCGCAAGAAGGTCAGCCTAGCACGAGGCCATGGCCGCGTCGAGAGACGATGAGCAGGGTCCCAGGGCGATCTCCCTCCGGCTCACTTGGTTCTGCGGCTTTCCATAGGATTCTCGCACATCGCGGCCGGCTTCCGCTCCGGCCGACCGAACTCCAGTTTCGCCCCGAAATCGGGTTCGTTCTACGGGGAAAGGGCCAAAGCCGTCGGACGTTACCCCTTTGAAACAGAAGGTTCGCCGCCGGTTTTAGTTGGCTTCGTTCCGCGCGTTCTAGACGACTGCTTGGCTCGACCCGCGTGCTGTCACTTTCCTCGTTGCGGGGACTTACTTAGAATAAACAGTCGTGCTCAATGCACGCGCGGAGGGGGAGGGGTATGCAGAAAGTAATCACTCTTGTCGATCGTGGACGAGGGCTCCAGCTCTCCACAAGCCGGATCACGGTTCACGACCTGGTTCCGTACTTTCAGGACGGGTGCTCCCACGACGAGATTATCCGCTGGATCCCCAGTCTGACTCACGAGGAGATCAGGATCGTCGAGCGCTACTACCGGCAACACCAGGACGAGCTTGATGCGTACGAACGGCGTATCCGGGCCTACCGCGCGGAACAGATCCGGTTGCAGCAGCTTCGGTTCCCCGAGCGGGAAGGAAGCCGTCATGAGCGATTGGCTCAGCTAAGACAGCTCCTGCGGCAACGACGCCAGGAGAAGAGCGGTGAAGGGACTCGTGGCTGACGCCAATATCCAAGGACAGGTCGAATATCTGGTGCAGCGTATGCAGACCGATGCTTGGGCTGAATTCTGGCAGGCACTCGACCTTGTACTTTATGGCCTTGAGGAGGCCGGGCTTTCGACGTCCGCGACCGACCCGGAGGTCTGGAAAGTCAGTCAAGCAGAGCCTGATATTCTCGGCTCGCTGCCTTTATCCGGCCTATCCAGTCGTAGAGTCTATGCGCCATGGTCAGAGATCTCGTTGAGCACCCGAAGGAAGTTTTCTTCGGTGAACTGCAACGGTTCCGTGTTCCTGATTCCGGAGATCATTTTCCCCCCCCGGAATGCGTAGTGAAGTTTCCACTCGCCGTCTACACGATAGAGGCTAGCGATGTCGTCATAAGCCGGCATCCGGTAGAGATCGATCACTCCGTCAGCCCCGGGAGCAAATCGCGTGATCGGCTCCATGAGGACGCGGGCGAAGTCACGTTGCATGAGCAGGGCCGGAGCCTCGTACTCTCCAAGAATAGAGTCTCCCATGGCCTTCTTGATTACTTTCGTAGCCCAATCTGGCTGGACCCAAGCGTTAACCTTCGTGACAAGTTGGTCAAGGAGTGAGATCCAATCATCTCTTTCCTTCTCAGGGTTTTCGATTTGAGGTCTTTTCGGCCTGGCTTTCAATTCTTACATCATCGCCTCCGTCATAAATCCCACGACTCGCCCTGAGTATTGTCTAATACGCCCTGAGAATCTCCAGCCGTTTGTGTACTGGTGTCCGCGTGACTCTGAAAAAACCAGAGAAAGTTACTCGTAGATCTGCTGCAGCGACCTTATTCCATAAGTGCTTGGGCGAAGATAAGGGGACGCGAAGACAACGGGACGAGCAACAGTCGCTCCGACTGTCACGTAAACGACTCCCGTCCCCTTATCGGTCCCTGGATAGCGCGATACTCTCCGAAACGGAAGATCCCCTTGATAACCTCCACGTCGGTCGATCTCGGACGGATCAACAAGGGCCCCTTTGCGCACCTAAGGTTGATCCGAAGGCGTTCCGTCTCGAGCTCCCGATCCTTGAGTTACCCAGCCAGAGCTCGCCTGGTGACGGCATCGCGGGAGTTGACAAGCAACCAGGTCGTTCGCCCGATTTTCCTGTATTTCAGAGACTTTACCCAGTAATAGGGCTGGACCGCCTTGCGACCGAGGTCCAAGATCTGCTCACCGGCTGGTAGTCGCCGAATTGCTCGCCCCGGAACCGTATCCCTGAACCTCATTATCATCTATTCCGGTGGTGCCAATCGGCCGATTTCTGTCGATGACCACGATTTTGGAGGCTGGCTCACGGAGCCCCGGCCGTGCAGTGATGTCAAAAGCGAGTCCCTCGCGAGTCGATCCGACGCGGGAAGGATATGTGTCTCTATGCGGCAATATCTCTATGTTTGGTAGCTGCCTTCTGGAGTAACACACTTGTCGCATGATCGTGATCTATCGGAGAGGTCACGCCCGCAGTAGGGGCAGACGACGCTCTGGGTGATCGCTTTCCCGACATCCGTCTTCGAGGGCCAGACTGTCTCCTCGTTCCTTTCGGAAGTTCGCATCATCGTTGGTGCACCTCTCCAAAAAATCTCGGCGTTCAGCAGTAAGGGGCTTGATTATAACCCATTGATACCTGAACTGCAACCAGCGAAGCGTCAGGTCAACATTTAGCGCGGTTTACTCATGGGTTGCACACAGACCAGCATGTTGAAAACCAGCCGAGAATATCTTGAACAGTCACATGCTCCAATGCTTCTCCCAAGGCGTCATGCAATGTCCCTCGCCACCGCGCCGCAGCCCGATGGAGATACTGCCTGGCCTTGGACCACAGATCCTCAATCGGGGTATAGTCCGAGCTGTACGGCGCCAGGGGCAGCACCTTGGCCCCTGCGCGCTCGATGGCTAGCGCCAGCCCGGAGGCCAGATGGGGTTTCAGGGGAAATCCCCGATAATAATTTCATCTTGATTCGCGATCTTGGTTCTCCGTGATCCGAGGTCCGTTAGATCGATTGAGGTTGGATGAGGATTTCATACTTGGGGAGGATCTTGTCGCGTT
>JBEKTN010000244.1:0-12980 GCA_049516015.1 Isosphaeraceae bacterium | reverse complement strand
GAGGCTGGGCTGACAAAGCCGACAGCCGCCCACCCCTCCGGGGGCCCGGTGGCTGGGGGGGCGACTGGTACGTCTGGCATGCCCCTGACGGCCGCAGGGCGAGAGCGGCCACCAGACTCGGATGCGTGCAAGCATGCGCCGAGAAGTTGGGTGTCATAGAGACAAGTTACGCCTCCGCGATAATCGGCGTTCTTCTCACCGGCACCCCACGCCGCCGGCCGGAAATTGGCTTTGTTTTTCCGGCTCGACTCCGCCCTGGTTGGTCCTAAGTCACAACATGCCAACGATTAACACTCCGAGCAAATTGGCTTCGTTTTGCCGCTTTTGTAACACCGTTGGCTCCCTCCCTTCGGACTCACTGAACACCGTTCTCCCCCCACGCCTCACGCTTCACACCCCACGCCTCACGCCCCACGCCTCACGCCTCACGCCCCACCAGCGGGGTCAGGCTGCGCGCAGGCCCTCCCCGCTGGCTACTGCCATCCACCGACCGCCGAATTGACAAGAACTGAACGCAACCCGATCTCGACGAGCTGTCCGTCCATATTCAGTATGTCACAGAAATTCGCTCACTTTCTCTCGAAAACTTTGCTAGACGGTTGATTAGGTCCGTCCGTCCGGATAGAGTGCGCTTTGTGCAATCAATCGACGATGGTGTCAGTTCCGGAGGGTTTTCGCAAACCTGCCCGTGAATGGATGTCCCTACGATGGACGTCTTCTCCCTGCGCGATCGCGTGATCCAGGACTACGCCGACTACGTTCGTAGTTTCGTCCAGGTTCGTGATCGACGAATCGATGAGTTCGTTCAAGAAAGCCTGAGAGACGAGGTTCTCTGGCCCCAGCCTTTGATCCAGTTGAACCCCAGCTTCGAACCCGGTGGCTGGGTCGACGATCTGGTGGACCGGGGATTGCTGCACGCGGGTTGTCGGAAGATCTTCCGAATCAAGACGGAGGAGGATCCGATTGGCTCGCGGATGCTGCTCCATCGCCATCAGGTCGAGGCGATCGAGGCCGGGCGACGTGGCCAGAACTACGTGCTGACGACGGGGACCGGGTCGGGAAAGAGCCTGACCTACCTCATTCCGATTGTCGACCGTGTGCTGCGGAATGGCGGAAAGCAGGGTATTCAGGCGGTCGTCGTCTATCCGATGAACGCGCTCTGCAACAGCCAGTACGGTGAGCTCGAGAAGTTCTTGCGGGTGGGATTCGGTCTGGGCAAGGAGCCCGTGCGGTTCGACCGCTATACCGGCCAGGAAAGCAGGGAGCAGAGGGACCTGATCATCCAGAACCCGCCGGACATTCTGCTGACGAACTACGTCATGCTCGAGCTGTTGCTGACCCGGCCCTTCGAACGCCCACTGGTCAACGCCGCTCGCAATCTCCGCTTCCTCGTACTCGACGAACTGCACACGTACCGGGGGCGTCAGGGAGCCGACGTCGCTCTTCTGGTCCGTCGTCTGCGGGTGGCTTGCCAGGCCGAGCACATGCTTTGCGTCGGCACATCGGCGACGATGTCGAGCGGGGGCACTCTCGATCAGCAGCGGCTGGAGGTCGCCGGGGTTGCCACCCGCCTTTTCGGGTCGGACGTTCGGCCTGAGAATGTGATCAGTGAAACCCTGACGAGAGCGACCGTCCAGGCGGATCCCGGGAAGCCGGAAACGACCGAATTGCTGCGGAAAATCGTCCGTGGAGAGGCGCCCATACCGACCGAGTACCAGGCTTTCGTCCGCTCGCCTCTGGCCGGCTGGCTGGAAGACCGGCTGGGTCTTCGTCGCGAGGCCGAGGGCGGGCGCCTGCTGCGCGGCAGACCCCGGCCAATCGTCGGGGAACGAGGAATCGCTCGGGAACTGGGCCGCCTGACCGGCATGGAAGAGAGCGCGTGTGAGCGCGTGATCCGCGATTGGCTCCTTGCCGGGTACAACTGCGAGGAACACCCGGAGTCGCACACCAAGCCGTTCGCCTTCCGGCTCCATCAGTTTATCAGCCCAGGAGATTCCGTTTATGCGTCTCTCGAGGAGCCCGGGGAGCGTCATCTCTCCCTGAGGGGCCAGCAATTCGTCCCCGGCTCGAACAAGGGGAGAGTCCTTCTTCCCCTGGCCTTCTGCCGGGAATGCGGCGCGGAATATTACACCATCTGGAAGTACACCGACCCGAATTCAGGACGGATCAAGTTCAAACCGCGGGAGATCTCCGACAGGCTCAATAGCGATGAGGACGGTGTCGCCGGCTTCCTCTATCGCGATCCGAACCGGCTCTGGCCCGACGATCCGGAAGAGCAGATAGCCCGTCTACCAGAGGACTGGTTCGAGATCGACTCGTCTCAGCCGCGCCTCCGACCAAACCTCCGCGAAGAGCTTCCCCAGCGCACGACGATTGGTCCCGACGGATTCATCGACCCGGGTGGCCTCGATTTCTTCTTCACATCCGCTCCATTTCGATTTTGCCAGAACTGTGCGGTCTCTTACCGAGCCCGTCGCGGAGATTCGGACTTCGGCCGGCTGGCGACGCTCTCCAGCGGCGGCCGGAGCACCGCCACGACAATCTTGAGCCTTTCGATCGTCCTCATGCTCAAGAAGGATGCCTCGCTCCAGGAGCATGCGAAGAAGCTTCTGAGTTTCACCGACAACCGCCAGGATGCCTCGCTCCAGGCCGGCCATTTCAACGACTTTGTTGAGGTCAGCTTGCTTCGCTCTGCACTCTACAAGGCCGCGCTGGCAGCCGGTTCCGAAGGAATCTCGTACGACGAGCTGGCACTCCGCATCTTCAAGGCCCTCGATCTCCCTCTCGAGCTCTATGCCCGCGAGCCCGGCGTCCAGTTCGCCCAGAAGGCCGACACCGACAAGGCAATGCGGAATGTCATCGGCTACAGGATATACCGCGACCTCAAGCGAGGATGGAGAGTCACCTCGCCGAACCTCGAGCAGTGCGGATTGCTGAAAATCAAGTACGTGTCGCTTGGCGACCTCTGCCGGGCCAACGAGTTCTGGCAAGGCTGCCATGCATCCCTTGTGGGCGCCAGCCCTCAAACCCGTGAGGACATTGCGACCGCCTTGCTCGACTACCTGCGGCGCGAGCTAGCGATCGATGTGGACTACCTGACGTACGAGTTCCATGAGCGACTCATCCAGCAGAGTTCCCAGCGGCTGCGCCAACCCTGGGCCGTTGACGAGCAGGAGAAGCCCGAACTGGCAACCTCGGTGTTCCCCCGGGCTCGCCAGCCACGCGAACGCCGCTACTTCTCTTACCTCTCCGGGCGGAGCGGCTTTGGCCAGTACCTGAGCCGCAAGGGGGTTCTGCCCGAGTTCGAAAGGCACGGGCAGAAGCTGACCGTCAAGGACCGTGACCAGATCTGCATCGACCTCTTCCGAGTCCTGGCGAAAGCTCAGTTCGTCGTCGAAACAGAGGCCCCGACCACTGACGATGGAATACCAGGCTACCGCGTCTCGGCGGCCTGCATGGCCTGGCATGCCGGCCAAGGAGCTCGGGCGTTTCACGATCCCATTCGCGTCCCGAACTTGCCTGACGACGGTGGCCGCACCAATCCGTTCTTCGTCCAGTTCTATCGCACCATCGCTGGCGATTGCCGGGGATTCGAGGCTCACGAGCACACGGCACAGGTCTCATACGAAGAGAGGCAGGAACGCGAGAAGGATTTCGGCACCGGCAAGCTCCCCGTCCTTTATTGCTCCCCCACCATGGAGCTCGGCGTCGATATCCGCCAGCTCAACGTGGTCAATATGCGGAACGTGCCCCCGACCCCGGCGAACTATGCCCAGCGAAGTGGCCGAGCGGGACGGAGCGGGCAACCTGCTCTCGTGCTGACCTACTGTGCAACGGGCAATTCCCACGACCAGTATTTCTTCCGCCGCCAGGAGCTGATGGTTTCCGGAGCGGTGAGCCTGCCCCGACTTGACCTGGCCAACGAGGACCTGGTCCGGGCCCACGCCCACGCGCTCTGGCTCGCCGAGACAGACCAGTACCTGGGCGACTCGCTCACGGAGATCCTCGATGTCGACGGAGTCTCTCCCTCACTGGAGCTGAGAGCCGGCCCACGGGCGTCCCTGACCAAGAAGACCGCTCTGGTCGCCGCCCGCGACAAGACCCAGGCCATTCTCGACACGCTGAGCGGCGAGCTCGAGCGTGCTTCGTGGTACAAGCCTGGCTGGCTGGAGCAGGTCTTGAACCAGACGATGCAGAATTTCGAAGCCGCTTGCGAGCGTTGGCGAAGCCTGTTCCGGGCGGCCAAGGCTCAATGGAATTATCAGAACCAGGTGATTGCCGACGTCGCCCGACAGCCCCAGTGGGAAGAAGCCAAGCGGCTGCGCAGGGAAGCGGAAGCCCAGATTGCCTTGTTGACCGACGCGGGCAACGTCGTGCAGTCGGATTTCTACTCCTACCGCTACTTCGCCAGCGAGGGATTTCTGCCGGGCTACAATTTCCCCCGCCTGCCGCTCTCCGCGTTCATCCCCGCGCGAAAACGCGTCCAGGGCCGCGACGAATTCCTCTCTCGCCCGCGCTTCCTGGCGATCACCGAGTTCGGCCCGCGCAGCATCATCTATCACGAGGGCTCCCGCTACATCGTCAACAAGGTCATCCTGCCTGTCGCCGACGGCGACGGAGCCATCACCCAGTCGGCCAAGCAGTGCCGCTCGTGCGGCTATATCCAGGAGCTTGCCCCAGGTGAGGCCGGAGATGACCTCTGTCAGAACTGTGGGCAGGCGAATCTCCATCGCCTGGATAACCTCTTGCGGCTCCAGAACGTGGCGACCAAGCGGCGCGATCGGATCACCAGCGATGAAGAGGAACGGACCCGACTCGGTTACGAAATCCGGTGCGGGCTCCGATTCAAGAACGTGGGGGGCGTACTCGAGTGCCGGACGGGTGAGGTCACCAAAGATGATCAGCCCTTCTTCAAGTTGATCTATGGAGACGCGGCCACCATCTGGCGGATCAACCTCGGGTGGCGGAGACGTAGTAACAAGGACCGCTACGGTTTCGTGCTCGATCGCGAGAAGGGGTTCTGGCAATCATCCGACCAGCTTCCCGCGGAGGAAGACCCCGGCGATCCCATGGGCCCGAAGACGGACCGTGTCGTTCCCT
The DNA here is from genome assembly GCA_049516015.1 of Isosphaeraceae bacterium. Classification (GTDB taxonomy): domain Bacteria; phylum Planctomycetota; class Planctomycetia; order Isosphaerales; family Isosphaeraceae; genus Aquisphaera. The sequence continues at coordinate 7,880 of JBEKTN010000244.1, read as the reverse complement.
TCGTCGAAGATCGGCGGAACTGCCTGATCCTCGAGCCGGCCGAACGGCTCGATGAGGTCGTCTTCACCTCGCTCCAGTCCGCTCTCAAGAAGGCGATCCAGGCCGTCTACCAGCTCGAGGATAACGAGATCGGTTGCGAGCCCCTGCCCTCGCCTGACGACCGCCGCCAGATGTTGTTCTATGAAGCTTCCGAGGGCGGGGCCGGCGTACTCCGCCGCCTGCTCGACGAGCCCGACGCCTTCGCCAACGTGGCCAGGGAAGCCTTGCGGATCTGCCATTTCCATCCCGAGACGGGCAGAGACAGCCGGCGCGCCGAGGGGGCAACCGAGGATTGCGAAGTTGCCTGTTACGATTGCCTGATGACGTACGCAAACCAGCGCGAGCATGAGCTGCTCGACCGGCAGACGATCAAGGAGACACTGCTCGCTCTGACCCGCTGCACGGTCCTGGCTTCCCCCACCACATGCACTTTCTCGGAGCATCTCGAAGCCCTGAAGCAGCAGGCAGGGAGCGAGCTCGAACGCCAGTGGCTCAATTACCTCGCGCGACGCGGCCTCCACCTGCCGAGCGACGCCCAGAAGTTCATCACGAAAGTCGGCACGCGGCCTGACTTCCTCTACGACAAACAGCGGGTCGCGATCTACGTTGATGGGCCTCCCCACGACTTCCCCGAGCGCCAGCAACGGGACCAGGCGATTACGACTAAAATGGAGGACGCCGGATTCGAGGTCATCCGCTTCGCGCACACGGCCGACTGGGACCCGATCATTGCCGAGCACCCGAACCTCTTTGGAAAACCCCAAGCAATCCAGACCGGGACACTCGATGAACCGGCGATGAGCGTGACCGCTTCCAGCGGAGTCGAACCGTGAAATACGCCGTGGGATCGCTGGTCAGGGCGAGGAATCGCGAGTGGGTGGTCCTGCCCGAGTCGCAGGAGGACTTCCTGGTCGTCCGGCCCCTGGGAGGCACCGACGTCGAAGTCGCCGGGATCGATCCGGCGCTCGAGGAGATCCGGTCCGCGGTCTTCCCCCCACCCGATCCGGCCCAGCTCGGCGACCACCAGTCCTGCCGGCTGCTACGGGACGCGGTCCGGCTGGGGTTTCGCTCCAGTGCCGGCCCGTTCCGGTCATTCGGCAAGATCGCCGTGGAGCCTCGCTCCTATCAGCTCGTGCCGCTCCTGATGGCCTTGAAGCTGGACCCGATCCGGCTTCTGATTGCCGACGACGTCGGCATCGGCAAGACGGTCGAGAGCTTGCTGGTGGCCCGGGAATTGCTCGACCGTGGCGAGATCCGCCGATTCGCGGTTCTCTGCCCGCCCCACCTGGCCGAGCAGTGGCAAGCCGAGCTCAAGGACAAGTTCCATATTGACGCCGAACTGGTTCTCTCCGGCACGGCCCGACGGCTCGACCGCATCTGCGGCAATCGTTCCGTCTTTGATGTTTTCGATTTCACGGTCGTGTCGCTCGACTACATCAAGGGAGACGCGCACCGCCAGGATTTCCTGGCGCGGTGCCCGGAGCTGATCATCGTCGATGAGGCCCACACCTGCACCAACCTTGCCCAGCCCGGTCGGGGCTCGACTAGCCGGCAGCAGCGGAACCAGCTTGTGCAGTCGCTCTCCCGCAAGGAAGGCCAGCACCTCATCCTGGTGACGGCAACCCCGCACAGTGGCAACCCCCAGGGCTTCCGCTCGCTGCTGACCCTGCTTCGCCCCGACTTCGCCGAGTTGCCCGAGAACCTCTCGGGCGAGGAGAATCGCAAGCACCGCGAGGAGCTGGCCAAGCACTTTGCCCAGCGCCGGCGCGGTGACATTCGGCGCTACCTGGGCGACCACACGGCTTTTCCCGAGCGCAAGGAGAAAGAGGAGACCTATCAGCTTGGTGCGAAGTCCGATTACCGCGCTCTTTTCGACCGCCTGCTCAAGTATGCCCGCGAGGTGGTCCAGGATTCACACGACCTGACGAGGGTCAGGCAGCGGATGCGCTGGTGGGCCGCCCTGGCCTTGCTACGTGCCGCCGCCAGCAGCCCGGCCGCCGCGGCGGCCACGCTGCGCAGCAAGCTGCGGGCGATCGGAGCCGAGACGCTGGAGGACGTCGACATGATCAGCCGCCCCCTGGTCCTCGACGAGGACGTCGATGAGCTCACCGAGATCCCCGACGTGGTGGCCGGCTCCGATACGACCGATGACGTCGAAGCCACGGCCGCTTCGCCCGATCGCGAGCGGCTGCTGGAGCTGGCCAGGGCCGCGGAGCGGCTCAAGGGCAACGGGGACCCGAAGCTGCTCAAGGCGATCCCGATCCTTAAAGAACTGATCCAGTCCGGCAACCGCCCCATCGTCTTCTGCCGCTTCATCGCCACCGCCGAGTACCTGGCCGATGAGCTTCGAACCCGGCTGCCCAAAGACGTGACCGTCGTCCCGATCACGGGGAACCTCCCACCCGAGGAGCGGGCTGAACGAATCCGGGGAATGGACGGCCTGGAACGCTCCGTGCTGGTTTGCACCGACTGCCTCAGTGAGGGGATCAACCTCCAGCAGTACTTCGACGCCGTGGTTCACTATGACCTTGCCTGGAACCCGACCCGGCACGAGCAGCGCGAGGGACGAGTCGACCGCTTCGGCCAGGTGAAGCCGGAGATCCGCGTCGTCACCTACTATGGGGTAGACAACCAGATCGATGGCCTCGTGCTCAAGGTCCTGATCGCCAAGCACGAGACGATCCGCAAGGATCTCGGCATCTCCATTCCCGTCCCGACCACCAGCAACGCGGTGCTCGAAGCACTTTACGAGGGGCTTCTCTTGAAGCAGCGGGACACGCAACAGCTCCTGCTCTTCGAGGATGATGACCTGAAGACCAAGGTGGAAGAGCTCGATCGGGAGTGGAAGAGCGCCGCCGATCGCGAGAAGCGAAGCCGGGCCCTGTTCGCCCAGCACCGTTTCGATGACCGGTCGGTCGCCGAGGAAGTTCAGGCCGTCCGCTCGGCCATCGGTTCCGCGACGGACGTGGAGCAGTTCGTGACCACCGCGGTGCGGGGCTACCGCGGCACGGCCACAAAGCGCCGCGGTTCGTTGCTGCTCGACCTCCGCGAAACGCCGGCCGCAGTCCGCGAGACCGCCGGGGGGAAGGATGAGATCCGGGCTCGCTTCGAGTTGCCGGTCAGCGAGGGCGAACTCTACCTGTCGCGGACCCATCCCCTCGTCGAGGGACTGGCAAGCTACGCGATGGAATCGGCCCTCGACCCGGTGCTCGCGGACGGCAGCCGTCGCGTGCTCGCGGCGCGGTGCGGGGCCATTCGGACGAAGGCGGTGCAGACCCGGACCACGGTATTGCTCGTCCGGTTCCGGTACCACATTTTGACGACGATCAACGAGGTTACGCGGCCGCTGCTCGCCGAGGACTGTCAGCTCGTGGCCTTTGCCGGGGCGCCGGCCACGCCCTCTTGGCTTTCGCGAGAGGCGGCAGAGAGCCTGCTCCAGGCCGAGCCGGACGAGAACGTGAGCGACGACGTGGCCCGTTCGTTCGTTCGCAAGGTGCTCGACAACCTGGGGCCGATCCAGGGCAGGCTCGATGTCACGGCCTACGAGCGGGGCAAGGAACTGCTCGCCGCCCACAAGCGGGTTCGACAGGCCATCCAGCGCCGGGGGATGAAAGAAACCATCGAGCCGCAACTACCGGCCGACATCCTCGGCCTCTACGTTTACTTACCCGCGGATTGAGTGGATATGCGAACCCGCGTGCGAAACCCCTTCTCGACCGTCCAGACCTCCGGCCTGCTGCTGCCGGTGGACCTGCTGGCACGCATCGTCGATGGCGACCCGAGCCTGCCGGGGCTGACGCCCGACTCGTACCATCTGAACGCCGGCGAGCGTCTGAACGAGGCGGCCGCCCGGGCGTGGAACACCTGCGTGGGCAACTGGAAGGCGTTCCGTGAGGCTTCGCGGAAGGTGCCGGCCTCCGACCAGGGGACGACCCTGACGCGGGACAAATGGCTCTTGCCCCTCTTCCGCGAGCTCGGGTATGGCTGGCTCCAGGCAAACAAACGGACCCTCGAGATCGACGGTAAGCCGTACCCGGTCAGTCATCAATGGCAAAGCCACGTCCCCGTGCATCTCGTATCGTTCAAGCACGAGGTCGACCGCCGGACTCCGGGGGCCACCGGCGCGGCTCAGCGGAGCCCCTACAGCCTGGTACAGGAGTTCTTGAACAGATCGGCCCAGCACCGCTGGGGCTTCGTGTCGAACGGCATGAAGCTGGTCGTCCTGCACGACAACGTCAGCCTGGTCCGGGCCTCGAACGTCGAGTTCGACCTCGAGGCGATGTTCGACGGAGAAGTCTACTCCGACTTCGTCCTTCTCTTCGCGCTCAGCCACCAGTCGCGGGTCGAGATCCTGGCCGAGGAACGACCTGAGGAATGCTGGCTCGAGAAGTGGTCGAAGCTAGCCGAGGAGCAGGGAACGCGTGCCCGTGAGAAGCTGCGAGTCGGGGTCGAGCGGGCCATCCAGGCTCTCGGCACGGGCTTTCGGACCGCCCGGGGAAACATCGCGCTCAACGACGCGTTGCGAACGGCAACGCTCGATACGCAGGAGTTCTACCGCGAGTTGCTCCGGATGGTCTACCGGCTCCTGCTGCTGCTCGTGGCCGAGGACAAGCGGCTGGGCGAGGACCAGAACCTCCTCCATCCTCCGGACTCAACGCCCGAGGCCCGTCGCCGCTATGCCCAGTATTATTCGCTCGGACGACTCCGGAAACTGGCGTCGCAGCGACGTGGGACGGCCCACTCGGACCTCTACGAGTCGCTCAAGGTCCTGTTCGAGAAGCTGCGGGCTGGGTATGCCCCTCTCGCGATTCCCGGGCTTGGCTCGTTCCTGTTCTCGCCTCAGACGACTCCGCATCTCGATGCCGCGTCGCTGGCGAACGAGCACCTGCTCGAAGCGATCCGCCACCTATGCTATACCGAGGACGTCTCGGGACTCGGCGGTTCCGTGCTGCGGCCGGTGGACTTCGGCAACCTGGGCTCCGAGGAGCTGGGGTCGGTGTACGAGTCGCTTCTCGAGTTGCACCCTCGCATCGACACCGACGAGGGGCCTTTCATTCTGGCCGTAGCTGCGGGGCACGAGCGGAAGACGACGGGGAGCTATTACACACCGACCTCGCTCATCAGTTGCCTGCTTGACTCGGCCCTCGATCCAGTCGTCCAGGAAGCCCTGGCGAAGCCCAATCGCGAAGAGGCCCTGCTCAACCTAAAGATCTGTGATCCGGCTTGTGGCAGCGGCCACTTCCTGATAGCCGCGGCTGAGCGGATGGCCAAGCATCTGGCCCGACTTCGGACGGGTGACGACGAGCCGAGTTTGAGCGCGCTCCAGCACGCCAAACGCGACATCATTGGCCGGTGCATCTACGGCGTCGACCTGAACCCGATGGCGGCCGAGCTCTGCAAGGTCAGCCTCTGGATGGAGGCACTGGAACCGGGCAAGCCACTCTCCTTCCTCGATCACCACATCCAGGTCGGGAACAGCCTGCTCGGGACAACGCCCGCCTTGCTCAAGCGCGGGATTCCGGACGAAGCCTTTGAGCCTATCGAGGGAGACGACAAAGCGGTCTGCCGCGATTATCGGAAGCAAAACCGGGACGAACGGAACCGGCAAACCACGATGTTCGACCTCTTCGCCAAATCCGAGACGATTCGCCTGTCGAACATTGGGCCCGCCATGGCGCGCATCGAATCGATGAGCGACGATTCGATCGAGGGAATACATGCGAAGGACGAAGCTTACCGGGAACTCAAGAAGTCGCAGCCATACGAATTTGCCAGGTTAATGGCCGACGCCTGGTGTGCCGCCTTCGTGATTCCAAAAGTGCGCGTGCTGGATCTCCAGCCTCGCGTGACCCTGACCGAATCAACCTTGCGAAAGCTCGAAAACAACCCGAACGTCGTCCCCCGCGAAGTCAAGGATGAGATCTCCAGGTTGGCAGACCGTTACCAGTTCTTCCACTGGCACCTGGCGTTTCCGAACGTGTTCCAGTCCTTGCAGTCGGAGGAGATCACGGACGATGACATATTGGGTTGGAAGGGAGGGTTCGATGTGGTGTTGAGCAATCCACCCTGGGAGCGAATCAAGATCCAGGAGAAGGAGTGGTTCGCTAAGCGCTGTCCGGATGTTGCTTCTGCTTCGAACGCGGGTACACGCAGGCGAATGATCGAAGCCCTGGAAACCGATAGCCCTGCTTTGCACAAGGCATTTCTGAACGACTTGCGACAAGCCGAAGCGGAAAGCCACTTCGTACGTAACTCGAGGCGATTTCCGTTCTGTGGCAGAGGAGATGTAAACACCTATAGTATATTTGCCGAATTGTACCGTCAACTCATCCGATCAACCGGGCGCATCGGCTGTGTAGTGCCTTCTGGGATTGCCAGCGATGATACGACGAAGTTGTTCTTTCAGGATCTAATCCAATGCAATGGCCTAGCAAGCCTCTACAGCTTTGAGAACGAAGAACATCTTTTCCAGGATGTAGATCACCGGTTCCGGTTCTGCCTGATCACGCTAACTGGTCCGGATCACTCACAAAAAAAAGCCGATCTCTTCTTCTTCGCTAGGCAGGTTGAGCATCTGGCTGATCAGGAGCGGCATTTCACGCTGTCAGCCGAGGATATAGCCCTACTGAGTCCCTACTCTGGCACGTGCCCGATCTTCCGCCGGAACCGAGACTCGCGAATATGCAGTGAGATCCGTAGCAGGTTGCCAACGTGGGCGGAAGATCAAACTGGGGACGTCAAAGGATGGTTGCCGGTCATTCGCCGTATTATCGACATTAATCTGCGAGCAGACCTTCTTCTTTACCCGGAGGAGAATTCTGCCCTGCAGACGTATCAAGGCGACGTTTTCTTGCAGGCGAACGGAAAGCGTCTTCTGCGAATGTTCGAGGGGAAGATAGTGAGCGCCTTGAATCATCGGTTCGCGGACGCCTACACCATTTCCAAAGGCCAGAGAACGGGGCGCTCGCGAGAGATACCGCGCGAATCTCTCCACGACCCCTACCGCTACGCGAACTGCCGCGCATGGATCCCCGAAGATGCCGTTCTGTCCCAGATCGGAGATTGGCAGCATCGCTGGTTCTTCAGCTACATGGATGTGTGTAGCGTGACAAATGAACGAACGGTCATTCCTTGCGTCATCCCGTGGTCCGCACCCACCTTTTCACTACGAGTCCTCACGCGGGTTTCGGGCTCACCCCGCCGAGTGTGCTGCCTTCTCGCAAACTTCCAGAGTTTCGTATTTGACTACTTCGCGCGACAGTTCGTTGGAGGCCTGCACCTTTCGGACTACATCATGGTTCAGATGGCCGTCGTCCCGCCTGAAATCTATGACAGGTCGGCTCTCTCTAGCACCCTTCTACCGTGTATGGAAACGTGGATGGGGTGGCGGATTCTGGAATTGAGCTTTACTGCCTGGGATCTCTTCCCCTTCGCGCGAGACTGCGGCTACGAGGGCCCCCCGTTTCGCTGGAACGATGACCGCCGCTTCCTGCTCCGTTGCGAACTGGACGCCGCCTTCTTCCACCTCTACGGCGTCAACCGGGACGACACCGACTACATCATGGAGACCTTCCCGGTCGTCAAGAAGAAGGACATCCAGCAGCACGGCGACTATCGCACCAAGCTCACGATCCTGGAGATCTACGACGCCATGCAGCGGGCGATCGAGACCGGCGAGCCCTACCAGACGCGCCTTGATCCTCCCCCGGCTGATCCCAGCGTTGCCCACCCACCAAGAGAGAGCGTCTAACCATCATACACTTTACTAATTGTGTAACAATATGACCTCTGACTTTGACCAGGTAGATACAGCGGGGGGGCATGGGGTCAGACCGAGTTTC
>JBEKTN010000243.1:0-12992 GCA_049516015.1 Isosphaeraceae bacterium | reverse complement strand
GGCTGCTGGTCCAGCTTTGCCAGGCGGGATTCGTACCCGCAGGGTTTCAACGAAAGGTTTCAGAGCTCGAGTCTCTTCCTCCTTCCCAAAGCTTTCCTGACGCAAGGACACCATACCTAACTCTTGACGCGGGGTTGTGGCCGGGTTAGTTTCCCACCATGGCTCGATTGGCACGTGTGATAGATCCTGGCATGCCCCACCATGTCACCCAGCGGGGAAACCTCAGACAAGAGACATTCTTCGGTGAGGAAGACTACCAGCACTACCTCGAGCTCATGGCACAATTCTGCCGCGCGGAGCAGGTCGCGTTCTGAGCATATTGCTTGATGCCAAATCATGTTCACCTGATCGTTGTCCCGCGGTCCGCCGAGAGCCTGCGTCGCGCCATCGGCGAGGCACATCGGCCGTACACGCGGTCGATCAACTTCCGGGAGGGCTGGCGAGGGCACCCGTGGCAAGGCCGCTTCGCCTCGTTCGTCATGGATGAAGACCACCTCCTGACCGCGGCGCGGTACGTGGAGCTCAACCCCGTGCGCGCCGGATTGGTCCAGGCACCAAGCCGTTATCGCCGGAGCAGCGCGGCGGCTCACCTGAGAGGGCGTGATGACGCCCTGGTGCAAGTCGCTCCGTTGCTGCAAATGGCCCCCAACAGTCAGTGGTCAGTAGTCAGTGGTCAGTAGTCAATAGTCAGTACGGCGATCTCGACTTCCGGGGTGGTGATCTGCTCGCCCGCTCTCTCGGCTCTGATCCTCCACTGCTCGCGGCTCCTGGTCAGGTGGGCAAGGCGGTTCTTGTAGCCTTTGACGGTGGCCTTGAGGTCTTTGTACTTGCTCTTGCACCCATCTCGGCTCATGCGGAAGAAGCAGCTCAAAGCGCCGGGCCGGCTCGTGTAGTCCTTGCGAGTTTGAGCCGAAGGCGCTTCCACGGTGGCTTCCATGCCTATGTCCTCTTACTGATTGGTGGGGACCACTCTCCCATCGCCCGAGCGCAACAAAACCGATAACATCTCACGAGGCGGTTCGGCCATGTCAAGGCCAACCTTGCAGCGTGCCAGCCTCGCCCTCCCAATACCGCGCGGCCGAGGAAATGACAGACGCTCTAAAGCAGCGACCTCTCCGGTAAACGCTCTCACCGCGCCTGGGCTTTTCGCGGTGCGAAGTGGTAGCAGTAGAAAACCCCGATGGCCAGCAGGAGAAGCCCCCACCAGAGGTCGGCGTGGTACTGGGCGAGGTGCACCGGCGGAGGGACAAACACGCCGTAGATCCCCGCGCCCGTGATGATCAGACCGTAAAAGGCGAGGAGGATGCCCACGAAGAACCAGATCGAGAGATGAGAGCCGGATGTCATGTCAGTCAATCCTCACCAGAAGATCACGTTGAGCGCGATGAATACGGCCCCGACCACGCCCGCCCAGAAGATCGGCCGCTGCCAGAGGAGGACGTGCTGCTCGGCAGGGATCGGCGTGCAGCCGTAAACGAGTCCGACCAGTTCCTGGTCGGTCTTGGGCCGCGTGACCAGGCTGACGGCGACGGTGACGACCACGCAGATGATCCACGACCAGAGCCCGCGGTACATGTTCTCGGCCATGTCCTTGGCATGCGGCGAAAGGGCCACCCAGGCCAGAGCGGGGGGATAGAACTTGACCAACGCCCACATCGCAATGGACGAGAGCGTACCGGCGAGCAACCCCCAGAAGCCTCCCGCCGAAGTCGCCCGCCTCCAGAGCATTCCCAGGAGCACGGTCCCAAACAAAGGGGCGATGAAGAAACTGAAGAGCGCCTGGACATAGTCCATGATGCTCTTGGAACCCATCACCATGTAGGCGGTGCCGATGCTCACGAAGATGCCGATGATCGTGCACCAGCGGCCCATGCTCACGTAATGGGCGTCGCTGGCGTCTTGCTTGATGAAGGCCCGGTAGATGTCGTAAGTCCAGACCGTGGCGAAGGCGCTGACATTTCCCGCCATTCCTGCCATGAACCCGGCGATCAGGGCCGTGATCCCCAATCCCAGCAGACCCGGCCCGAAATAACGGCCCATCATGATCGGCAGGACCTCGTTGTAGCTATGGCCTCCGGCCGGCGTTTGATCCTCCGGATAGAGCGTCGTATCGAGCAGGCCGATCCCCAGCAGTCCCGGGAGGATGACTATGAAGGGGACCATCATCTTGAACGCCGCGCCGATGATCGGCGCCATCTTGGCGGAACGCAGGTCCTTGGCCGAGAGCACGCGCTGGACGACGAGGAAGTCGGTTGTCCAGTAGCCGAACGAGATCACCCAGCCCAGCCCGAAGACGATCCCCGTCCAGTGAATGCCCATGGGGTTGTCCTGGAACGAGCCGAGCGTCCTCCAGGCGTGGGTGTAATCGGCTCCCCCCATGCGCTCGGCGATCTTCGTCTGCAGGTTCGCCCAGCCCCCCGCGTCAAGCAGGCCGAGGATCGGGATCAGCATGGCACCGGCCCAGATCAGGACGAACTGGAGCACTTCGTTGAAGATTGCCGATTTCAGGCCGCCCAGGGCCACGTAGGCGGCCACGGTCAAGGACGAGACCAGGATGCTGAAGTTCATGTCCCAGCCCAAGATGACCTTCATCACCTTTGCCATCGCGAACATGTTCACGCCGCTCATCAGAATCGTCATGAACGCGAACGAGATGGCCGCGAACGCCCGGCTATCCTCCCCGAAGCGGAGCTGGAGGTAGCCGGGAACGGAGTGCGTCTGGGAGATGTAATAGAAGGGCATCATCACGACGCCGAGGAAAAGCATGGCCGGGATGGCGCCGATCCAGTACCAGTGGGTCGCCAGGATCCCGTACTGGGAAGCCGCGCCCGCCCAGCCCATCAACTCGAGCGAGCCCAGGTTCGCCGACAGGAAGCTGAGGCCGGCGATCCAGGCCGTCATCTCGCGGCCGGCCAAAAAGAAGTCTTCGCCGGTCTGGGTCTGCCGCTTCAGGTACCAGCCGATACCCAGCACCATGGCGAAATACGCCACGATGATCACCAGGTCGGGAAGGCTCAGCGAGAGCAGCTTCGTGGTCACGGTCTCGGCGGCGAGCACCAGCGGCAGGCTCGGCATTTCCGGGGTTCCTCGCTCAGTGGGTGGGGGACGATGGGCGCGTGGGCTGGCGGCCGAAGTAGGTCATGATGCCCCCGAACACAAGCAGCGCCAGACCCCACCAGAGATTGACGTTGACGCCCAGGGATCGCTCATAGATCGCAGGCTGCAGGAACTGGGTGGCCAGCCCATAAAGCAGCAGTAGTCCGCCCAGACACGCGAACAGGAGGCCGATCGGCAGGCGGATGTCGAGGTTCATGGTCGGGATCGCCTCGTGAGTCTCAGTAGAAGAGGAAGTTCAGGGCCAGGGTCATGAGCAGCACGATCACCCCCAGCGCCAGCGGCCGCTGATACCACGTCAGGTGCCCTTCCTGCGGCTTGTCGGTCAGGGCATAGACCAGGCCCACTAGCTCGCGGTCCGGCCGCGGACGGGTGAGGAGACTGATCACGATCGTGGCCACGAAGCAGAATGTCCAGGCCACGATTGCCATCCAGAAGTTCTGGGCCATCTCTGTGGGAAACGCGTAAAGTGGACCGCCTCCGGCAAGGGCGGTCAGCCAGCCTCCCTTGATGCCGACCTCAGCGCCTCGAGGAAGGTTCAGGCCGTGGAAGATCGCCGCGGCGCCTGTACCGGCAAGCAGCCCCGCGAACGCGCCATGCCCCGTGGCCCGCTTCCAGAACATCCCCAGCAGGAAGGTTGCGAACAAGGGCGCGTTCACGAACCCGAACACCAGTTGGAGTGCGTCCATGATGTTGTTGAACCGCGAGACAAGGTACGCTGCGCCGATCGAGATCACGGTGCCGAAGAACGTGGCGAACCGCCCCATCCAGAGGTAGTGCCGGTCGCTGCCGCTGGGGTGGACGTACGCCTTGTAAATGTCGTAGGTCCAGACCGTGTTGAACGCCGTGACATTGCCCGCCATACCCGACATGAAGCTGGCCAGAAGGGCCGTCAGCCCCAGCCCCAGCATGCCGGCAGGGAAGTAGCGCAGGAGCATCTGCGGGATGGCCATGTCGTAATCAGCCACCAGTTGACCGTTCTTATCGAGCTCGAGCTTGCCGGACCAGTAATCGACCTTGGCCGGAATGATGCCCTGAATTGCCGGGATGGTCGTCGCTGCGCCGGCGGGAGCCGTCTCGACCTTCGCAGTGGGCAGCGCGATTGCGATCAGGCCCGGCAGGATCACCAGGAACGGGAAGAACATCTTGGGCACCGCCGCGATCAGCGGCGTTCGCCGCGCCGAGGTCATCGAGTCGGCCGCCATCGCCCGCTGCACCACCAGGAAGTCGGTGCACCAGTAGCCGAAGGACAGCACGAATCCCAGCCCCATCACCAGCCCGAACCACTCGACGCCCAGCGGATTGGTGCTGGCGTGCTCCATGCCGACCCAGGTATGCGTGAACGCTTCCTTGTTCATGCTCGCCAGCGTCGTCCGCAGCCCCGACCAGCCGCCGACGTTCCTGAGGCCCAGGAGCACCAGGGGAAGGAAACCCGCGACGATCAGGAAGAACTGAAGCACTTCATTGTAGATCGCGCTCGTCAGTCCGCCGAGGTAAACGTACCCCAGCACGATCAGGGCCGACAGGATGATGCTGGCGTGGAAGATCCAGTCGCGGGGCAATCCCAGGGAGAGGACCGGCGCGTCGAAGACGTGCAGCAGCATGATCAGCTTGGCCATGGCGTACATTGAGATGCCACTCGAGAAGATCGTCATCAAAGCGAACGTGATGGCGTTCAGCCCGCGCGTCTTCTCGTCGAACCGCAACCGCAGGTACTCGGGAACCGAGTGGGCCCGCGAGCCGTAGTAGAACGGCATCATGAACAGGCCGACAAAGACCATTGCCGGAATCGCTCCCACCCAGTAAAAGTGGCTGGTCGCAATGCCGTACTTGGCCCCCGAGGCGGCCATCCCGATGACCTCCTGGGCACCGAGATTGGCCGAGATAAAAGCCAGCCCGGCGACCCAGGCCGGGATCGATCGGCCCGAGAGGAAGAAGTCCTCGCTGGTCTTCATGAACTGCTTGAGCGCAAAGCCGATCCCCAGCACGAAGCCGAGGTAGATCAGCATGATCAGGTAGTCGATCCACGCCAGTGTGGTTGTCATGCTCGGTTCCTGTCCTCAGCGGCCGATCGAGCCGCGGCAAGCCTGCGCTGGCATGGCTGCTCGCATCGCTTTGCCGATTGGGCCCGCATTGGTTGCACATCGTCGCCTGCCCCGCAGCCAAAATCAACCGGCCGGATCTTCCTCACAGATCCGGCTCGCGACTTGCGGGATGGACCTTCTCTTGCAAATCCGGGCTCGTCCCATGATCATCGAGAGGGCCCCGTTACCGGTAGAGCGTGCCGGCAAGAGCTCAGGAGATCGGGCTCGATGCATTGGAAAGACAGGGTTTATGGAGAAGTTTCGATCGCGGACCCGGCGCTCCTCGGTCTGATCGCCACGCCGACGTTCCAGCGGCTTCGGGGGGTGCGCCAGGCGGGGCCGTCGGCCCTCGCCTTTGCGTTCAAGGACGTCACGCGGTTCGAGCACAGCTTGGGCGTTCATGTCTTGCTGGGACGTCTGGGCGCCGATCTCAAGCAACAGGTCGCCGGGCTCTTGCACGACATCTCCCACACGGCGTTCTCGCACGCCGTCGATTTCGTGGTGACCTCCGATGAGCAGGACCACCACGAGAGCCTCAAGCCGCGGATGCTCGACCGTCCGGACATCGCCGCGGCGCTCGATACTCTGGGTTTCCAGCCGCGAGACTTCTACGACGACGCGATTTATCCCCTCCTGGAGCGTCCCCTTCCTCTCCTCTGCGCCGATCGTCTGGACTACTTCCTGCGGGACGGCCTGGCCTGTCGCGTCATCACCCCGCGCGAGGTCGACAGGATCCTCCATCACCTTACCGTCATCGAAGCGACCATTGTATTCGACAACCTGGCCGTGGCGCGCGAGGCCGCTGCTCTCTTTGCCGTGATGAACCGGGACTGGTGGGCCAGTCTCACCGAGGCCTTCATCTACAACGAATTCGCGGACGCCCTGCGCGAGGGCTTCCGGCTGGGTGTCCTCAAGGAAGACGACCTCCTTACCGAGGATGCCAAGGTCCTGGCCAAGCTCGATGCGGCCTCCAGCCCGCTCATCTCAGGGAAGCTGGCGACGATTCGCAACTTCCATCGCGAGCACATCGAAGGTTACTCTCCCCGCGTCATTCCCAAGCAGCGGTGGCTCGATCCACCGGTCAAGAATGGGTCCACATTCCGGCGGATGTCGGAGTTGATTTGAGCCAGCGTAGATGAACGCTATCCCTCTACAGAATCTACGTGATCGGCATCGTTTTGCCGTCGCGGCTCACTTGGTCTTTGCCTCAGCGCCGGCCGGCGGCGCCGCCGGGACAGGGGCCAGGGACTGGCGGACGGGCTTGCTCACGGCAAAGGCGCCTGGTCGGGAGACCGCGGCGGGGGTGGGGCTGAGGATGCTGTTGACGCCCATCGTGGCCAGGCCCTGGACCAGGAGCATCGTCGCGATACCCAGCCCGAGAGCGTGCCAGGGATGAAACTGGAAGATCAACATGAACACGCCGAACCATACGAGCGCCTGGAACACCGTGCAGAGAATGTTGTTCGTGAACATCGAATCGAAAGAGGCTGCCATCCCCTTGTAATAAAACCCCGTCAGCATCAGGGCCAGCAGCAGCGAGCCCCCCGTCACCTTGAAGCCGACATTGGGGGTGACCTCGTCGTAGAGCTGGTCCTGTCCGATCTCGATGACGACATAGCAGCCGACGAAGATGACCAGCCAGTAGATCAAGAGAGCCCAGATCGTCGCCATGACAGAACGCCCCGCGGTGCCGAACCCGTGACCAAGCGGGTTTCATCCCGACTCTTTCGTATCCTACCGGGAACCCGCCTCGGTCTCCACCGGGCCCTGGCGGTTTTTCGGTGAACTGCTATCATGGCGAGGATCGGTAAAACGCAAGTCGTGCGGTACACGGGTAAGACTCGATGATTCGCCTCAGTGCTTTCGCGGACGAGATTTCCCAGGATCCCCTCGAGCAGATTGACGTTCTGATCAGCCACGGAATCCGGCACATCGAGTTTCGGGCCATCCACGGGACCAATGTCCTGGATCTCGACGATGAGCAGCACGAGGCCTATCGAGGCCTTTTGCGGGCGCGGGGCTTCGGACTCAGCGCATTGGGCTCGCCGATTGGCAAGATCCGGATCACCGAGTCGTTCGACAATCATCTCTTGCGGTTCGGCCGGGCCCTGGACCTGGCGGACTTCTACGAGACGCCCCGGATCCGGGTCTTCAGCTTTTACATCCCGCCCGGCGATGATCCCGCGGTTCACCGCGAGGAGGTCATCGCCAGGATGAAAGAGCTCGCGCGCCGGGCCGAGAGCCGGGGCGTGACCCTGCTGCTCGAAAATGAGAAGGGAATCTATGGCGACACGGCCGAGCGCGTCATCGACCTGCTGGAGAGCGTCGATTCCCCGGCCCTGGCCCATGCCTTCGATCCGGCCAATTACGTCGAGGTCGGCCAGGACATCGACCGGGCCTGGAGCCTGCTGCACGCTCGTGTCCGGCATTTTCACGTCAAGGACTACGATGCCAGGACGCACCGCAATGTTCCGGCCGGCGCCGGGGACGGTCAGATCCCCAGCCTCTTGGAACGTGCGGTGGAGGGCGGGTACGACGGTTTTGTGGTCCTTGAACCGCACCTTGTCGTCGCCGAGCTCTCCTTCGGCTTCACCGGCCCTGAACGGTTCGCCGATGCCGCCACGGCGCTCAAGAACATCCTCGACCAACGCGCGATCGCTTACGCTTAAGTTAATGAAACGACACCAGGCAGATCGCTTCTGCTCTCGATGTGATTGTTCGATAACACGCCGAGCCGGTGGTTGGATCCACCGGCTCTTTCCGTTGGCCGACCACCAGGAGAGCCGAACGGTTAGGCAGACCTGGTAATTTTCGTCGTTCCTGGAATCTGGATTGGACGTGAGGGGGAAAAGGAGGCCGCTGCTTCACTTTGAGAAAAAGGTGAAGACCCCGAGCCAGAGAGCGTCCGATGAACAACAGCGGCGACCCTGAACCCGGTCGCCGCTTTGCGCAGGGATGCTTCTATGACGATTGGTTTGATGGATCGAGCCTTAGCTTTGAGCCCGGATTCGCCCGCGGAATCGGCACGCCGCGGCGCCCGCGACCAGCGTCCATGCGAGCCAGGTGGTTGGCTCGGGGATGTTCTGCGCGGCAGTGATTGGAACCTTGGTCCAGGCCAGACCGGCTTCTCCAACCCCGTCCACGGCCGAGCCGGCATACATCTCGATCCAGAATCCATTGGAGGGATCCAGTCCGGCTATCTTCCGGATGTCCTGGATGCTCCACCCCGAGACCCTCTTCCACGTATGGTTCGTTCGTTCCGCAGATGCCGGCCAGGTCATGACCTGTACGCCGCCCGTCGGGACGATCTTGCCAGAGAATCAGGTGACCTACGCGTGGCGAGCGACAGACACGCCGCGACATGGTCAAGATGACGGTTCGTTTCGCACCTCCGGACCGGCTCGAAAGATCCTGGCTCCGCCAAGCTCGTTCGAGGCCGCCCTCCCAGTGTCCCCCTCCCCAGAGGAGAGGGATTTCCAGAAAGGACGATGGCGCGATGTCGCTATTCGCAAGACTGCTGCAAGCTGTTCGCTCGTGGCGCCGCGGTCGGGGTGGCTCCAAGACCGTCCGATACGCCGGCATCGCCATGGAACAGCTTGATCATCGGCAACTTTTGAGCGTTAACTTTACTGGAGTCGTTCCAACCGACTTCCCCGCTACCAAAGTTCCAGGCGTCGTGACCCTTCTCCCCGACTTCACCAACCCGCTGACATCGGAACCGGCGTGGGCGACCGCTTACCCGGGGCCGGAGTTGCAGAGCATTATCAAGGTTTCCGGATTCTACATCCAGGACATCCGGGTGACCTACACACCGTTTGACGACACGCTGAGCTTTGGTATCGATCAGCCTCAGAGCATAAACCAGCCCGGAGAGGTCATCGGCGGCGATTCAGACAACAACGGAAACTGGGGAACTGTCAACCCCGCCGTCCTTGCCCTCGATTCATTGTATAAAGACTATGCAGCCTGGGGCGGCACCAAGAACATGGGCGTGTTCCTGAACTTCGCGTCGCCGGGGCAGACCGCCCAGGTCGCCGCAGGATTCAGCGCCGATCCGCCCGTGACGTTCGCCGGAAAACCCTATCAGGTCTATGAACCGGCAAATGCGTTCGCCCCCCAACTCGCGGTGGGCGGCACTCTCTTGCCCCAGTTCACTGGTAGCGTCTACACCGTGAACTCCAATGCCAACGGCAACCTTGAGTTCTCGATCATTCACTTTTCGCAACTTTACCAGAAGATCACCGGCAAGACTCTGACCCCCAACTCCGTCATCTATGTGGGCGGTTTCGCTGGGTCTACGCAGGATGCCACGACCAGCAAGGCGTTCATACCGTCGCAGCCGATCCTCATCAGCGCGGCGACCTCGCCCAGCTCGTGCCCGCCCGCCTCGCCCCCGATCCTGATCAACCCGCACGAGCACCGGGTCATCGACACCTCGCACCGTGACCTGGTCAGGGTCACCGTGGAGGGAACGTCGGGTTTTGATGTGACGTCGATCAACCCCGCCACGGTCGAGCTCAATGGGGCCCTCCCGATCGCCGAATTCACCCGCCACTTCCCGCACAGCGAGTTCCTGAACGAAACCTTCGTCTTCGTCGGCTCGGACATCCACCTGCCCGCCGGCTATACCACCGCGACCTTCACGGCGCAGACCTACAGCGGCCAGCAGATCACCTCGTCCAAACAGGTCCTGAACATCCCGTTCTCGGCGAAGGTCCCGGGCCGGCTCCATTCCCTGATGGACAAGGGTACGGCCTACCCCGCTCTGCGCCGCCTTGAGAATACGCAGCCGGGCGCGGTCACGCTAGGTAACACGACCCAGTCCCTTCCGGCCTCGGTCCAGTTGAACCTCGCCTCGCGAACCACGGCGCGGGAACTGCGGGTCAATTACAGCGCCCAGGTTTCGTCCACCGGTACCACAACGCCGGTCGCCACGCCCAAGACCGTCGTTTCCCTCCGCCGGTCAGAGGCCGCGGCCGCTCGGGAGACCAGCATCTCCCGCAAGCTTGACCGCAGCTTGAACAACTATCTCAGTGCGGCTTCAGCGCAATGAGGACTCGAATTCGGGAGGGCGAGGCTCCTGCTGCCGAGCCAGGATATTGAACTCAGCACAAGATCGCCGTTTTCGCAGGGATGCGCCCATGATCACTGGTTCAACGGATGGAACCTCCGGCTCACGCCCGGTTCCGGCGTTTGCGCAACCGCCATGCCACCATGCCGCTGGCCAGCGACCACGCCAGCCAGGTGGTTGGCTCCGGGATGTTCTGCGCCGCGAGCACCGGAATCTTTGTCCAGTCCAGGTTGGTCTGGCCGGCATACCTGTCCACGCTCGAGCCCGCAAACCCTTCAATCCAGAAACCGCTGGAAGGGTCGATGAGCTGGTTGAAGTTCTTGATCGTGAACTCCAGTTGGGGATGAGCGGACGTGGGATCGAACGCCAGGTTCCCTTGGTTCTTGGGCAGATTCTGGCCAAACATGTAGGCAAGTCCGCCGCTGGCCCGCGAGTTGTCGATCGTGGATACCGTGAATCCGTCGGTGCCCGGGCCGTTCTTGGTCTTATCTGCCGGAACGCCGGCGATCACCACGGGAGTACCCGGAACGCTTGGATTTGCTGTGTTAACCGGCGCAAAGGCCAGCGCGATCGACTTGTCGCTCGATGGGGTGCCGTAACCCAAGTGCGCCGGGTCGTAGGGGGCCGGCGTGCCCGAGGGGTCGCCGTCGGATTGGCCGAACGGTGCAATCTGCCCACTCTTGTTCGCCCAGTTGTCGATCCCCACGTAGAGGGTCCCCGTCGAGGAATCGTAGCTGAGGTAGATGTCCTTGATGTTCCACCCCGAGACCCAAGTGCCGTTGCCGGTCATGGCGGGCCACTGGCCGAGGCTGTCAGCACTGGAGTTGACGGGGATGACCTCGGTGGTCAGGTGATTGGGGTCGGCGGTGTTGAAGTCTTGCTCGACGTTGCCCGTGAAATTGATCGCAGCAGCCCGGACAGCATCGGGACCCAGACCAGCCATCATGACGACGGCAAGGATCAGCGGACCCAGGCGATAGCGAACCATGACGAGTCTCCTTCCACGTATGGTTAGTTCGTCCCGCGGATGCCAGCCAGGGCATGACGTGAACGCCGTCTGCCGGGACGATCTTGCCAGAAAACCAGGCGACCAACGCGTGGCGAGCGACAGACACGCCACGACATGGTCAAGATGACGGTTCGTTTCGCGACTCCGGACCGGCTCGAAAAGATCCTGGCTCCGCCAAGCTCGTTCGAGGCCGCCCTTCCAGTGTCCCCCTCCCCAGGGGAGAGGGATTTCCATAAAGGACAATGGCCCGATGTCGCTATTCGCAAGACTGCTGCAAGCTGTTCGCTCGTGGCGCCGCCGGCGGAGTGGCCCCAAGACCGTCTGATACGCCGGCATCGCCAGGGAACAGCTTGATCATCGGCAATTACTAAGCGTCAACTTCACGGGAAACGTCCCAATCGATTTTCCCGCTACTCAAAGTTCAGGTGTTGTGGTCCTACCGGACAACCCGCTGGTGCAGCATCCGGCGATTGCCCTATTCTTCAACCGGTCGTGAAGGTCTCGGGCTTTGACATCTCGGGGATTCGAGTCAGTTATTCCCCGTACGACGATACTTTCAGCACCGGGCTGGATCAGCCTCAAAGCCTGAACCACCCCGGTGAGGTCATCGCCGGTGATGCAGACAATAATGGAAACTCCGGAACCGTCAACCCCGCTGTGAGATCAACGCCCGGATTCGCAGGATTTCAGGATCCAGCGGATTTCGGTGGAACCGAACACACGGGGGCGTTTATCGATTTCACCGGCAGCGGCAACGCCCAGATCGTGGCGGGCTTCTCGGTCGTGCCTACCACTCCCACCCCGAGCGCCCCCAGCCCCCCCAAAGCCCTATGAGGTTGCGATCGCGATTCCGACCGGACCTAACTCCGCTCCGCTGCCGTGGTTTGTATTCACAGACGCGATTGCAGGGAGAAAGCGGGCATCTGCTTCGTTCAACGCTTGGAGAACTGGAAGCTCTTGCGGGCTTTCTTGTGGCCGAACTTCTTGCGCTCGACCATGCGGGCATCGCGCGTGAGATAACCGCCGTCGCGAAGGGCGGAGTCGAGGTCGGGGCGGAACTCCTTGAGTGCCCGCGCCAGGCCCTGCATCACCGCTCCGGACTGGCTGGGCTTGCTGCTGCCGGTCACGTTCACGATGACGTCGACCCGCTCTCCCATTTCCGTAGACTTGAGCGGGGCCCGGATATCGGTCTGCTGGACCTCGAGCGGGAAGTAGGTGTTGGCATCGTGGCCGTTGACCTGGAACTGGCCCGTGCCCTCGCAGATGCGAACCCGCGCCACGGCGGTCTTGCGCCGGCCTGTGCCCCAGGTGTAGACTTTCTTCTCGGTCGCTACTGCCATGATCACTCTTTCTCTAGCTTCAGGGAACCCGATCAGCTTGGGTGATTCGAATCGTATCGTTCGTCGGCGAACGCGGTGCTGTCCGGATCGCTCGCGGGCTCGGCCGATGCCGGAATCTGCGGCTCGTGGGCGTGGTCATGAGCCTGGCTTTGGTCATGATCCTGGGTGGGCTCTTGACCTTGGGCGTGTTCTTGACCCTGGGCGTGTTCTCGATCGGGGACGAAAACCTCATCGGAAATAGCCGCCGCTTGTACTTCGTCGGCTGGCTTTTGCACTTCGTCGGCTGGCTTTTGCACTTCGTCGGCTGGCTTTTGCACTTCGTCGGCTGGCTTTTGCACTTCGTCGGCTGGCTTTTGCACTTCGTCGGCTGGCTT
>JBEKTN010000242.1:0-13059 GCA_049516015.1 Isosphaeraceae bacterium | reverse complement strand
ACTGGGCGTTTCTCTGGATTTCGACGGCTCGTTATTCAAAATGATCGATGCGTTCTAACGTACTCAGATTTAATGCTTTACGGCGTTCTTTGTGGTGGACCCGGCGCTGTAGAATTAGGGGGGTAGTAGTCTCTATAGTGTATAGTATTGTAAGTAATGTGATCATGTGAGTAATAGTAATGCCAGTAGTTATATCATGAAGAGTTAAATGTGTCTCACATAGTGTCTCACCATGTCTCAAATAGTGACCATGTGAGACAGACCTGTGGCGCCGAAGTAGCATGAACCACTCCGGCGCCAACAGAATCAAGTCAATCGATCCAAGCCCAGCGTCCACTTTCGACCCGTTCCCGTTAGTCCTCCTTGGGAATCATCAGCATCCGCGACTCACATATTTCCCCGATCCGGATCCTGACACAACGCGATCGTTCCCCGTCGATTCTATACTGCTTGGTCTTGACGCCCTTGTCATTCTTGTCCAAGGGCTCGTTATCCTCATCGAGCAGCAACCCGTCGGCCGTGAGCTGCGTGATCAGGGTCCGCTCAGAGACATTCAACGGCGGCCTGCCTTGCCTACGTAGCGAGTCCTGGACCGCTGCAAGAGCAGGTGGGATTGAGAGGTTGATTGCGGTATCATCCTTCGCGTGCGAGATGTACGGAATCTTGGGGTCGGCGATTTTTCCTACGAGAGCCGCTCGCGATCTGCTCTCCTTTCTGCCGTCGGCAGTATCCACCCACACCATGTGCACGGCGAACAGTTCACCCAACGTCTTCAGAAAAACCTTGCTCGGCTGCTCCTTTTCAACCGCTCCGGCAGTTTCCTCAACCAGATCCCCGAGATCGACCTCGGCGATCTGACGCACCTGCTCCTTCACACTCGCCCAGACATCGCTGAGACAGTCCGCGAATTGCTCGGAGGCGGCAGCCAGCAGCGCATGATTCCCAGCGATCCGCGCGCCATTCTGGCTCCTCGCGATCTCTCCCTGATAGCTAAAGAGAAGCGAGCCCGGACAGCCACGGCTTTCGCCGTGGCCATCCAAGCCCGTTATCGGAGATGTGAATTCAGCGAATAAAGCGATGCTTTCGGAGGGAATGATCCCCAAGCGCCAGTCCAGCTCCTCCGAGAACGGCTCCAACGGGGCCGGCCATCGCGAAACCCAAAACCGCTCCGAATAGCCCATGCCGAGAACGATTGAGCTGCCGAGCTGATTGCAATGCCTACGCCGGTTATGGACCCCCAGCTTCGGCAGGAACAGGTCGTAGATGGTCTTGAGGCCAAAGTCCTGGAAGGAAGTCGGCCGAATCGGAAACCCGTCTCCCTTGTAGCGATGCGGCGGTCGCCTTCCCTTGCGTTTCCGCCGCCTGTTTGGATACGGCCCTCTCATTCACCCTCCACGCCGACAGGCCCGGACTCCAGGCTCCGGAAACGGAAGCGTCAAGCCACGCCAGCAGTCGGTGATCTTCGTCCGGATCGCGGTGACGGCCCGGAACGCGTTGTGCTTCGTGTCGAGCAGCTTCTTGCCGACAGACAGAAACTGCCCTTCCGCGTCAAAAGGCTCTGCGGCCTGGGCTCTCTGTTCAGCGGTGAGTGACTTCTTGGTGCCGAACCAGGTGAACTGCACGCGGCAGGCGGCCATCGTGGCACGAAGGCGTTCTGCCGGCGTGCCGCTGTCCGCCCCGGTGCGGCCATTGGTTGATAGGGATTCGATTCGGTCAAGCAAGGTGCTCATGAAACCTCCTGGTAAGAGGGAAGAGGGAGACGATGTCCTGGGCACCGACCTTGCGGTCCGGGCCTGGAAGATCGTGAATCACGTTGGGAGTCAGGCTGGACTCGAGGATTCAGGACGGACGGAAGATGTGGCGAAACCTCGTCGGTGGATGTTCCAGAAAGACGGGTTGAGGCTTTTTGTAAACTGCGGATCACCGCGTCGTACTTTCAGGCGTACATTGAATGGGCAATGAGTCCACCAGACGCTGGCACATCAAGACGGACGTGCCCGGCTCGATCGACTTCGCTGGAAAAGTGATTTGTCTCCGCGCTACCGGCGCGAGTGGGGATTTCCCTGTACCTGAAGCGGAGGAGAAGAAGCCGGTTCAGTCAGACCGAGAAGCGTCGGAACCCAATACCTCGAGCCCAACGCGATTCTGGGATGAACGGCTCGGTTCAACCCGGTACGCTAGAAGCGAAGGTCTGCTCCATTGACGATGATGAACAAAGTGACCTGTTGGTGCTGGATCTTGGTCCTCAGCGCGTTTTGTCGAGAGGTGCAGGCCCGTGGTTCATTGATCCTTGGGCACGAGACAACCTCTCTTGCCTCTGAGCGAGAGGCCCTGCGCAACGAGCACCTGTACGAGCAGATGGTTGACGTGCGCTCTCACGACCCGACGCAATTCGATCATTTCCATCCCATTCTCGGCGACTTGTTGACGGAGCAGTCCTCCTTTGAATACTGGCTGAACCGCTGGCAAGCCCACCCCGCGCGATTCGAGCACTGGCACCCTCGGTTCTGGCGAATCATCGACGGAGAGGCGCTCGAAGGTGGACCACCGGTCATTCCCCTTCTCATTCCCCCCGCAGGCCAAGGCGGTGACCCTCCGGTCGCTCCCGGCCCGCTGAGCCCACTCGGCCAACCCGGCCTGGCCAGCCCGGCAGCCGCCGTACCGGAACCCGATTCATTCCGCTTGCTCCTCGTGGCCGTTGCACTGATTGTGTTTGTTCGTGGTGGCTCCAGGTACTTGCGGACCGCATCGCGATGAGTGGGTGGGGCGATGGCATGAATTCACCACAGGCAAGTCTCGGTCCGACCCCAGAGCCTTACGACTTGCGTCTCGCGAAGTGCCCGCATCGGTTTTCTCAGGGACCGCAAGCTCGTCCAGCCAGTGGTCGATGTCCTCGGAGTTGATCTCTGTGGTCCGCAGCTCAACGTCAGTGTGCTTGATGTAGCAGGAGAGGACAGATTCGTGCAGACTGCCAAATGCCGGCAGCAATGGCACTACCCAAGATAGGCTGACATGACAGAACAATTAATCGACAAGGTCAAGAAATCCCTTCTGGGCACCATAATTTACCTGCTCAACGAGACCAGAGAAGACCACGAATTGCTCGTAACTGTGGACGGCAAAGAGTACTCCCTGGTGATCGATGCTGACGGCGACGAGCTGGTCCTGACCGTCCTTGATGACCTGGATGAGAATGACGTGGAGATCGCCAAGTTCGTGGTGGACATCACCCCCTTCCAGTGTGATCTGCATTCTCCGCCTGGAAGTTGGATAGTTTGCACGGGGCAGTTGTCTCCCTCGCTCCACACATCCACCGTTGAGGAGGGCTGCCTCAACGGCTTGACTAAGGCCGTGGCCAGAACCTCGAACAGTTCAACGATGTCGAAAACATGACCCCACAGCGACATCACCAGTTGGTCACACTCGGTGTGCAGGTTTCCCGTACTGGGTAGCTCCACCGCAGGGACCACGAGCGAATTGATCTCTTGAGCCTCGAGCCTGTCCAACCCGTCACCGAGAGACTCGTCACATGGTTCTCCCTCGCTAAATTCGGCGTCGTAAGACAGCGGCTGGAGCTTGTTCCGATCGGCCTGGTCGTCGTAGTCTTGAGTCGCCCCTGTCCCGAACCACTGGGGCAGGCAGTGGAACTCGTAGGTCTCGTACAGATCCGGGTAGGCTTCCTTCGCCCTGGAGAAGCACCGGGTGCGCTGCTTGAGGCGTTCGAGGACAACTCGGTCGAAAGGGATGGACGCGAAGACGCGGCCATCGAGCGCATCGGCGCAATCGGTGCTCACTACCAGCAGAATGCTTCGTTTGGACAAGTCGCTGCTGACTCCGAGCAGAATGCTTCGTTTGGACAAGATGAATCTCCCTTCTGGTCATACCAAGGCACCACGACCCAGAATCGCCACCTGGACCGACCGGTGCCGTTCCACCTGATATCAGTCTTCAACTCGCTCGTAGCCCACGGCTTCGAAAGCTTCCCGGAGGTCGCTTTCGGAAGGATAGACACCTCGGTCGTCGCGGTTCTCGACGCTGCAAGGCCGAAAGTCATAATGACTTCCGCAGTTCCCTGTTCACCTCGTCCACCGAGAACTTCTCCGGGTCAAACTTACCGCCGATCCAGACCACCATATCAGCGTGATCCTCGTGACTTGGGTCACTGATGGCTTCGAGGAACTCGGCATAGCCCCAGATGCCTCCCACGTCCTCCGGTGGGCAAGCCCTGGCTCCTTCGACGCACCTCGGATACTTGATCATCTCCGGTTCCAGGCTTTTCTCCAAGACGATTTCGTGCTGCCAGGAGTCGCCGAAGTCGTACTCGTAGACGATCCGGGGTGTGTTCTTGCCCGTGTAGATCTCGCTGAGGCGGATGCCATCCTCGTCCTCGACCTCCATATCGAGGTCGTCGTGCGTGGCTTCCCCAAAGTGCTTCCCGTTCACGACGAACTGGTGCAGGTGCCAATCCTCCCAGCCCATGACCACTTGAAGGACTTCGTGAAGTTCACCAAGCGTGCAATCCGGCACCTGAATCCGACGCCATATCGGCGGGTGGCTCTCATCCAGCGTCAGCTTGAACTGATAGATGATACCAGCCTTATCAACCGCCTGGCCTTTCTGCACGATGTGCTTCACCACGAGGTCCGCAAGAAGGTTGCCGATCTTGTTGAGGACGACGTTCAACTGCTTCCTGTGAGCGGGTGGGACATAGACGAGCGAGGCGTCGATCTCATCGCCCATCTTCTCCAGTTCCTTCTTCGTGAACTCGACGAATTGCTGATCTTTGGATGCCTCCTTGATCCTGGTCTTGAGCCCCATCGTAAGCCGAGTTGCTTGCATCATCGATTCCCGCTGCTTCACGGTCAGCTTGAGCGGGAACTTTTCGTCGGGCTGCTTCCCGTTCTTGGCTTGCATGACTCGTACTCCATCAGCCGATCACGAGGGCGGCACCCTTATCTCAATTCCGTACTTTGGAGCAGTCTGAAGAAGCTTCTGGATGTCCTCGGGCGTCGGTGTCACGGGTTCGGGTTCCCCGTCGATCGCCCCCCGACCTATCTCCAGGAAGAAGTCCTCAAGTCCCGCAGGCGTCACCACGATCAACATCCGGGCGGGCTTCGCCCCGGTGTTCTTGAAGAAGTGGACCGAACCCCTGGCGAGTGTGACCCAGGCTCCAGAGGTTGCCGTGAAACTGCGACCCTCGGCATGAAACTGGAGTTCCCCCTTTAGAACGTAGAATGCCTCATCCTCCCGGCTGTGGATATGCGGCGGCGGACCAGCGCTGGGAGGTACAATCGCCTCCAGGAGGGCGTAAGCCCCGCTCGTGTCATTCCCGCTGCACTTTATCGTGTAACGATCGCCGACAACCCAGATCGACCGACCCTCACCCGCAACCATGACTCCGTTGTTCATCGAGGCGATTCCCCTGATCACTCTTCGTGGAACAGATGTACTTGCCTACTCGTGCAGCCCAAAGAAACCCGTGTGCGAGCCAGCCTGCGATTGTCCCCGTCCATGTCCTCTGGGTCAATTTAGGGGTATCCTCGGGTGAGAGTACTGGACTTCAGCGAAGTCGGAGAAGGATCTGGAATCCAGGGTGAAGGGCGAGAAGGTCTTATGGGCTTCACGCAGACCAATGCGATCGAGGTGAAACAGATCAAGGGCAAGGGTCGGGGCGTCTTCGCTCGCCGTTTGATCCACGACGGCGAGGTTATCGAGCGAGTGCCCGTGCTCGTGTTGCCGGTCGGTGAGACCAGAACCGCCTCTGGGCCGACACGGATGTCAGGCTATTGCTTTGAGTGGGGCCGGGGGACGGTGGCGGTGGCTTTGGGCTACGGCTCGCTCTACAACCACTCGTACCAGCCCAACGCCCGCTACGATGACGAGAGCGGACGGGCCAAGGTCTTTAGAGCAATCCGGGATATCGCACCGGGCGAGGAGATCGTGGTTAATTACAACGGAGAGCCGGGGGACAAGACGCCGGTCTGGTTCAAGATCACGGAGAGCGAGCCATCAGAGAAAAAGCCAGAACGCCCAGAAGCACAACCCGGCAGCGGCGACAAAGCCGACGCCCGAGAACCACATGGGAATCTCTTGCGAGCGAAGACGGACCTCCCAGCGGAAGGCAAGACGTAGGGCATGCAGAAGGGCGACCAGTCCGAAGATGATCCCCGAGACGAGGAGGAACGCCTGCTGATGCGTCATCGGACCTCCCCTCAATTCTGGTGTAGCCCACTGGGAGAGCAAAGGTTTCCGAGTCAACGAGATCGGTCCGCCGAGTACGACCTCCGTTAATCGAGGCTCTGCTCTCGCTGGTCACCAACCGTAATCCTCAAAGTACCGCTTCTCCAAGACCGCCCGGAACTTTTCCCGCATCTTGGGGCTGAACGACCTGTCCTCGGCAAGTGTCTGAAAGCCGTCTTCGATCAATTCCGGGGGCATATCGGACAACACCTTGATGACTGCCCCCAGATAACGGCGAGTGGTATTGGAACTCTTGACTCGTTTCAGTTCGCTGAAGAGGAGGTCGGCACAAGGCTTGGTGTCGATCCCTTTCATTGCCTCAACGATCTTGATGCGTTTCTCCCAATTGTCGTCACAGTTTACGAGGAGGCCGAGGAGAAAGACCCCTGCTTCAGTCCGCCCATGGACCTTCATGGCACCCAGCATGTTCAACCCCGACCGGAGCTGCCGGTCGTCATCGGAAAGTGCCTGTTTCAGGACACTGTCGATGGGGAACTGAGCCGGATCGAGGAAGCCCTCCTTCGTGATCCACGGAACGTTTCCCAGTTGTTTCTTAATGTCCACTGATGAATCTCCGAGTGTGGGATGTTTAATATCGAACGAGTTTTTTGTCATCTTTGCCAAGGTGGGATGATCACGCCATCTTCCGCCAATCAGGCAGGCCCCGCCTCATCCTCTTCGTGGCGTTCTCCGGATTGAAGTACTCGGGATCGAATTTCCCGCCAATCCACCCCACGAACTGCTCGTGCTGCTCGTCGCTGGGATCGGCAAGCACTTCCAGAAACTCCTCGTAACCCGAGGTTCCTCCCACGTCTTCGGGCGGGCAGGCTCGTTCACTTTCAGGCACAAAGGGTACCGCTCACCCGGCTCGACCCTCAAACAACCCTCGAAGAGAACCTGGTGCCACCAAGAATCTCCGAAGTCGTATTCGTACTCGAAATGAAACCGCTTGCCGCTCTTCGGCACAATCTTGCTCAACATCATGATCCTGGAATCTTTGTAGTTCATCTCCACGAAGTTCTCATCCAAGAGCCACGGGTCTCCGTAGAGAGCGTCTTTGATCTGGAAATGGTGCAGGTGCGAGTTGGTCCAACCCATCGCTGTCTGAATACGCTCGTGGAGCTTGTCGAGGGTGCAATCTCTCACTTGTATTCTTCGCCAGATTGGAGGCTTGATGTCCTTGAGCGTGATCTTGAATTGATAGATTCGTTCCCTGGCTGGGATCACGCCGATTCCTTGGAAGTGCTCGATGGCTCTCTCGGTAATGTCGAGGACGTGTCTCAGGGAGGTTCGTTTCATGCCGGAGTCAGCCTGACGGATGGCTGGGGCAACCTTCTTGCAGATCACCTTCAGTTCATCCAGCGTCAGTGAAACCATTCTCTGGTTAGGTTCATCGAGTCTCAGTCGCTCAGAATACTTCGGGAAGACCTCGGCGACGACGATGCGCTGAGCCAGGGTGAATCTCACCGGGAATCGCCGGTCGTGTTCCTTCTGCTCGGACATCATGCTGCTCCCTGATAGCTCTCTCTGGTTCCCCAATGTCATAGTCGTTTCGTCTGATCGCTGCCTGCCCAGCCGACTCAGGTCCTGGCCAAACTCTCTGCAACCGAGTTCGTTGTTTCTGGCATTCACAGAGCACTCCCTTGACCTCTCCCCTAAGTCCTTCGGCGGACCTTATACCGCTCACGCAGGGCGGCAAGCTGTTCAGCACCGACGACAGGCTTCATTTTCTCGTAGTAGCACGTCTGGATCGAATCAAGCAGATCGTCGTCCAGATTACCTCTCGTCCTCAGTATCTTCCATGTTTCCTCTTCCATCTCCGGGCCGGTGATCATTGCCAGCCAAAGACTTTTGACCAGAGCTTCTGCACTCGTCTTTCGATCGGGTGAAGTCACGTAAAGAGAGAGCGGGGCAGCGAACTCTTGGAGAAGGTCTCGAACTTCTTCGTCGGTCATATTTTGGCCTCTTGCGAAAAAACGAAGTAGGTGGTTCAGAGGGCTGGTGCCGAGGATGTTCCTATCACCCCGTGTCCAGGTTGAGCACTCTGGGATCGTCCACATCCTCCTGTTCAGCGGGATCGACGACGATGATCTCCCCAGAAGAACCATTCGGGTCAGGAATGTAGATGTTGCCGTTCTTGATCACGGCACGATAGGGGGATTCGACGACGGCCTCATAGAGTTGCTCTTCGATCTCATGGAATTCGGGGTCCCCCATGCCGAGGCTCTCCTCCGAAATCCGATCATAGGCGTCCACCAGGCGAGACAGCATCGCTCGATCAGGAGTCTTAGCCATCATTCATGCTCCTCTCAAGGTCGGTAACGAGGGCGACGAACACGCAGAATGGGTGGCGCAGGTCAGACCAGATGAATCCACTCAGTCATGATCAAACTTGGTAGTCACGAACCTTCCAGTCGCACTGTCCCATGCCAGAACGAGCACTTTGTCCTCGGCCAAGGCTTTCTCGTATTCCTCATCCAACACCACCTGCGACTCTTTACTGAGCCTGACTTTGTACTCCTCGTAGTGATACGCACAGATTGTCTGCTTCTGAAAGTCGAGCAAAATGACAGGCCGTTCGTCCTCAACCCTTTCGTAGAACTCGATGATCTGGTCCGTGTGGTCTTGGACAGCCCAGATAAGGTCGGCATTGGGGTTCTTCCATTTCGCTCTCGCCATCAGCATCTCCTCGATTCTGGCTTCATCATCAGCAACCATCATCATTGTCGAAGTCGTTGGACTCCACGTCCTCCTTTTCCCTCACCAGCCACGTTTCGGAAGAGGAACTGTCCCTGCCCTCGCTGGGTTTGAGTCGAACTCACCGCCAGTTATGTAACCAGTAGGAGTAGTCAGAGATCAGCCGGTAGTTTGCGTCTTTCTTCTTGAGTTCGATCACGTCGAGCGGGAACTCGATCTCTTCGTCCTGATCACGCCCAATGCCGAACAGCCCATACTCCTCATCGAACTCGTGATCTACGGGAGCGTCCAACCTGGAGATCGGGACGGTCACCTTCTTGCTGAAGAACGGGCCGGATTTCGCCCAGTAGGAAGTGAAGAACGGGAACTTCAGGTTTGCCGCCAGGTAGAGGTAGTAGGTCATCAGAGTTTTGGGCGAGACATCGGGGAGCGGATCGTCGTGAGTCAGCCCGAGGGCCATACGGACCCGATCATCTCGGTCCTTCTCTGACAGTTGCGGCGTCTTGATCTGCGTTGGCTGTTCGATGGCTACCGGAGTCCCATCGTCGATTTCGAGATCCTCCTCGCCCAAGCCCATCGCCTCAATTCCCAGTCCATCCCGTTCACATCGCTTGCGATAGACGGGCTGGATGTTCTTGAGTGTGTTCTGATTCCATTCGATCAGATAGGTCACCTCACCTCCGGTCCGATAAACCTCCTTGACCATACCTCCCCAGCCGCCCAGCGGGATATCGGGGAAGTCCGGGTCACGAACTCCCCGCTTCACCCGGACCTTGGCTCCGAGCTCGAATCGAGGAGGCGTCGTGGATTTCTTGGGCCGAGTCATGGGAGACCTCACGTTAAGACCGATGATTGGCGACCGTCAGTCGGATGTTGTCCCCTCATACCTCCCCATGAACTCTTCCCGTGGGAGTACGCGCTGAAGCGCAAACCTCCCCCGACCCCCGGCCTGGCTATTGGATGCCCGAGGAGTTGTTTCCGCAGCGTTGTGCGTAGCCACAGGCCTGTCGTGCGATGGCGACAGCCTCGATCGATTCACTTATGCGACGATCATGGATGTGTCCAGCTCGTAGATGCGGGTGGTGAAACCACAAGGCGACGCGAGCCAAGAGGGGTATCGGGGACGTTGGAAGCCTCCCCAACGGGATCAATACCACACCGGGAAAACCCGGCAGGCAAGTCGCCAATGACAAGGTCGAAGCCTCTCGGGCCAAGCTCCACTTCGGGCAGGAAGCACCAAAGGGAATACGGCCACTGACACGCGTCACCAGACCGCAGTGTAGAGACAAGTAGCGATCAGAACCAGATCTCCCAAACCAAAGTTCACGGGACGCGAGGGCGCCGCCGAAGGTGGCACGATAGGTTCCACTGGCCACTCTTCTCTCGCCGCGCGCCCCATGCCCCGGGCAAAGAACTGGGTTCGTTTTCCTGCTCGATCCCGCCTTCGTTCATCCTAAGTCACGATATGCCAATGATTAACACCACGAGCAATTGGCTTCGTTTTGGCCCTTTTCTATCACCGCCAGTTCCCTCTCTTCGCATTCGGCCACTGACTACTGGCCACTGTTCTCGTCCCACTGACCACTGGCCACTGTTCTCCCGCAACTCACAACTCGCAACTCGCAACTATTTCCTACGACCCTTCCCCGCTGACTGCTACCATCCACCGACCGCCGGGGGCCACCCACTTGCTGGCACAAAGGAAACGTGGTTGGCCCCCATCGCCCTCCCCCACGCCCTCGGGTCGGCCCCCGCCGACCCACACCCCGATTCTCGTCGAGGGTGCAGGCGGCCGCAAGTCCGACGGGCCTCGCCACTCCGCGGGACGCCGCCCGCCGCGCCTGAGCACCCCATCGTGCCCATCGTCATCGTGCCCGCTCCCGCCTGATGGAAGCGGTCTCGAGGATGGCCAGCACACCGATAAGACAGGCCGACTGCCCCACGACCAGGAGCGTCCCCAGCGCGTCGAGCCGGTGGAGCAACGGCGCCCCGAGGCCGGCGCCCAGGGACACCAGGACTACCACACGGACCGCCTGCGGCGGCGTCAGGCCGCTCTCAAGTAGTCGGTAGGAGAAGTGACGGCGGTTCCGCAGGAACGAGTCGTTCCGCTCCCGGAACCAGAACAGGAAGACCCACACCGATTCGTAGAGCGGGACCGCCATGACCAAGAGCGGCGAGAGGACGCCGGAGGGCGAGTCATCCCGCCCATAGCGGAAATAGGTCCCGGCGACCGTCATCGCGCCGAGCAGGAAGCCGATGAAGCCGCCCCCGGAGTCGCCCAAGAAGACCCGGGCCGGGTAGCGGTTATACACCAGGAACCCCCCCAGGGACCCCGCCAGCACGAGCAGGACCGCCGGTGCGAACAGCCCTCCCATCTGAGCTTGCGCGGCGGCGAACAGCAACGATGCGACCAGCCCGACCCCGGCGGCCAGGCCGTCCATGTTGTCCAGGAAGGTGAAGGCGTTGGTGAGCCCCACGACCCAGAGGACCGTGACCAGGCCGCCGACGGCCGGGTACGAGAGCGGCCAGAAGAGTGTGACCCGGCAGCCAGAGGTCGCCAGGACTGCAGCCAGCGCCACCTGGGCCCCCAGGCGAAACCACCACCCCGTCTCGAACAGGTCGTAAACCAGCCCGATGATCATGACTGCGGTCGCCAAGCCCAGGATGAGGGCCATTTCTCCCGAACGATACCGCAAGCCGTCGACGTAGCGGGCGATCACCGCTGGCAGAGGCGGGGGTCCGAACTTGAGGGCCAGGGCCCCCAGTCCGAGCACGGCAACCGTCGAGAGCCAGACCGCCAGCCCACCCCCAAGCGGGACCGCGATGCGGTGCCGCAACGGCCCGCCCGGGAAGTCAGCAAGGCCAACCGATGGCCCTCGGGCGACGCGGGCACACAGGGCAACGCTCAGGGCGAAGGCGAGGCCCGCCAGTGTGAGACCCGTCCCGGCCAGGATCGCCATGTCCCACACCGCCATCGAGGAAACCCTCCCCTGGCACCCGGCCCGCAGGACGTCGGGCTCACTGTTGTCTGGCTAAACGATCACCGCCCGGGCCCGGGCCGCCGGGCTTCAGACCGGCCGGTTCATGACCCTCTGATGCCCCCACTCGATCTCGATCGTCCACCGGGGCCATCCGCCGCTTGTCGCCGCTCCGGAGCCACCGGATCGCCCGCCCGGCCAGCGACCGAAGGCGGCCGGGGGGAACCGGCTGGGCGAGGGCTGCGCCGAACGGGCGGACCTGCACCTCATACCCCATCACCTCCAGGTGCAAAACCATCAGGCATGCCGCGTTGAGATTGTGAGTATGGACGAAGAACCGGGTTTTCTCCAGGTGGGCACGCGGCTGGGCGCAGAGCCAGCGCACGACGGCCATTCCGCAATCGTCTCGCTCGTAATCGACAAACACGTCTCCCCCCAGGTCATGGTCGAGGTGGACCTCATCCCAGGGCTCGGCGAGGTGGGCAATGCAATCCTCCGCCGTCCCCACCCAGACGGCGTCGGGATGCGCGGCCAGAAAGCTTGCGCCGCGGGCAGGGTCGTCGTCCATGAACAAGACCTTAGGCCGTGCCTCAGAGGTTTGGTCCACCGATCGACGCTCCACCATGGCTAAGAGCCGCACCCTCCAATACGGGGCGGCCACGTGGCGGCAACGGGCTCAGGCTTCAGGCCGCGTACGGCAGGCACGGGCGAGGTTGCTCCGGAGCGACCCCCTCGTGGCTCGAAAGCCGTCATCATGATTATGACCTGTCCCCCTCCCGAAAACAACGGGCCTTGCGTGATCAGCGACAATTAGAATTCCCGCCCAGCGACAATTAGAATTCCCTCCTCCTCTCGCCTGCCTGTTCACTATGTGGTTCCCTCTGAGCCCAAGGAGGGAACCGTCATGATCAAGGATGCCCAAGTTCGCAAGCTTCGCCAGTTCCTCGGCGAAGAACATCCACTCTATCGTGCGGCATTGAAGGTGGGTATGGACGCCAAATCAGCTCGAAAGTACCGGCATACTGATCGCCTGCCGAGTGAATCGTTGGCCCCGAGAACCTGGCGGACCCGGGAGGATCCGTTCCAGGACGTTTGGCCCCAACTTCGTGACCTGCTGGAACTCAATCCCGGGCTCCAAGCAAAG
>JBEKTN010000241.1:0-13175 GCA_049516015.1 Isosphaeraceae bacterium | reverse complement strand
GGCTCATGGTGCTTGGGACCACGAAATGTTTGCACGAGACCTGGGATGGTCGGTTTTCCAGTGCGTCGCGGTCCCCCTGGTCGCTCAGAAGAGCGAAATGGCCGCTCAGAAGAGCGAAATGGCCGCTCAGAAGAGCGAAATGGTCGCTCAGAAGAGCGAAATGGCCGCTCAGAAGAGCGAAATGGCCGTCAGCCAGGATCGGCTTGCCGATGGCCACAAGTCTTTCATACCAAAGCGATTAGGTTGCGTCCCATGACCTTGTTCAACCCCGTTTTTAATCGCCAGACGCCTTAAGGGCGTAAAACATTAAAAACCCAGGCTGATAAGGGACTGGGCCCACAGCCGAAGGCTGGGGACTCCAGCCTACGAAGCTGGCTATCTCTTTCTGAGTCAGCCCCCAGCCAGCAAGCTTGCGAACCTGTCCAGGATGGATGTTCGGGACCATGCTCTCGGCCTCGTCACGCAGCAGGTTGGCGGTAGCGTAAGAGAGCAGCCGCCGGGTGGGTGGCTTGGGCCACGAACGCCATTACTGAGGGAAGGGCCCGGTTCCGCATCGGTACCCAGTGGTTCTCCAGATCCGGTTGCTGGAACAGGCGCGCGAGTTTTGGGGAACGAGCCATCGCAGCCGTGGAAAAACCGGCCTGACCACCCAAGAAAATGAGTGCCAAGAAGGCAAATTGCGCCTCCGCGAAAATCGGCGTTGTCTTGTCCGGCAAAATCGGACGCTGCTCGGCTCCGCATCGAATGCATCCGCCACTTTGTGCAGCCGTTCTCCGAGAATCCGATCGCTCACGAGAATCCTTGACCTAGTGTTGAGTCGGAACGACTCCATCAACCGCGCAAACCTGCGTGCACGATGGAGCCGCGCGATCGAGGTTGCGGTCATGAGCAAGGACGAGGGACCTGCGGATCTGCTCGTCGAGGCGATCGGTGAGTTTCGCCAGGAATTGATTGAGTGGATTGATTTCCAGTTGAATCTTCTGAGTGAACGGGAAGCCTGGCCGATGGCGGGATCGGGGGGGGCGATTGCACCTGCCAACGTTCTCGCGGCCCGGCCTGAGCCCCAGGCTGCGACTGCGCCGGCGACTGCGGCGGCGACTGCGGCGGAATTGAGGATCGTACCTCAGAGGTCAGGACGAGCCGAGGCTGCCGAATCGCCAGCGCCAGCCGATTCCAGGCACCGGCTCGACGCCGTGGCCCGCCGCCTTGGGGAACGGCTCCGGCTGTCCGAGGAGTCGCGCAAGGGGCCGGAACGAACCGACCGGGACGATGTTGCGGAGGATCAACGCCGGCCTGCTCGCTGACAACGGACAGGCCGCCGATGAATCGAAATCCAAGGAGCCTGGCACCATGGCCGCCGATGGATCGTTTTGTCTTTTCCATTGCGGATCGCTGCCGTTTGCCGTGGCCGTCGCCAACGTGGCCGAGATCGCCGAGGTCGATGCACTGGTCCGCATCGGCCTCTGTCCGCCGCGCATCGCCGGTCTCTGTCCGTATCACCGTCAAGTGGTTCCCGTGGTCACTCTCGGGCAAGACCCATCCCGGTCGGCCACGCCTGCTGCCGAACAACGCAATTCCGGCAAGGCCGCAAGAGAGGTCGTTCTGATCGTGCAAACCGGCCAGGGCATGTGGGGCATTCTGATTGACCGGGAGGGCACGAGCATTACCACGCAGCGGCCTTCACGACACGAGCCCAAGGACGAAGGCGACGGCGTCGTCACCGCAGGGCGGATCGACCACCAAGGGGTCGTTCATTCCTTGCTCGATGCCGAGTCCACCTGGCGCGGACTGCGCGCCTTGGTAGTCAACTGGTACGCCCTTTTCAACGAATCCATCGCAGCGCCGCGTCCCATCGGCCGGGCGGCCGTCTGAAGGTCGCCCGGCATCACCGGCCGGGCGGGAAAGAAGGCTTTGAGGTTTCGCCATGCCCTTGCAATTCGGCTCGATCTTGCTGGGAACGGTGCTTGGTCTGCTCGGGGGCGGAGCGACTGTCGCAGTGCTCTTGATCATGGGCCCCACCGCGCGGGTTTTCGTCGGCTTGCTGCCGGGCACGCTGGCGGGGGCTGGTGTCGCCTGGTTGGTCTGGCGGCACGCTCTCGACCGGGCCGCCAATGGCCTTGCCTGTCTGACCGGCGATGACAACGACGGGACAACCGGGGCGGACCATCTGCCCGAGTTCGGTCATGGTTACCTGGATGCCGAGCTGGCCCGCCTTCATGAGTGCCTCGACCGGGCGCGTAAGCTCCAGCACGATCTCGGCAAGGCCGAACGCACCGCCAGGATGTTCTGTGCCTCGCTGAATGGTTCCGGCACACCATCCGGGAACGAACTGGTGCTGGCGGAGGTCGGGGCCAGACTGCCGGCCCTGCTCGACCGGCTGCGGCAAACGGCCATTGCCATTCATCATGATGCGTCCTCGCTCGGAGAGGTCAACGAGCGGGTGGCCTCGGGAGCGGCCGACCAGTCCGACGCCGTCGGCCGCACCGCATCCGCGGTCGAGGCCCTCTCGGAGAAGATCGACCGCATCTCGACGAACGCCGAGGAGGCCGCGCAGGCCTGCGAGCGAGCCCGCGACGAGGCGCGGCGGGGGCTCGAGCAGGTCCACAGCGTGATCGAGGGAATGGACCGGCTGCTGGCCCAGATCGAAGCCAACGGCCGCAAGACCAAACGACTCGAAGACCGATCCAATGAGATCGGCGTCATTGTCGACCTGATTCGCGGCATCTCCAGCCGCACCGACATGCTGGCTCTCAATGCCACCATCGAGTCGGTCCGCGCCGGGGAACACGGGCGCGGGTTCGCCGTGGTGGCCGACGAGATCCGCAAGCTCGCCGAACGCACTGCGACGGCCACCCGCGAGATCGGCACCATCGTCGAGGCGATCGAGGCTGATACGCACGAGACGATCCGTGCCCTGGGCCAGGAGCAGACCGAGATGCAGCGCGAGTCCGAGCGGGTTCGCGAGACCGGCTCTACCCTCGAGCGCATCAGCCAGGTCGCCGAGCACTCCGCACGGCTCGTCGAAGGCATCTCGCGTTCGACCAATGACCAGGTGCTTGCGACGCAGGATCTGGTCCGGGCCATGCAACGGATCTCGGAAGTCACCAATCAAACGCTGGAACGAACCACGCTCTCCCGCGCCTCGCTCCACGCCCTCGTCCAGTCGTGCGAGCCCTGGCGGCGACTGGCGTCCGCCGGGCCTGGCGCCGAGCCTCTCGCGGGCGGCGAGCCGCCTCATCCCGCACCCTTTCTCAACGACTCGAGGCGGACCCGTGAGCTGGCCGGGGGAGAGGTCGCGCGATGACCACTGCGGCCACCACGCGATCGCTGCAACCCGCCTCGCAGGGCGACCGCCTGGAGGAGCTCGCCGGGCGGTTCGGCCTGGCGCTGGCCGGAACTCTCCCGCTGAGCCAGCTTGCCGACATCAGAGAGGCAATTCAGGTTCTGCGGACGGAGGCCGAGAACCGAGGAATGGTTGGCCGGTCTTCCGCTCTGGGGCGCGTCGGCCTCTTGACGGAGGTCTGGGAATGTCTCGGGACAGATCCCGAAAACCGGGCGGACGAGGTCGGGTTCTTTTGTGCGAAGGCCCTGTCCCAGCTTGCCCGCAGTGACGAGCCAGGTGACAACGGCGATGACGGCATCGTGGACTGGATCCTTGATCACTCCTCATCGACCTGGGGAGAATACCTTGCCTTGCTCGAAGGCCAGGAACGTGCAGACGAGGACTGCGGCGCCGGGCTCGAGGAGCTCGATCCCAGCCTCGAGCCCGATGCTGACGTCTCGTTGCGGATCGATGCCCAGGCCCTGATCCGGCTCTTCCAGGCAGGTGCGGCAGGCGACGGAACCGGTTCTTCAAGCTCGAGTCCGCCGGTGGCCTCGGTGCCGGTAGCCTCGGTGCCGGTGCGCCCGGCCGCGCAGGTTCATCCGGATACGGTTCCACCAGTCATCACAAGGCCTGCGCGACCGGCCGCCCCGGTTCAGCCGGATCAGATCGTTCCAGCACTTACAATTCCCGCACTGCCCCCAAAGATTGATCTCGACGACGAAATCCGCGAGGCCTTCCTCGCCGACGCCACGGACCTGTTCGAGCGGATCGAGCCACTGGTGCTGGGCCTCGGCCGCGACACCGACCCCAGGCAATCACTGCGGGAGCTGGGGCGGTGCTTCCACACGCTCAAGGGAGCGGCCGGCAGCGTGGGATTGGCCGACCTTGCGACCCTGGTGCACGCCCTGGAAGAACACCTGGAAGAGACGAGCAGCCCGGCCTCCGCCGACCTGATCGACGTGCTGCACCAGACGCTAGGATACCTCGACGGCCTGATCGGTTTGCTGCGCACTCGATCGGCCAGGACAGGCGGCAACGATCGATCCAGCGCGGGTTTCGATCATCCCGGGGGAGAGACATCGGCACCACCGTCCTCGATCATCGATCTCCAGGGTTCCACCCTCGGGCCGGCGCCGGCCAGCGGGCCGGACCAGAGCTCTTTGCCTTGCCCGGAATCCTCATCCGAGGCCGCGACCGATGGCTCGGCGTCCGCGGGCGATGGGCCGATCCGCGTGCCGGCGTCCCGCTTCGACGAGCTGATGGACCTCGTATCCGAGCTGATCGCCAGGCGCCGCCTCTGGACTGCTCAGGCCGGGTCGCTGAAGTCGATTTCCAGTGTCGTTCGCAACTGCCGGAGCCGGATGCTGGTGTGTCTGGACCGGCTGCACGAAGCCGGCCTGGGACGAGAGAATCGATCGCCGCCGCTCGATGCCCGGGTCGATTTACCAGGCCAGTTGCGCCGGCTTGGCGAACTGGCCGACGACCTGGTGGTGCTTGCCGAAACGGCTCAGGCGGCGGCCTTGCCCCTGGCCGATCACGGCGATGCACTGGGTCGTCTGACCCTCCAGCTCTGGGACGAGCTGCAACGCATCCGGATCGTGGCCATTCGTGGGCTCTTTCAGCGCCTGGCGCGGGTTGCCCATGACGCGGCGCGGGTCGAGGAAAGGCAAGTCGACGTCGTGATGGTCGGCGAGGAGACCGGGCTGGACCGGGCCGTCCAGGACAAGGCCTTCGAGCCGCTCTTGCACGTGGTGCGCAACGCCGTGGGGCACGGGATTGAATCTCCCGCGGATCGGCTTGCGTCAGGCAAGTCCGCGGCCGGCCGGATCACACTCGAGGCACGGCGGGAAGGGAACACCCTGGTCGTCGCGGTCCACGATGACGGCCGGGGCCTGAACCACGAGGCGATCGCCGCCAAGGCGCGCAGCCTGGGCCTGCTTCTCCCCGATGAGCAGCCCAGCACCGAGCGCCTCAATAACATGATTTTCCACTCCGGCTTCTCGACCAAGGGACAGGCGAACGCAATCTCGGGCCGGGGCGTCGGGATGGACGTCGTGGCGCGCGAGGTGGGCCTGCTCAAGGGAACCATCGAGATCCAGACGGAATGGGGCCGGGGAACGCGACTGACCATCCGTCTGCCTGCCCGGCTGGCGCTCGAGACCGCCATGATCGTCCGGGTTGACGGCCAGGCCTTCGCCCTGCCGGTGGCCCAGATCGAGTCCGCGCAGCCGCTGGAAACCGGTTTGGAGGTGGAACTTGCGGGCGCAGAGAGCGGCCCATCCGGAGCCCACTTCGTGACGTTTCGTGACCGCCGCATCCCGGTGATCCACGCGCGCAAAATGCTGGCGATTGCCTGCACGCCTGCGCCAGCATGGCCTAAGCTTCTTGTGGTTCGTTCAGCAAACGGCCTGGTCGGCCTTGCTGTCGATAGCATCGAGGGAACCGAGGATCTGGTGATCAAATCGCTGGGTACGCTCCTGGCGGGACACCCGGTAATCTCGGGAACCAGTCTTTCCGTGAGCGGCGAGGTGATCTCGATCCTCAATCCCTCGGGGCTGAAGCGTTGGATGAGCGAAGGGCTGCCGCCGGAACCGGCAGAGCCCGCGGGATCAGGAAAGGCTTTGGGGCAACGTTCCGGCTTTGCCGTCCTGGTTGTCGATGATTCGATCAGTGTCCGGAGGGTGATCGTGCGGCATCTGCGCAGAATGGGGCTGGATGTCGATGAGGCGTCTGACGGCCTGGAGGCGCTCGGCCGGTTGCGGTCTCGCCCGTACCGGCTGGTCGTGACCGACCTGGAGATGCCCCGGCTCGATGGATTTGAGCTGCTGGCGGAGTTGCAACGCTCCGAACTCCTCGCGTCAATTCCCGTGATCGCCGCGAGCACGAAGCTGGACGAGCAAACCCGGCGGCGGGTTCTGGCTCTGGGAGCAAGGGCCTTCCTTGCCAAGCCGGTGGATCCGACCGCACTGGCCCAGGCCGTGAGCCCGCTGCTTGCACCGGCTGGCGGCTGAGCCCGGACGCTCACATATCTCGGAGAAGTCATGGAAAACCCCCTGGTTCTTGTGATCGACGACAGCCAGACCATTCGCAAGATGGTCGAATGCCACCTGTCTCAGGCCGGCTACAGGGTCGCCCTGGCGGCGGATGCCGAGCAGGGGTTGCAGATGGCTCGTACCTTGCAGCCCGACCTGATCCTGCTGGACCACCAGCTTCCCGGGACGACCGGAGACGAGGTCTGTCGCAAGCTCCTGGAAGACGAGCAGACGTCCAGGGTGCCAGTGGTCATCAGCTCGGCCATGCGCAATCGGGCCTTCGCCCAGTACACCGAATTCGCCAACGTCATCGACCAGATTCCCAAGCCGTTCACTCCCGAACTGCTCAAGAGCGGCGTGGCCAACGCTCTGCAGACCGGAGCAATGGTCGTTCAGGCTCAGCGGACCGGCTGCGCCATGCCAGAGGCCGTGGGCGAGATCCACGACGCGACGCTCGAGGGAACCACCCAGGCCTTCCCGCTGCCGATGGTGCTCGCCTTTCTCAACAATGTTCAGCAAAACGGCCGACTCACGCTCGAATCGGGCAACGACCGCATTCGCTTCGCTCTTTCCGGAGGCAGAGTGCAGGCGGTCTATTCGCCGACGATCGGCGCCGAGCGGCTGGAAGAGACTCTCCCGGACGAGCTGGCTGATCTCGGTCCGCTCC
Organism: Isosphaeraceae bacterium; assembly: GCA_049516015.1. Taxonomy (GTDB): domain Bacteria; phylum Planctomycetota; class Planctomycetia; order Isosphaerales; family Isosphaeraceae; genus Aquisphaera. Next base: position 6,151 of record JBEKTN010000241.1, on the reverse strand, counting down.
TGGCGCTCACCCTCGGCGAGCAACAGGATCCCTCGATGGCCGGGCTGGTCAAGATGCTGGAACGAAGCCTCGCCGACCCGCGACGGCTGCGGGGGCTCCTCCGGTTTCAGGCCGCTTCGCTCACGTACCAGGGTCTGACCGGAGAGCCGGGCAAGTTCTCCTTCGAGCCGGTAACAAGCCTGCCGCCCATGTTTCAGGCGCTGCCTCTCCAGTTGAGCGTGGCTGCCCTGCTTGTTGATGGCACTCGACATTCGCGCGCCAGGTTCGACCCCGACGAGTGGGGGCAGCTCGTCTTCGCTCGCCAGATGGCTCGAGGCGGCAACTCCGATCGGGCGGGTCTGTCGAATTCCGAAATCAAAGTCTACACGCTGCTGGACGGCACCCGCGCCCTCCGGGACATCGGCCGCGAAGCTGGGCTGAACATGATGGGCGTGATCGCGACGGTCCGCGGCCTGGAGCTGGCCGGAATGCTGGAACGGCGAAACCCGTCGTCCACCGAAGCCATCCTGGCGCTCGACGATGATCCCGAGACCGTGCGCCTGATCCAGCGAGTGCTGGGGCCGGAAGGAACCAATCATCAACTCAAGGTGGTCCGCGATCGCGTGGCCGCCCAGCTTCTCTTGCGGCGCCAGGGCTTCAATCTCGTCATCCTCGCCCTCGACCGTCCCGACCAGGAGGCCTTCTTCCAGGCCTGCAAACGGCAGAACACCGCGGGCAGCCGGTACATCGGAATCGCCAACATCGAGGACGAGAATGAGCTGGCGCGGCTGGATGCAATGGGACTGGATGGAGTGCTCCATCGGCCGGTAAGCGAGAGCGACCTGCTCGCCACGGTGAAATACCTCTTGAACATCGATCGTGCCGCCATGGCCGGCGTTGCTTGAGTGCGAGGGGCCAATCGACAGAAGGTTGGGGCGAAGATGGCATGGAGAAACCAAGAATGATGGACGGCACAAGCGACCCTGGATGCGACCAAGCGGATGCGGACTACCTGGAGACAATCGCCCTGCTTCAGGATGAGATCGCCCGCCTGGAAGGTGAGCTGCTGGCCCACGAGGAGACCGGGGCGAGCTCGGAGCACACCGATCGCTCACGCGCAGACCCGGGCAACCCTGACGAGCTGCCCAACCGGCAGGAGCTCGACCGGCTTGGTGCCGAGCTGGCGGCCCGCGATGAGACGATCAACCTCCTGCTCGACCAGCTTCGCCTCGTCGAGGAAGCCGAGTCGGCCAGCCGGGTCGAATGGGAGCAGCTCACCCAGTGGGTTGCCGAGGTCGAGCAGCGCATCGAGCGACAGGACGGGGCAGCCACGGAGAAGCTCGCTCTGGAGCTGGATGCCCAGCGCAGGCAGGCCGAGGAATGCAGGTTGCAGCTCAACCTGGAACGCAAGGCCTGGAACGACCAGCGCCGCGGCCTCGAGAACGAGATCCACCGCCTCCAGTCGCTGCTGGCTCGCGCGGCCCAGGAAGTCGCTGCACCCAGTGACACCGCGGCGCTCGCGATCCTCGAGTCCGAGAATCAGCGCCTTCGACAGCTCTGTCACGATCACGACGAGACCATCAAGTCCGAGGCCCAATCGCGGCGCGAAGCGATGGAAATGGCACGACGCGAGCTCGAGGAGGTCCGCAGAGAACATGATCTCGTCCAGGATGAGAGAGACCGCGAGCGCCGCGAATACGAGATCGCCGTCGCCTCGCTGCGCTCTCAAGCCTCCCGGGCGGCCGTGGCCGCGCATGAGAGCGAAGGTCACGCAGCCAGGTCGGACGCGATCGGCGACGTGTCCCCCGCACTCGAGGCCGACATCCGAATTCGGGAGTTCCGACAACATCTCAAGGAAATTCACTGCCATGAGGCGGAGACTCGCAACCGCAACCGGCTCACCGCCAGGCTGTCCCGGCTCTGGACCCGGACGGGGCCCAAGTGAACATGAATAACTCCGGCAAGAACGACACTGCCATGGAACCGCGCGAAAAGCAACGACCGACGAAGCTTGGACTGCAGGCCTTGCCTCCGGGGCTGATCCACAACCTCGAGGAGCTGCGCAGCTGCGTCCTCCGCCGGCTCGAATCGATCGAGGCGCTGGCGCGTCACTGCTCGGGCGTACCATCCGTCGAGATCACCCGGACGGAACAGATGCTCAGGCAAAGAATCGATGAACTGGAGCTGGAACGGAGCCGCTCCCTTGCCGACCCGGTCAGTGAAGACCCGAGCAGCAAGCAATTGCTGACGCAGCTCGAGAAGGACCGCCAGTTGCTCGCCGAAGCCTGGGAGCGACTCGAGCGCGAACGGATCGAAGCGATCGCGGCTGGGTCCGTCGCCAGGCCGGCGGTGCCGGCTCATCATCCGCACCCGGCCGAGGGGTTCGCCATGCATGGTTCGCCCGCGCCGCGACTCACGGCCGCCGCCGAGACCGCCAACCCCGTTGCGGAATCCATTCTCCGTCAGTTTCAAACGCTCTGTAGCGACGTCCGCCGCACGACGGACGCCCGCTGTTCCACGCACTGAAAAGGTGCCACACCATGCCCGCGGATCTTTCACTTCACCAGGAACACCGCAACGAGCAGGACGCCTTCCACCCTGACCGCCCTGCGAGCATCTCCCTCGCGGCGCCGCGGCGCCGGCCCGGGTTGGGAGCCCGTTTTCTGGCCTGGCTCACGCCTGGCAAGCAATCCAGGCCAAGACTCCCCACCACCCGGCACACCGGCGAAAGCGCCGGCAAACCCACGCGCTCCGCGGACGACCCTGGAAACAATGATCTCGGGATGGCCAGGAGACTGATCTCCCAGGATCGTTACGGCTTCGTCCTGCTGAAGCAGGCCATGGGGCAAATCGCCGACGAGGACGCTCGCGCCGCCTGGCAGGCGTTGAATACCCAGATGGCACTGGTCCCGGCGGGCAGCGTGCCCTTGATGCTCTGCGACGGCAGCTTTGCCGCCGCCGATCTCGAGGGCTTTTATCTTGATCGCTGCGCAGTGACCAACCGGCAGTTCCAGCAGTTCGTCCTCTCAGGCGCGTACGACGACCTGCAGATCTGGCCTGCCGAGGTCTGGCCCAGCGTGGCGCGGTTGACCGATCTTTCAGGACGTCCCGGTCCCAGAGACTGGGAGAATGGCAAGTTCCCCGCGGGCAAGGCCGAACACCCGGTCGTTGGCGTCTGCTGGTACGAGGCTGTTGCCTATGCGCGCTGGGTGGGCAAGCGACTGCCCACCGCCGCGGAATGGCAGAAGGCCGGCGGCTGGCCCGAACAGCTCAGCGGCGGAATGTGCAACCGTTATCCCTGGGGCAACATGTTCGAGCCGGCGCGGACCAACCTTTCAGCGTCGGGCGTGGGCCAGACCACCCCGGTGCGTGAATACCCCTCGGGAGCCACGCCCAACGGAATCTACCAGATGACCGGAAACGTCTGGGAGTGGCTCGACGATCCCCTGGAAACCATCCCTTGCCAGCGCGGTGAGTACTTCCAGTCCTGGAAACCCCTGCGCCGGATCATCGGGGGAGCATTCAATACCTACTTCCCGAGCGAGGCAACCTGCCAGTTCGTCACCGGCCAGGGTGAGCTGGATCGCCGCGAGAATATCGGCTTTCGCTGCGCACTGACGCTGGGACACCTGCGACCTCTGCCTTGAAGGGCACCTTGACCATCGCGATCCTGCCATGACCCGAACATGATCACCGTTTTCGCGTTGAGAACTTCGCCATGTCACGCTCACCACTCTTGTCGGAATACAACCGCCAGCGGAGCGACTACGCCTGCCCCCTGTGCGGGGGCCACACCTACGAAGGGGAACCCTGCGGGAGCTGCTTCCTGCCCTTCAAGGTGATGGAATCGATCCGGTCGCGCCCCCATCCTCCCAGGTTCGTCGTGGTCCTTGGTCCGACAGGGGTCGGCAAGACCGTCTATCTGGGAATGCTGCTCGACCTGCTCTCGCGCGGGGTCGGAGGACTTCAGGGGCTATCACGCAGTCCTTACTCGCTCACCTTGCACCGCAACTTGATCCTGGCGCTCGAGCGGCAGCGTTTTCCCGAGAAAACACCCGTCGAGACCGACCGCTGGAACTGGCTGCACTGCGAGATCCTGGGCCCTCGGGGCAAGAGCGCGGCCGACATCGTGACGCCCGACGTGGCTGGCGAGGCGGTGATGTCCGAGATGGAGAACCCGGGAACCAACAAGACCATCCGGGCCCTGATCAGCCGGTGCGCGGGTATGGTCGTCCTGGTCGACCTCGTGGAGGTTGTGGCGGACGGCCAGAGTCAGGAGCTCTTCGCGATGCAGCTCGTCAGCTATCTCGACGCGCTGCGTCCGGGAAGGAAAAAGTCGCGCAAGCTGGAGGTCCCGGTGGCCGTTGTCTTCACCAAGGCCGATCTCTTCGAGGAATGGATCAACGATCCCGAGTCGTTCGCGCGAGGCAACGTTTCGAGTCTTCATGCTCAGTGTCAAGCAAGGCTCGAACAGTGTTCCTTCTACTGCTCCGGCGTGGCCGGCTCGTCCGCGAAGCTCGTGGACGACTCGGGGCAAGAGAGCCTGGTCCCACTGCGGGTCGAACCGCGCGGGATTGTCGAGCCGTTTGCCTGGATGGTCAGCAAGCTTGGCTAGCGTTTCTCGACAGGTCGAGCCGCAATTTCGGCGGGCGCGACCTGAACCCGCCGGGTCGATGATCGATTGTCTCCATGAGAGATCGAGTTCCTGACTTTCCCTCGAGGAGAACCGCGAAGGTGTGGGTAGAGCAAGCGATTTTCACCTCACTGCCGCGCCACGGTCGAGGCGGCTACCACTTGGTCTCGCGCTCCAAGGGAGTGAGTGGACAGGAGGCCCAGGCAATCTCGCGCTGGTCGCCGTCCCACGGGTCGCTGCTTCAAGACCAGAGCAACCGGGTCAGCGTCAACTTCTTCTCGCTGCCCGGCGGCCGGTTCGCCCTGTCGCGCAGTTGTGAGGGTCCGCCCGAATACAGCGGGCGCGGCGGCCGGCAGCTTTACACGCACATCCTGATCATCGACTCCAAGTACCTCGAGGCCGTCTCCGGGCAGCCGTTCGTCATTTATCACAACGCCCTGGCACTCGGACACCTTTTCTACCAGATCAACCCTGCCGAGCTGCTCGAGCCCATCGAGCTGCCTGGCTTCCACCCCGCGCGCGACCCCGCGGCCTGGCTCGATCGTGCCAGGAAGCTTGGCCTTCCTCCTCTGGAACCGCTGCGCGACCGCCTGCTCGCCGGCCGGCCGGTGCGGTTCTCGTTTCCTGGCGATCGCGCCGTTCTGGCCGAGTGCCTGATCGGCTCGCTCGGCTCCGGTGCAGTCCACAAGATCAGCTTCGCCACCAGCCTGCAGCCCTCATCCGACCGCCCATTCGTCCTGTCGCTCGTGGACAATCGCAAGCAGAAACTCTGATCGATTCCACACACGTAGGTCAGGCTTTCGAGCCTGAAGTCAGCCTGGAAAGGCTGACCCACACGAAAAGTCACTTAGCTGCTCGCGCTGCGATACGACCGCAGTGCGTACTGGAAGGCCGTCGGAAAGGTGTCGGTCGGAAAGGTGTCAGGAACCGAAACCGGTTTTCTTCGTCTAATGTGCCTGAAATCGGTTCCCGATACCTTATCTGTTCCTGACACCTTATCTGCCCGATCAAGTGCGTGGCCAGTTCTCGCTCTCCGCCGTGATCAGCGACGTTGTCGAGTCGAGGAAAACCAGCGGCGACGGCCTACCTATCTTGCGTAGACCACGTCAGAAAAGAGCAGTGTCCCCCTCGGGAGTCTCAAACGCGGATTGACCCTGTACAGTGCCGGCATGAAGGAACCTCGGTCTGACCCCGCCAAGCCTCGTTCCTGCTGGGCAGGTGGGTGGGACTCAAGCTGTGCAGCAGAAGCCGATGAGTCGTTATCAGCAGGCGTTCCAGCAGGCGAAACGACGGCGGCAGGATTTGAAGACCAAGGCGAATCAGTTGAGGCAGGCGGGTCGGACGAGTGGGAGTTTCGTCCAGGGGGAATTGCAGCGTTGATCCAGTTGAAGATGGGGGGAGGATGATTGTGAGCAGTTCTTAAGCCTGTACATTCGAGCCTTTTTCAATCCTGCTACAGGACCATAGCTAGTCTCGATTTGATCCTGTAGCTCGTTCAGTGCGACCTGCACTTCATGTTCCGATGCACCAGTTTCTCTG
>JBEKTN010000240.1:0-13216 GCA_049516015.1 Isosphaeraceae bacterium | reverse complement strand
GCGGAATCGTGGCGTTGGTCGAGTTTGCGCCGTGTGGAGCGCGAAGACCCGGCGTTTCCCATCCTCTCGACGTGGCCTTTGCCTCGCCCCACCGATTGGCTGCAACTTGTCAACCAACCGCAGACGGAAGCCGAAGTGGCGGCGTTGCGTTGCTGCGTCAATCGCGGTCGGCACTTCGGCGATCCTAACTGGGTCACGGACACGGCCGAGCGATTGGGGCTGGAATGGACGATTCGGCCCCGTGGAAGACCGAAGAAACAATCGTAGGCTTGCCACGTTTACTTGTACTCTCTGTGTTCTCCAGATTTGGTGGCCGTCGCCTTTGGCCGTCTGACAAAGACTCCCGCCCCCTTTTCCGCCCTCGTCCCCTTTTCCGCCCCAAAGATGACCTATGAGGCTCTCGCACCTCTGCTTGATAAATACTCGCAGATCGAATCGTTGCCTTGATAGATAGAGTACTTGAGCGGAGTCCACCCTTTGCTATCCTTCCAGCCAAGATTCGCACCCGATTCTACGAGCGACTTGACAACCAAAGGATGATTCCATACAATTGCAAATGTTAATGCCGTCTCCTGATTTGCGCTGGCAATGTTTGGATCGGCTGAGTTGGATAACAAGATGTTAACGCTGTCTAAGAGCCCATTGCTAGATGCCACCATCAAGGCTGTCCTGCCGAACTTGTCCTGCACATCAACTTGTGCTCCCATCCGAACGAGTATCCTTGCAACTTCGAGACTTTCGTAGGTGTGACATGCGTACATCAGTGGTGTCGTTAGCTCGTTATCTTGGCTATTTGGGTTGGCCCCTTTTGTGATCAAGAGCTTGACACACTCTAGTTGGCCATTGAGGCTGGCAACCATGAGAGGAGTCTGACCGAGTGCGTTTCTTAAGTCGGGCTCTAACCCCTTTTCCAGTAGCGAGGCCAGCAGACGGTGGAACCCCTCGGTGGCCGAGGCAAAGGCAAGTCCCTTGTAATTGTATGGCAGCCTTTCTTTAGGCATCTTACTTATCTCCGTTCATAAGTCCTTTTGCAGTGCCCATAGTGTGCTCTGCACTGTATTGGAGCAGTCCTTTTCGCATCCTCTTGACATTCCCCCATCATCTCGCCGACACCCTCGACTATCCCAGGACAGCCGTACCGCTGACGCTCTTCATCAGTCATGTGACGCAATAGACACCTGCACCTGAATACTTTACTCCGGGATGCAAAAAGTATTATCTCATCACTTGTAGAAATTGAGAAGATCTCTTCATAGTCAGCGGCGTTTGGTCCTCGATCCGTCATCGGCTTAAGCCTCACTCCAATGCGTGTCAGTATCTAATGCTACCTTTCGGTGAGTCTGGCGACAATTGCGACTGACTCAAGTTTCATGCTTCTCGTGCGACGTGGCCGCCGATTTACGTCCTAGAGACAAGGATAACCTATCAACTGTCTTGAGTCACGTTATCCCCAGTCCCTTCATCGCCGCCGTCATCGGATCGGCGTAGAAGATCGGATCAACCCGCTCTATCACGTCACCGGAGACTTCGAGGAAGCTCCGCTTGTTCTCCAGGGGGATCAGCGCCCGGCGTGCGCCGTTATCCATTCCGACCTGGAGAGGCTCGGACAAGGATTTCACCGCCTTGATGTTCCCCTGGATGCTCAGGTCTCCCAGGATCATCAGCCCTGGCTGTACAGATTGCCGCTTGACTGCCGAGTAGATGGCGACGACCAGGGCGATCCCAGCCTCACAGGGGACTCGGTTTGCCAGAAGGTCGATGGCCTCAATATGGAAGTCAGTCGTGTCCACCGCCTGGGCGATGCCCATCTTCCCTTTCTGGCTCTGGAGGTAGGCGAACGCCCGGTTGATCGACTCCCGCATGGTTCCCTCGATACCCCCAGCGATCTTGAGTTTGCCAGTGCCCGGCGAGCAACCGATCTCCAGGCGATAGAGCCCAACCTTGCCCTGGTCATCCACCGAAGAAGCATAAACCGACCCCGGAGCCAAGGGGTCGGTCGAGATCATCTCCTTGCCACCCTGCTCGGGGACGCCGACGAACCGCTCTTCTCGGGTCTCGTTGTCGATGTAGCTGAAGGAGGTCTGGTGGTACTCGAACGACCCCATCTTCTTGAGTTGCTCTTTGACCCGCCTTCGGCCTTCCAAAGCCATCTCGACCAACTCAGCCAACTCCTGACCTGACAGTTCGCCGTGTGCGTAGATCAGCTTGACCAGCCCCGAGACCGTCTTGCGGACAGCTTTCACGTCACGGGCGTTGAGGTGCGAACCCAGCGAGTAATGCCGGTCGATGACCTCTGTGAAGTTGTGCTTACGAAGTTCCCGTAATGCTTCAGCCAGGTAGTCCACCACGAACCCGTAATGGTCCGTGAAGAACTCGACCCGCATCTTGGGGATTTCCCAGCCGGGGATGTAGTAGTGGATACGGTCGAGGAATGCCATGTCCTCCCGGATCACGTCCGGCATGGGCACGAAAAGGTGCGACGACCTGACCATCACCTCGACAGGCTGGTTGGTGTTCCCGAACAGGGCGAGAGACGCCTGTCCAGACAGGGCGTCTTTGCCTCGGGCAAACATCCCCGACTCGCAGTAGGTCTTCAGCGTCGTCACGACTTCCTTGGGCATCTTCTGGAGGTCGGCGACCTCATCGAAGGCAATGGCATCCCAGATGCCGACAAGCCCGATCTTGCCGGTTGCCATGTTGTAGAACAGGTTGGCGACCGTCGTCGGGCCGGTCAGCAGGATGACGTAGGGCGAGAGTTCCTGGTAGGCGTAGCTCTTGCCCGTCCCCCTGGGTCCGAGTTCGACGAGGTTGTAGTTTGTTTCGCAGAGGGGCAGCAGCCGCATCAGGAACAACAGCTTCAGCCGCCGCTCGAAGTGGGTGGGCTCCAGACCGACGCTGCGGATCAGCAGGTCAATCCACTCGTCCGAGGAGAACTGGCGGCGGCATTCCCGGTACTCGTCCAGGTCGAAGGTCGCAAGCTGGATCGGCTTGAGTTCATCGATCCAGAAAGGACTCCTCTTGCCCGTGGCTTCCTCGTCGTATTGGTGCCGGATGTCGATCTGTGCCCAGATGCCACCCATCAGCAGGCGATCGAAGTCCCGGAGGTAATGCTCGGGAATATGGACATACTTATGCCCGAAGTTGACCAGTTCCGCCCAGTGCTTGTCGTCGTCCGACAGGTATCGAACCTTGATCTTGTCAATGAGCGTGTGCTTGCCCTTATCCTTGACGATCGACTGGACTTTGTTGGCTTCATCGGGACGGACGAAGTTCGAGGTGAGCGTGTTGTTGACCACCCGCAGCCCGGCATCGATTGCCGCCTGGTCGTCGGTTGCACAGTATTTGCCGAGGAGGTATTCCAGGACGAAGACGGGCACGTTTGCACCGACCTTGACCTTGCGGACCAGATCCTTACGGACCACCTTCCCGGCAAAAACCTGAGTTGATTTCTGATCCAAGTCAGACATCGCTCATCCTCACATTGAGATGGCCGCCTCGATTTTGTCGAGGCTCGCCAGTTCCACGCCGGTAGTGGCATCGAGGAGCCAGATGCCCACCGTCTTCTGGGCAGGTTCCTCGGCTAACATCAGAGTGATGGTATTCGGCTCGACCTTCGTGCGATCGGTACGCATGGGCTTTAGAGCGACCTCGCCGGTGGCATCCTCGAAGCCGTAGGAGGCACTCACCGGGACGGAGATGCACTTCTTGTTCGCACGGATCTCGACCCGGACTTTGGGAGGCTCCAGCCCGAACAGGCTCGATTGAGTCTGGCTCCCGCTCACTTGGATTGAGAAGAACCGAGTCGTCAGCTTGGCTGAGCCGGGGGTGAGCTTCCACTGGATGCCCGTTGACGGACTGCTCAGGGCGAGCGACTTCGGGGTCATGACGACGATCGGGACGATCAACTCTTGGGGCGATAAGCCGCCGTGGAAATAAGCCCTCGCCCCACCCTTGGACTTGAAGCAGGCGAAGGTCCAAGGCGTGGCCAGGTCCAAATCGCTATCCACTCCCAGCGATTTCAGAGGCATACGAAGGTACGAGGGCTCCGAGTTTCCCCCGATCCCGACCCATACCCTACGATGGAGATCCTCTGTTTGTCCTCCGGGGGCCTCGATCTTCATGTCTTCTCCCAACTCGTCGGCGAACAGGTGCCCGTGATCGGCGGCAAGGACGATCGTCTTGATCCCGAGATCGCTCAGCACACGAACACCCCGACGTAGATGCCCCAGCACTCCGTCCATCTGGAACCGAGCCTGAGCGATGTTGTCGGCCTCGCAAAGCTCGTCGATCTCCTGGGACGTGACGAGAACCAATCCGGCAGACTGGATACCCTCTTTGACCTTCTTCTGAGGCTTGGGAAAAAGCTCTTCGAGCTTGGTGTCGAAAACAGGCACGCCAGCATGAGCCTTGAGGAAGGCGATCCGGTCTTTCCGGTCCTTGAGGATCATGCCGTCGATCTCCAGCCCGAGCTTGCCCCCTCCCACCGCCACGACCTTTGCTGCATGATTTGCCAAAGGCAGAAGAGCCGCCATGCCGATCTCGGTGATGGTCGGGATCGCACCGATGGCCGGATGGATGGTCAGGTCAAAGTCATCGGTGAGCAGCCTGCAAAGCTCTCGGGCCATCTCGTAGCGAAGGGCGTCCACCCAGACATAGGCGACCTTGTTCTCGGCCAGCTTCGCCTTCACCTGCTTGTCGAACGTATCTCGCTGACGGAGTACTCCTTTGATTGGGTGGATCGCCTCGCCAAATTGGGTGACGAAGTGCTTGGCCAGTTGCGATCCCACCTCGGTATAGCGTTGTCGGGCTTTAACGATCAGCTTGTCGAGGCTTCGCTCGTCATCACCGGCGACAGGCTCGAAGCTAAACCAGCGGGTCTCCATGTGGCGATGGTGCGTGTCGAGCAGGCACCACGGGTTCTCCCCCTCCGCATACGCCTCGATCAACAAGGGAATGGTCGCAGGGGGCTTCTTCAAGCTCTCGGCGACTCGATCCGCTTCCAACAGGACCTCTGCGGCAGCGGCGATGAGTGCCCAGCGAGCCTGTATACTAGGAAGAACGTCGGCCCAGAATTTGGAGAGTCGGGATTCCGCAACTGTGAGAAGGTCGGCCTTTGGCTGCGTTAGGAGTTCTTGCTCAACGTGCCGAAGGAGCGCACGCTCACAAGCAAGGAAGGTCTCGGGGAAGTCCGTCGTCCATGGTCCTTGGTCCTTGGACTCGAACAAGGGACAAAGGACCAAGGACAAAGGACCAAGTGACTGCTCGACCTTTGTCGAGGCTGCGACATAACTGTCCCGCACATCCCGTCGCAGCCGCCAGTTCCGTGCCACCGTTTGACACAAGTCCCGACCGCTGGGAGATGTCGCCAGGGCGACCGAACCAAGCGAGGACGGCAAGGTCTCACCCAAACCCATGATGAGATCCGTGAGCAGAACACGGCGAGCCAGCCGCCCACGGGCGTCAGGCAGGATCGTCTTGACGGGAAACTCGATGTCATAGGCGTTCTGGAGGAAGCCCAGCAGTTCCTTTGTGGCGGTCTTCTTTTCGACCTCAATATCGTGCTTGTCGCTGCTCAGAAACGCCAAGGCTACTTCTTGGGGATTGGCACTGCCGAAGATCAGGGCGAGCATGGCGGTTGAGATCCCAACGCCTTTGTCCGCAAGCTTGTCGAGGTCAGCAAGCGACAGTTTGCCATTCTCCACCTGCTTCTCAACTTCGGCGCCGGTCTCGTCGCCGACTATGGGACGGAGAGCGTTCCGGGCGATCACAGCGAGGCGGGTGTTGCGATTCGGCGGCGGCTGCCCCGGCTGGATCACGACGCCCGCTGCCTCCAGTTCGACCAGGGCGTGATGGGCCTCGGTTGCGTCCATCGGGACATAGACGACCAGACGAGGCGGCTGCTGGTCGTTGAGGAGGAGGTCGATTTCTTTCCTCAACAGGAAGAAACTGTCCGTGTAACGGGCGACTTTCGTATCCGGTATTTCAAGGCTTTCGGCGGCAAGTGAGTAAACCCGTTCCGGGTCGAACCACACGACGAGTCGGTGGTCCTCGACTTGTTTGGCGATCAACTGAAATAGATATGTGGTAACAACGCCTAAATCCATCACATTCACCAAATCACAAGAACGCTGTAAGGAGCGAAATTGCCGTCATTGCTCACAATGGCCATACCCTCGACGATCGCCTGAGCGATCAACAATCGATCAAACGGATCACGGTGATGAAACGGCAAAGTGCTCACCTGCTCTGTGTGGAGCGGGGAAATGTGCAGGAACCGAAAACCATTGCCGCTGATGGCTTGCCGCATGAATTGCCGGTAGTTAGCGTTGAGCGTGTACTTGCCCACACTAATCTTTATGGAGATTTCCCAGTACGAAGCGGGGCTGAGAAACTTGATATTCGCTGGGGCTAGTATGTGGTTCCGAGCGGAAACGCTAAGCTGAGGATCGCCCAGGACAAACCACAGCCATGCATGCGTATCGAGTAACAAGTTCATTGCATATACTCTTCAAAATCCTTTAGGTGTTCGTCGTCCTCGGACACGATGGTCAACATTCCCTGACAGCTCCCGAACACTGGGTGCGCCGGTTTGCTCTCCGCCCCATACTCTGACGAGTACTTGGCCTGAATAATGACATGAGTGAGACCTGCTGGCCCCTCAAACCAGGAAACCCCATCAACTTCTGAACCCTTCATGCCTTCCGGCAACTTGAGCAGCAGGCCAACGGCATCCAAACCCTTAGTCAGAAGAATGGGTTCTTCATGTCGCTGCCCTTGCAGGAACTCAGCGATCCGGTTATCCACCTGCTCTAGATCGATCGTCTTCATTGTCGTTACCCTCCTGAAAACGGAGTCGTTCGGTCCCCACATCATTTTATCAGTCCCTTCGCCCGCAGTTGCTTGCCGATGGACGACCACTCGTACTTGCCGTCCATCAGGTCGTCCCAGTAGGACTTTGCCTCCTTCCAGGGGACGAGTTCCCGGAGCGGGGCGATGTTCAGGACCACACCATCGTTGAGGTCGGGTTCGAGATGAAGGTCCGCCGCCCGGCGGAGCTTGTCCTCGAAGTCCCTGAGTTCGGAAAGGAAGGCGTCCTGGCGGTCGATGTCCTTGTCGATCTTCTTGGCCCCCTTGGCGGCGGCTCCCAGGCCAGTCTTCTGGGACCGCAGCTCGTCGAGGCGGGTATCCTCCCTGCGGATCTTGGGCTCGACGTAATTGAGCAGGGCTTTGAAGAGGATGTCCTTGTCGAGCCGGTGGTAGTAGATCCAGAGGGCGTAGTTCTTCTTCGACGACTGGAGCAGCCAGTAGATCGGGGCCTTGCGACGGCTCTTGGAGTACCGCTTCACGTGGTCGTCCCAGAACCCGCCCGCCCCCGGTTTGCGGAAGTAGTCCCGCAAGTCGGTCACGCCGAGGATCTCGCATGCTTCCTTCTCGATGGCGTCGGCCCGGTCTTTCCAGATCACTTCCAGGACATCACGGACTCGGCGGATGATGTCGTCAGGGTGGTCGGGGTCATCGACGAGGATGCCGTCCCAGTCGATGCGGAGGGGATAGCATTCAGGTGATCTCATGGGCGGCAGGCCATCGTCTCCTTGCATCATCCCCGGAGAGCAAACAGGCAGCGGATCGAAAGGGTCAAGTAGTTCGTTCGGCTTTTTTTCGCCGGTGCCAAGGCGAATATCCCATCGGCCAAAGATGGTTCCTATGGCGTAAGAGAGGAGATCCCGAATACATGGTATTGATTCTACGGGTCTGTTGATCTCGTCCAGTTCGTCATCTGAGTCGCTCTCAGCGTCGGAATCGATGGGCTGATCTGCATAAGAAGCGAGAGCAAGCCTATCCTCGGGAGCAATCTTGTAAGCTTCCAGCACGAGCATGTTGATCTCAGCGAGCAAGTCGGAAACTTGTTGCGTCGATCCGCCCAGGATTGATCTTGCTTCTCCAACTCGTTGCCGAAGGCTCTGCCCTTGAGTCAGCAAAGCAAGGGGTGCGATGAAGTCAGGCGCCAGTTCATTTCCTTGACAAGAGCGACGCTTCGCATCACAGATCGCTCGGGTCAGGGACGACAAAATGCTCGCCAAGCCCTGATCCAGTGTCTCGATCCATGGCAATCGCTTGATCAGTCCGACCTCGAATTGAGCAGCGTCACCGGTTCGTCCCTGCGAGAGTGAGATCAGCAATGTGGATATCTCGGAGGTCAGGATTCCGATGGCAGTGAGCAGGTCTCCCATCGGGACGAAGCCCGCCTGTCCAGCGTTACTAAATATCCCCCCCGACGCCATTATCTTTGGACACAAGCCCCTCGTTCGCCTGGGGAAGATGAACCCCGGCTTCATGTAGCGATCTTCCCCTCGGACGTTTCGACTAGCACTGCCGAATTTGTTTGCAACGAACTCTTTGATCTCCCTGCCATTGTCCTGCCACCAAACGACAAGTGGGAACAAGTCATAAACCGGGCTGTAGATACCACCGTCGTAATAAGGCAACCAATCAGAACCTCTCGCCGCTGCTGGCACTTCCCAGTTGAGTCGCAAGAACCGAAAATTGTCCGTTGTTCCGAGCCCACACCGAGTCGCTCTCCCTTCGCCTTCGTTGTCGAACATAGGCAGATCTCGGAACAATCGACGGATTCGGTCGCTGACCCAGTAGGCGAACGGAGACCCTGGCACGCCCCGGAAAGACGCAGGGTCTACGAGATAACCAGACTGGTCACAGACAGTCCCGTCGAGCATAGCGCATATCATGCTACGTAGAGCCGTCTCCTTGTCCCCATGCTGCAAAAGACGTAAGAAGATTGCCGGTGTGGTCATTTGACTTGTCGCTCAGCCAGCGTTAGAATCAATTTAATCCAGTCTTCTGGAGGTGGAAGGTTCACGCCTTCGCAGCCCCGACGGTCTCCCCGCCGGGGCTGTTTTGTCTCATGGAAGCATTTTTCGGCCCCAACCATCGATCTGGCCTTGAGCGTCTCGGTCATACTTCGATTGCTCCAGGATCGAGGCGATCATCCCCCCAAAGTTGCTTGCGAGCGGTTGGCCCAACTTCCTGGCGAGGGTTGCTCGGTAACTCGGGTGGGCAATCAGGTCAGCCAGTTGGAGTCCGGCGATGTTGTTGCTCTTTGCCTTGACCTTGAGTTGACGGCTTGTGAGGTGCCTTACGAATTCCTGTCTCGGGAGGAAACTCGATCCTTGGTCGTACACTCGCTCGAAGGAGTTCTTCAAGCGACGGTCTTCCTTCCCGCCACGAGACTCGGCCATCACATCGCCCACTACGCTCCGCCGTCTCATCCAGAGGACGAAGCGCTCGAGGATGATGAGCAAGCAATAGTGGTAAGGGTCGAAACGCCAAACCTGATACTTTTGCTGATGCTCAAGTTTGTCAATCACTACGGTAAAGACCGTGTACTCGATGTTGCGAAGCATGGCCAAGAGATCGTCGTTGAACTTCTGCTCCACGCCGGTATCTTGAAGGGCGGTGAATGGCGTCTTCTTATTTACAAGCTCTTTTCTATGAAGGATCACCGGATCATCTGGATGAGAGCCGAAGTAGGTGCGTTTGAGACCCTCCAAGCTCGGGAAGACGACTGAATCAACGTAACCAAGCTCAAGCACGACCCCAGTCAAGCTGAGGTATCGATGATTCGGGTCCAGGGAAGCACCCAGATCGGAATTGCCTACTTCGTCCACGTACATGCGGTATTTCATGTGACCGTCTCCAGGCAGTAGGCGGCGGTCTCGACCATGGCGGCATCCAGGACACCGTAGCCGAGGTCAGCGAAAACGGTCGGCCTGGCTCGTTCCAAGAGGATCTCCTCACGCCATTTCTGGAATGACGTCAGGAAGAATCCAGTTCTCGAAGTGATCGCTCCGAGGACACCACGTTTGTGGAGTTTGCCTGTCCCCCGTTCGACGAAGCATGCGAGCACATCGTTCTTGCTTATCTGATAGGCTTTCTCGATGTATCCCTTCGAGAGCTTGCTCCCCTCACCAAACTGCGGATTCATAAGAACAACGTCGTAACTCTGCTTGCACGTATCGACAAACCCAAGTCCCTGTTGAGCATCTTCAGCGAACAACTGTTTCTGGAAGCGTCCCTCGTTGGAGGCATACTCGACGAACTCATCGAGTGCCTGTCGCACCAACCCCTCAGCCTTGTCCCAGAAGGTCGTCGGTTCCGCTTCGACATCCCCTGGCACAAAGCGGACGAGCCGCTCTTTGGGCGCTTCCGACAACCCATACTCGGTCAAGCGAAAAAGGGGCAGCCGCTCTTCCCACTCGTCCTGCCCCTTCCGAATGGCGTCCTGCAACTCTTCCTCGATCTTGAGGAGCGAACCAGCCTCACCGGCCAGTCGCATCTTCTCCCAGACCGTGCGGACCAGATCGGAGAGGCTTTCGGCCATCGCCTTGGTCGCCCGGACCCTGGTCCCCTCGGGCACCTGCATGACTTGCCGGATCAAGGCTTCGAGGTGATCGTCCCGAAGGGTTTTCAGGAACTCGTCGAGGAGTTCCTTCTCTCCCGGCATCGGCTCGGCGCATACGATGTTCGACTTGGTGATTGGCGGTCGGTCTTTCTTCAGCCCCATCTCCTGGTACGCCCGCTGGCACCGCAACCATAGGGCAAGACCGGCAATCTGGACCGCTCGGAGGTCGATGTCGATGCCGTGCAGGTTGTGCCGCAGGATGAGTCCGGGCAGAGCCCGATGCAGGTCTTCCTTCGTCGGATAATCGGCCCGCAGAGCCGTCCCCAGATCGATGTCGTCGTAGGCTTCTTCGTAAATGACCACCAGCAAACCGAAACAGTAGAGCAGGAAGTGGCCGCTGCCGCAGGCCGGATCGAGGATCTTGATCTCTCGGGGGTCTTTCTTCGGCCGGTGAGGAATCAGTGCAGGGGCACGCAGTAATTCCTCCTGAGTTGCGTCTTCCTTCTTGGGCACCAGGAGGCGACGGCGTATCTCGTTTGCGATCTTGGTCAGGCCGGTCAGCGATTCGTAAATCGCCCCATCGCAGAAGCGTTCAGCCCGGTGGTAGGCAAGGAGCAGGTCCCAGAGGTCCTGCGTCTTGCCCTCGACAGGCTCTTCGGGTTGGCCGGTGTTCCACTCCTCAAGCCTCTGCTGTAACTTAGGCATTCGGGGATCACTCATCCAGTCAAAGAACCGTACGGCTCGAGCGAAAACTGAGAGGCGCCTTTCCGCCTCGTCGTATTCGAACCAGCCCATCTGCAAGGTCCCTGGTTTTTCTTCGGGCCGGTGGAGCGTAGCCTTCGGAAGCTCGAACGGAGGCAAGTCGTGCGCCTTACCGAGCAGAAAGGCGATGTCTGGAGTTAGACCGCCCTCGCTCTTCGCTTTGTCCGTGAGATCCGCGAGGAACACCTCGTCGGGTCTGCGCACCATGTAGCGGCATTCGTCCTTGAGCCGCGTGTCCCCCTTCCGCATCTCGTACCAGATCCGCCCCAGTGTGTTGTCGGTCAGGAACTCGACCACGTACCGGGGCGTGAAGAACTGGTTGCGAAAGGCCAGTTCATACGAGTTGCGGGGCGCCTGGCTCTCCTTGCGGGCCTGGTCCCGCAGTTCCTTGGGCGTGAAGTACTGGTAGACCCAGCCGATCGTCTCGTCCTCGGTCCAGATCCCCTTCAGTTCCTCGCTGTTGAGCAGTTCGAGGACGTCTTCCAGCACCCGCTGGGGTGGGTACACGCGGTTCGCCGGGTCGGTTGGGCTGAACAGTATGCCGATCTCCTGCGAGAGCGTGCCACCTAGCCAGTTGAGGAAGTTGCAGTACGACTCCTCCTTTTGCCCAGCGCTGAAGCGCTTCTCCTCTTCTGGGTTCTCGGCGAGATAGAAGAGAAATCCCTGCGACTTGAGCCCCCTGCTGACTGCCTCTCGAAACTTCTGCCCGCCCACATAAACGTCCCGCACCTCCATCATCTTGTAGGCGCAGAACCGGTTCAGGTGCGTGAAGGCGATCTCCCGGATCAGTTGTTCCAGGGCCTCTTTCGGCTTGTAGCCCCGGACCTTGATGTGCTCGAAGTGGGCGAGGATGTCCTGGCGGGCCTGCCGCTCCTCCTCGCTGAGATGTCCCAGCAGCACGTCTTTGTCGGCTCGCACCTCGTCCTTCTTTCCGGTGGCATAGATGTCGTATTGGCCCTGCAACTGCTGGGCGATGGACTCCTCAAGCAGCCTGCGGCACTGGGTCACGACCGAGCGGAGCTTGTTGCGGATCGCCTGGTCCATGGTGAGCGTCTCCGTCGTAGGTCGTGACCGTCCGGGCACGATCAGGAGCCGATCGAGCCCACCTCGGCCCGGGTCTTGGCCTCAGCGGATTCCCGAGCGTCCTCGTCGTCGATCACCACTTGATCCATCCCAGTATAGGCGTCGATCTCGGCTTGTATCTTCCGGATCTCGTCAACCGGCCCTTCGGCCATCAAGTTGAACCACTTGCGGTTCCTCGCCAGCATGTCCTTACGCAGGGATGCCATCGCTCGATACATCAGGCCCAGTGCCTCCAAAGCCTGATTCAGTTCCTCATCGTTCGTAATCATGGGAGCACCTTCAGAACGCCTTTCCGGAAACCGGAGCGGCCCTTGACACCCTGGAAAAAGTTCACAGATCGCTCGTACTCATCGGAACCTTCCCGAGCGCTGATCACATCAAAGCGAAACCGACGGCGAACCCTGCGCTTCGATAAGACATTATACTCGAACGGCTTTGGATCTGTGTCATAGTCATGGTCAGCCACCAAGATCAGGATCAAGTCGATATCGGATGGCTCGTCCTTCGCCGTCACGAAGCTCCCGTCCACGATGACGGCCTCGACGAGTCCGGAGGCTCGCACCTCCGCCAGGAAGAGGGAGAGCTTGGAGAAAAGGTCCGGCCGTCGATCCGTCCTCTGGAAGCGGCCGAACCGCTCCCGGACCTCCTCCAGCGAGGCCTCGTGAATCCCCTCGGGAAGCAATCCGTCTTCGTTCAGGTCCGGAATCGGCATCGCAACCCCGCGCAGAAGACCACCTGCAATTCGCAACCATGTCCCCGTCCGCTTCGCTCACTCGATCACGACCTTGACGCCTTCGCTGAGCAGTTTGAGCAGGTGGTCCTGCAAACGGGCCACCCATACGCTCAACTTAAAGGAAGTTGGTCTAGCATGAAAAACGGGAAGCCGTTATTCCATCACGTGTTACAATGGGTCTCGTGCTGGAAGAAGGAGCTTCCCGATGGAGATTGTAGGCA
>JBEKTN010000239.1:0-17069 GCA_049516015.1 Isosphaeraceae bacterium | reverse complement strand
GTTTTGGCGACGTCCTGGTCGAGGTCTTCCGGCCGCAGGAAGTGGTCTACGCACTCCAGCGTTTGAAGACGGCCCTCGACGAGTACTTCACCACGGTCGCCGAATACAACCGGGCGCAGTTCGAGGTGTTCCACGCGCTGGGCTACCCCGCCCGCGAAATCGCAAGCATCCATCCCCCCGGCGACATCCAGCCGGTGGACACGGCGCGGCCCTCCTACCTGCCGCCGGTCGGCAATGGGCCGCCCCCGGCAACCCGCTAAACGGCTCCTAATCCTGATCCTGATCCTCTTCCGCCTCGTTCAAGATTCATGGCGATGCACCGACGAGCAAGATCAGGATTAAGTTACACTCCGCGAGGTGACGGGCCAGAGGAGCGCCACGCACTTTGCCCCGATTTTTCCCGATGACCCGCCTGGCATCGAATCTATGTGATATAGAATCAGGGGGGCTGTCATGCGCCCTGACCCGGGGACCGGGTGGAACTTGAGCAGGAAACACGCCGAGTCTCTTGCGCGGTCCAAACCCATGCACCTCACGTCATCGACGATTCCAGTGATGCCAAGTTGCGGCAGACTCCCCTTGCGGGTGCTTGCCCTGGCAGTAGGGATCTGGGTTTGCTCTGGCTCATCGGGCATGGCCCAGGGCGGCGGCCATGGCCCCTATGAAATGGGCCACGGCGGCGATGGCCCCTACCCGGGCTTTCTCGGCTTTGGTCTTTCGTATCATCTGGGTTACGGCTACGGCGGCTATGGGCTGGGCGTTGGCAGCCACGGCGGCTATCCCTATTACGGTGGCCGCGGTTATCCTCACGGAGAGCCGATTCTCCATCGGTTTGGAAAGATTTCACGTCTTGCCTATTACGGCGGCCCCGGCTATTCCCACGATGGCCATTCCAACTACTTTGAAGGCGTCGGCCCGCTTGTCGTCGATCGACCGGTGGCCACAGTGGGCGAAAACAACGACCTCAGCCATGTCAGCGACTACGGCCCCTTTACCGGGGCTCTACCCTATCCCGAGTCGCTCTTCGCCCCTTACGCGGCCGAGGCCGCGGGAACCGGCTCATCGACCGGGGCGAGTTCTTCCGAGCCCTCCCCGCTTTCTCATTCCGGCCCCGGCTAGAAAGGATGGACCTTTCGGCTCGGAAGTATTGATCAAGCCCGGCCGAATTGCCGACGTATAGCAATGCTAGGGTTCGTCCTTTCCAGGACCGGGAGGAGTCTTCGTCCATGCGCCAACGCTCGACCATGAGATTCCGTCCCGGTCTCGAGCAATTTGAAGAAAAACAACTGCTCAGTGCCGGTTCGTTGACGACGCACGCCGGCCCACAGGCAAAGGACCTTCGCCGCCAGCCTGAACCGGCGGGAGCCTTTGGGTACCTTGCGTTCCGCGTCACCAACACGCCGTGGCAGACCCCCTACAAGCTGGTTCCTCCGTTCCAGCAAGTCCTGGTCCAGTCAGGCCAACCGGTGCCCGGCCAGGTTTACAACGTCAACGATGTCACCGTGAAGAACGGGACGTCGCAAACCTTCACTGCCAGCAACGATTTTACCGTAAGAATGACGAATCAACCCCGATCCTTCGGCGGCTTTCCCATTCTTACGGGTAATGAGCAGTGGAAGCCGGGGCAGGTGATCGTCCTCTACGTTCTGACCAAGAAGTATTATCCGGTGTCCTTCGTCGCCGGGGGTTTCCAGCTCGACCTCGGCGGCAGGTCATCGACTCTCGTACCGGGACCAGCGGGGATCTTTCTTCGGCTGAAGTACGATCCTGCCACGTTCGCCCGCACTCTCAATTGGATCGTTGCCTATGGCCAGGGCAACGAGGTGGGCCAGGGCGCGAGATATGGTCTGCCCAACACATCAATCAACGAGATCACCGACGCGAGAACCCGCCGGATGGATTTCGCCGGGCATTTTTAATGCGGTTCACGGCTCGGTTGCGCTCACGTGAGGAACCCGAGCGAAAACCGCTGTGGTCGACCTCCACGTGAGCCGCTTGATTGCGACGGTCCGATCCAAGTCCAAGGCGAGAACTCCAAATCGGGAGACGGCCCCCCCTTGGCCGCCACTCCAAGCTTTGGCCCGGCAGGCGGGTCAGAATGGGGGGCTCAAAATCGCTGCATTCGTCATCAACATCCGCACCGGAATAAGCCGATAAAGCCTACGACGTCCTCTCAGGCCTGAGCGGCCGCGCTTTGCGTTCCGATCAGGAGGGACGGGGTAGGAGCCGCGCCCGATGGATCGAATCGGCAGAGTCACGATCATGTTCGCGACCGTGCTGCTCTCTTGGGGCGAGTCCTTCCCCTGCCGTGCCCAGCCCCCGGCCCTGCCGCCGGCGGCGTCACGCCCGGCCCCCCCCCCGCCGGCGCGCGACGACCAGGCGGTGAAGCGGAAGCCCGCGCCGCTCAAGCCGACCGAACTGCGCTTACCGCCCCTTGTCGTTCCGTCGCTGCAAGAGATGCTCGCAGGCGCGCCCCTTGGGCCGAAGGATCTTCGCTTTTCGAACAATCTCGCCTCTGCCTTTCAACTGCCGAGCCAATCGACCTCGCCGACGGCGCCCCGGGCCACCATACCACCGCCGCGCCAATTCGGACAACCGAGCCCATCGACCGCGCCGATGTCGGCGGCGGCTTCGGCCCTCGCGCCACCCTCGGGCGACCCCTCCTTGAGGCTCAAGCCCGCGCCGCTGGAGCCCACCGACTTGCGCTTCCCGATCAACCTCGCCACCGCCTTGCGACTCTCCGACGCACGGCCGTTGATCGTAGCCGCCGCGCAGGCCAGTGTCTGGGTGGCGGAAGCACAACTCACGCGGGCCAAGGTCCTCTGGGTCCCTACATTGATGTTTGGCGTCGATTATATCCGGCACGACGGCGGCGGCCCGGATTTTAACAAGGGCATCATGACCGCGCCGAGCGTGAACTACTTCCAGGCTGGTGGCGGCTTAGCGGTGTCCAATCCAGGTTTATTTCAGCTGTTGAACCTGACCGATGCCTACTTCGAGCCGCTGGTCGCACGGCAGGTTCTGAATTCCCGGCAAGCGGACATCCAAGCCGCCAAGAACGACTCGCTGCTCATGACAGCCGAGGCCTACTTCAGCGTGCACCAGTACCGCGGGATGTATACCGGTGCCCTGTACTGTGTCGGGCGGGGGCACGATCTGGTCGATCGGATCTCGCGCCTGAGCAGGGATCTGGTCCCCAGGGTCGAGGTCGATCGGGCCAGGAACATGGTCGCCGGCCTCGAGCAACAAGCCACCTCGGCGCGCGAGATGTGGCGTGTGCACAGCGCCAACCTGACCCAGGTTCTCCGGCTTGACCCCCGCGCAGTGGTCGTCCCGCTCGAGCACGACCACCTTCAGATCACCATGATCGATCCCGCCCTGCCGCTCCACGACCTGCAGAAGATCGCCCTGACCAACCGCCCCGAGCTCGCCTCGTACCAGGCGCTCGTCCAGGCGGCGGAAGCGCGGATCCGCCGGGAGAAGATGCGGCCACTCCTCCCCCTCGTCTTGATCGGCGGCTTCCAGACCCCCGGCGGCATGTTAATCCAAGGAGGGGTCTTCGGCCTGGGCCCCAACAGCAGCCTGAACCAGTGGACCGGCCGGGTCGACGTGAGCTGTCAGCTCGTCTGGCAGCTCGACGCCTTTGGGATTGGTAACCTGGCGCGGATCAAGCAGCAGCGCGGTGACGAGTCGCGGACCCTCATCGAGCTCCGCGGGACCCAGGACCGGATGGCGGCGGAAGTGACCGAGGCCCAGGCTCGTCTCCAGTCGGCGACGGCCCGGGTCGGCCAGGCCGATCGCGCCTTGCGCTCGTCCCTCATCGGTTTTGGCGACGTCCTGGTCGAGGTCTTCCGGCCGCAGGAAGTGGTCTACGCACTCCAGCGTTTGAAGACGGCCCTCGACGAGTACTTCACCACGGTCGCCGAATACAACCGGGCGCAGTTCCAGATGTTCCACGCGCTGGGCTACCCCGCTGGCGAAATCGCCTACCGCCAGCCCCCCGGCAACATCGAGCCGGTGGACACGGCGCGGCCTGCCTACCTGCCCCGGGTAGGCAATGGGCCGCCCCCGGCAACCCGCTAAAGCGCCAGCCTCCTCTCATGCCGGCCCCCCGTCAGATGAGAGCGCAGGGAGTCTTCCCTTTTCTCTCAATGACTCTGGGAAAGATCGGCACAATCCGGCCAATTGCTCCGGGGCCAATCCCGAGCGCCGCGGGACACTGAGCCATTCGGCGGGTCCATGGGCCTCGCGATTCGCTATTGAGCACGCGATACGCTATAATAACAATGTCCCTGAGACGAGTTGAGAACACCCGTGGCTCCCGTGGCTGGAGCCGTCGCCACGAGGCGCTTCCCCTGGCTTGAGGATTTCCTATCGTGACGAACGACGAGTCTTCACCGCGAGATAACGAGCATCTCGAGGACAAAGATGACCGCGGCGATCAGCGGGACCAGGCGCAGCCACGGCCGCGCCAGCCCTCGATGATTACGAACCTCCTGATCACGGCCACGGTCGCCTTGATCTGCGGCGTGCTCGGCGCGATGGGCTATTCGTACTTCTTCGGGTCCAAGCCTGGCGAGCCCTCCTCGTCCCAGTCCAAGACCGAAGCGGGATCGAACCAGGAATCGAGCTCGAAAACCAAGTCGGACGGGGGACCGAACACGGACTCGGCCAATGCGTCGAGCAACCGGGCGTCGACCTCGTCCGCGATCCCCGGATCCAGCTCAGCCAAGGAGGCCGACGAGCTGAAGCGGCAGATCATGAACCTCAACCAACGAATCGATCGGTTCGGCGAACAGGTTGACCGGCTCCAGCAGTTGCTCAGCTTGGCGGTGCCCCTCCTGCAGCGGATCGCCCCGAAGAACTAAGAATTCCCAAGAGACTGGGACAAGCACCTTGAAGTCTCGGAACTGGTCCACGTTTCCTAGGGTCTCAAAGGGCCCGAGGGTGGGCTGGCATGCGCGACTTTCGCCTCGTTCGTCGCCGTCGCCGGAGCGACCTTCACGGGACTGCCATCGGCGAGGATCGACAGGTCGCCCAAGATCACCTGCTCCGTCCCGTCGATCGGCGTCCAGTTGTCCGCGCCGCCGGCAACCGCCGGGGTCTGGCGATTGGTGACCTCGATCCACTCGCCGTCGCTGAGCCCCGTCTCCACCTCGATCCGTTTCGCGTGGCCGTTCTCGTACGTCCAGCAGAACGTCTTCTCGCCGATGTGCAAGATGGTCTTCTCGATGTGCATGAGCGCCGACACCGGCAGCGCCCACACGCCGGGCCGCTCGATGATCACCTTGGCGTAGCCATACATCCCCGGCAGGATCTGGCTGTCGGGATTGCGCAGGTCGATCTCGGCGCGGAGCGTGCGGCTCTTGACGTTCAGCGCCCAGGAGGTGCGCGTGACGGTGCCGGGGATCGGCTGGTCGCGGTACGCCCTGACGAGCACGGCAGCCTTGGAGCCGATGTGGACGTAGTTGGCGTCTTGCTCGGGGATGTCGACGAAGATGCGGACGATGTCGGTGCGGTCGACCACGTAGATCGGCGCGGCAGTACCCGAGGGCGACAGGTAGGGACCACGTTGGAAGGCCGAGGGATCGCCCCTGCTGGGCAGGACGAAGTCGAAGGTGTTGGCGTTGCGGGCCACGATCACGCCGTCATACGGCGCGGGCAGCACGAGGTAGTCCACCCAGGCCTTGAGCCGCTTCTCCTCGCTCTCGGCCACTTTCAGGTCGGCTTCGGCGACCCCGACGTCGACCTCGGCCTTGGAGAGCGCGGCCCGCCGGGCGAGCAGCTCGTCGTCCGCCTTCGCGACGGTCGCCTTCGCCGCCTGCCGCGCGGCGATGCTCGCCTTCCACCGATCGGTGGCCTGGAGGAGATCCTGGGGACTGACCACGCCCCGGTCGACCTCTTGCTGGAGCCGCCTGGCCTCCGAGTCCCAGCGCTCGACCTCGGCCTGGCAGCTGGCGAGCTCCGCCCGCGCCTCCTCGAGGCGCGCCTCGGCCGCCTTGACGTTGGCCTTGGCCACCTCCACCGCCACCTTGGCCAGCGCGACCCGCTCCTGGTCGAGCACGACGGTCGCCTTCTTCGTCCCATGGTCCTCGACCAGCTCGGGCACGAAGAGGGTGGCGAGCACATCGTCCTTCTTCACCTTGTCGCCGATGTCCACGATCCACTTCTGGATGTAAGCGTTCATTTTCGGATAGACCGACGAGCGCTCGTAGCTCTCGATGAAGCTGGGCTGCCCGACGACCCGGACGATGTTCCGGACCTGCGGCTGGATCAGTTGCACGGTCGGAGGCTCCGCGACGCTCGTATGGTCGGCCTTTTCCTTGTGGCCGCAGCCCGGCGCCGCCAGGGCGGCCAGGAGACCGGCGAAGAGCAAAAACACAGGCCGGCGCAAGCTGGCCGGACGATCCGAAATGGCGGACAAGATGACACGGCGCATCATTGGTTCTCCGCCCTCCCGATCGGTTCGTTCGACGCTTCCACGGGCGCGGTAGCCGCCGGACGACGATCGGGTGCGGTCGTCTCGCCCGTGAGTTTCATCCCCTTCGTCGCCGGGGCGACCTCCACAGGGGCGCCGTCGGTGAGGAGCGACAGGTCGCCCAGGATCACCTGCTCCGTCCCGTCAATTGGCGTCCAGGGTACCATGTCGCTGGGCGCCTCCGGGGGGACGGGCGGACGGTGATTGGTGACCTCGATCCACTCGCCGTCGCTGACCCCCGTCCGCACCTCGGTCCGCACCGCATGCCCGTTCTCGTGCGTCCAGTAGTAGGCCTTGTCGCCGCTGTAGGTCAGCGCCGACTCCGGCAGCGCCCGCACGCCAGGCCGCTCGATGATCAAATTGACGTAGGTGTAGATCCCGGGCAAGAGCTGGCTGTCGGGGTTGTGCAGGTCGATCTCGGCGCGGAGCGTGCGGCTCTTCATGTTCAGCGCCCAGGAGATGCGCGTGACGGTGCCGGGGATCGGCTGGTCGCGGTACGCCTTGGCCAGCACGGCAGCCTTGGAGCCGATGTGGACGTAGTTGGCGTCCTGCTCGGGGATGTCGACGAAGATGCGGACGATGTCGGTGCGGTCGACCACGTAGATCGGCGCGGCGACGCCGCCGGGCGAGATGTCGGGGGCGAGGTAGAAGGCCGTGGGGTCGCCGGTGGTGGGCATGACAAAGTCGAAGGTGTTGGCGTTGCGGCCCGTGATCACGCCGTCGAAGGGGGCGGTCAGCGTGAGGTAGTCCACCCAGGCCTTCGCATATCTCTCCTCGCTCTCGGCCACTTTCAGGTCGGCTTCGGCGACCCTGACGTCCACCTCGGCCTTTGCGAGCGTGGCCTGGGCGGAGAGCAGCTCCGCCTTCGCCCTCTTGACGGTCGCCGTCGCCTTGTCCCGCGCCGCAGTGCTCGACTTGAGCTGATTGGTCGACTCGAGGAGGACCCGGGGATCGACCACGCCCCTCTCGGCCTCGCGCTGGAGCCGCTTGACCTCCGTGTCCCAGCGCTCGACCTCGGCCTGGTACTTGGCCAGGATCTCCTCGGCCTCTTTGACGCGCGCAACAGCCGCCGCGACGTCGGCCTTGGCTACCTCCACCACCACCTTGGCCAGCGCGATCCGCTGCTGGTCGAGCACGACGGCCGCCTGCTTCGTCCCATCCTCCTCGATCAGCTCGGGCGCGAAGAGGGTAGCCAGCACATCGCCCTTCTTCACCTTGTCGCCGATGTCCACGATCCACTTCTGGATGTAGGCGGTCGGCTTGGGATAGATCGACGTGCGCTCGTAGCTCTCGATGAAGCTGGGCTGCCCGACGACCCGGACGATATTCCGGACCGTCGGGTTGATCACCTGGACGGTCGTAGGCTTCGTGGCGCTCGTGAAGCTGACCTCGCCCTTGTGGCTGCAGCCTGGCATCGCGAGGGCGGACAGGAGACCGAAGAGGAACCAGCGGCGGTAGGCGGAACAATAGGGAACCATGGGCCAAAGGTCGCGGCGCATCGGGGATCTCCAGGTAAGGGGGCGGTGCATTCGAGCGGCCGCCCTGGCGACCTTTCCGAGTTCGCGGCGCATCAGTGTTCTCCGGGTAAGGGGGTGGCATTCGGGGGCTCCTCGGCTGTGGAACCCGGCTCCTGGCCTCCGGCTGGAGAGTGGCTGTCTCCGTCGCCATGCGAGTGATGCGGGTCGGCATGGCCCTGGCCGGCGTGGACGTTCGGGTCGTAGTGCGCGCTCTCGGGGTCGTCCGGGTAGATCGATGGCGACCGGGCCACCTTCTTGCCGATCACGATCGCGAAGATCGACGGGACGAACAGCAGGGTGGCAAACGAGGACGCCACCAGCCCGCCGATCACCGCCCGGCCCAGCGGCGCCTGCATCTGGCTCCCCCGCTCCAGCGCCAGCGACATCGGCACCATGCCCACGGTCATCGCGCAAGCCGTCATCAGGATCGGCCGCAGCCGCTCGCTCGCCCCCATGATGGCCGCCTCGGACGAGTGCGTCCCCCTCTTCCAGTGCTCGTCGATGAACGTCACGAGCATCACCGAGTTCGACACGGAGACGCCCAGGCACATGATCGAGCCCATGAACGACTCGATGTTCAGCGTGGTGTTGGTGAGATAGAGGATGATTGCGATGCCGGCGAGGACGCCCGGCACGGCGCCGATCGAGATCAGCGCCAGCCGCGGCGACTGGAAGTAGGCGGTCAGGAGCACGAAGATCACGAACACGGCGACCGCCAACCCGATGCTCAGCGACTCGAACATCTCGTTCATCGGCGGAAGCTGGCCCATGGTCTCCACCCGCACGCCGCGGGGCGGCTCCCCGGCGGAGGCGAGCGCCCCGGCGACCTGCCGCGACGCCCGGCCCATGTCCTCGTGCTCGACGTTCGCGGTTATGGTCAGGTAGCGCTGCGACATGTCGCGGTCGATCTCGCCGGGCCGCACGCCCCTGCGGACCATCGCCACGTCGCGGATCATCAGGTTGACCAGGGGGTTGACCGAATCCACCGGCAAGGTCTCGACGTCTTCCGGCTTCTCGATCCGCAACGGCGGCACCTGGAGCTGGACCAGGTAGTCGAAGCCCGTCTTCACGTCGATCCAGTAGTTGAGCGAGGCGAAGCGGGTCGACGCCGTCGCCATGACGAGGGCATGAGCCACGTCCTCGACCTTGGCGCCGCTCAACCCCGCCTTCTCGCGATCGATGTCGACCTCGACGGTGGGGTAGTCAAGCTGCTGCTCGAAATGGATGTCGCGGAGGAAGGGGATGCGCCTCATGTTGGCGGCGATCTTCTCCGCGTGCTGCCGCACCATCTTCAGGTCGGTGCCGACGATCCGGATCGCGATCGGCGTCGACGCGCCGAAGCTCATGACCTCGGTCACGATATCGCCCGGCTCGAAGCCGAAGGTCGACATCTTGGCCTGCCGCTGCGCCTGCGAGCTCGACAATCCCCCCTGCTCGAGCCGCTGGGCCAGCCACGGGATCACCCGTTCGGGAAGGACCTTGCGGAGTGTCTCGCGGAACTCGTCGAGCTTGATCCCGCTGTCCTCCGTCAGCGCGACCCGCAACTGGCCGTCGTCGGGCCCGCGCATGAACAGGACCATGTTGTCGATGCCGAAGTTCGGGGCGACCTGGCCCACGTAGCCCATCGTGATCGCGATGTGCTCGGGCTTCGCCTCGCGCTCGATCTCCTCGAGGCACTTGATCGCCATCTGCCGTGTCAGCTCGAAGTTCGAGCCGGGCGGCGGCCGGAACCGGAGCACGAATTCCCCCGAATCGATCTGCGGGAACAGCTCGGTGCCGACCTGCAAGCCCAGCACCCAGAGGACCAGGCCGCACACCCCGAGATAGATCGGCACGGTCAGCCAGCGCAGCCGGACGAACCAGCCCACCGCCTTGCCGTAGACCTTGACCATCCGGTCGAACAGCCCGGGCTTCCCCTCGCCATGCCCCCCGCGGTGCTTCAGCAGGGCCACGCACAAGATCGGCACGAGCGTGCTGGAGAGCAGGTACGACGAGATCATGGCGAACCCGACGGCGAGGGTCAGCGGCATGAACAGCGACCGCAGCGGGTCGGTCATCATGAACGCCGGGATGAACACCGACAGGATGCAGAGCAACGCCAAGAGCCGCGGCACCGCCGTGGCGTTGCTGGCGCGCAGCACCGCCGTGGCGACGTTCGGCGTGTGCTGCATCTGCACGTGTACGTTCTCGATCGTCACCGTCGCCTCGTCGACCAGAATGCCGATCGCCAGCGCCATGCCGCCCAGCGACATGACGTTGATAGTGTTGCCCGTCACCCAGAGCCCGCATAACGACCCCATGAGCGCCAGCGGGATGTTGGACACGACGACGACCACGCTCCTCAGGTCGCGGAGGAA
Source organism: Isosphaeraceae bacterium (assembly GCA_049516015.1). Taxonomy (GTDB): domain Bacteria; phylum Planctomycetota; class Planctomycetia; order Isosphaerales; family Isosphaeraceae; genus Aquisphaera. The sequence continues at coordinate 6,717 of JBEKTN010000239.1, read as the reverse complement.
CAGCAGGATCATCAGCCCGGTCAAGCCCGCGCCGATCATCCCCTCGCTGGCCACGCTCTCGACGGCCGCCACCACCGTGGGCGACTCGTCGAACTCGAAGTTGATCGTGACGTCCTTGGGGACGGCGTCGCGGAACTTCTGCATCGCCTTGTGGACGTCGGCGACGACGGTCAGCGTCGATCCCGTGTCCTTCTTGATGATCGGCAGATAGACCGATTTCTTGCCGTTGACCAGCGCGTATCCATACGTGATGTCGACGTCGTCATGGATGGTCGCCACGTCGCGCAGGTAGACGTTCCGCTCCATCCGGAGCGGGATGTCCCCCAACTTCTGGATGTCGACCACCGTCGCGTTGTTGGCGACCACCGGCATCGAGTCCTTGATGTAGACATTCCCCGCGGGGATGACGGCGTTCCCCGTCGCCAGGGCATCGATGACGTGCTGCGGGGTCAGGTTATAGTCGAGGAGCTTCTGCGGGTCGACGTTGATGACGATCGACCGCATGTTCGGGCCGAACGGCGAGATCGCGACCGTGCCGGGGACGAATTTCTGCACCAGCGGCCGGATGACGTTCTGCGCCAGGTCGCCCATCGCCCCCAGCGTGGTCACCTTGCTCTCGAACACGAGGTAGCCGACCGGGACGCTGCCCGCGTCCATCCGCATGATCATCGGCGGCAACGTCCCCTTGGGCATCCACGACATCGACCGGTCCGACATCGCCACGACCTGGGCCATCGCCTGGCCCATGTCGGTGCCTGGGAAGAACGAGAGCTCGCACAAGGCGACCTGCTGGATGTTTCGCGACTGGATATCCTGGATGCCATCAACGTACTGGAAATACAACTCGAGCTCGTTGACGATGAAGCCCTCCATCTGGTCGGGGCTCATGCCGATGTAATCCAGGAAGACGTAGATCTTCGGCACATTCAGCGAGGGGAAGATGTCCACGCGCATCCGGTTGTAAGCAAGGATGCCGCCGCTGATCAGCGCCACGACCAGCATCAGGGTCGTGACGGGGCGACGCATTGCTAAGACAGTCGGATTCATGAATCATCGCCTCCCGCCGACTCGTTCCAAACCGCTCGCAACGCCTTGGGAGCGCGGGGAGGATGAAAAAAGCCAGGCTCTCTCGATCACGATCGTTGAACTTTACTCGCTTGCCAAGAATGCAAAGCATTCAATGCAAAGCATTCAATGCAAAGCATTCTTTGATAGAGACCACCGTGAGGAACGCCCGAAGGATGTCGGCCGAGCAGTCAGAGCGGATGATGCAGGATCCATGCCTGACCGCTCCAGGGACCTGAGGAATCAAGCCAATAATCAATTGAAACCTGCCTATTCGGCCCTGTCCAGGGGAAAAAGCCTGGTGCACGCAAGTTGCTGCGCGGTGAGGAGGCTCGCGCACGACGGAGGATGCCTCTCCGGCATGACGCCGTTCCAGGCGAGTGACTTTCTCAGCCCAAATTATAGAACACGAGTTATTGACACACCCAGCCTCGCGGCGTCAGAGCGCACCGGATCGACGGCGATCACGGTCAGGGCGGACTACAGCGGCGAAGGGCTGTCAAGAGCCGCGGCCACTGGCCGGGGTTCTCGCCGGCAGGTATATTGAAAATGGTGTATCCCCGAGTCCGAACCGCCCGCAATCTCTCCACTCACTGAACTTGATGAGCGACCCGCATTTACCCTCAGGATCGGAACTCTGTCCGAAGCCCGCTCCGGGATTTTGTTCCCGGTGTCGCAAGTCCTTTGCCGAGAGTTTCGGGCTCGCCATCTGCCCCACCTGCGGCGATCGCCTGATTCCGGAAGGATACTGTCCGGTCTGCGAGGACCACTGGGCGCTTCCTGTCGGCGTGCCCTGCCCCAAGCACGATCTGCCGCTCGACGCTCTGGGGCCGCCCAAGCTCCAGTTCGATTTCCTGGCGAAGCCCGTCCGCTGGGTCACGGTTTGCCATTTTACCGATTCGCTGGCAGCGCAAGCCCCGCGCATCCGGCTGGAAGCCGAAGGTATCCCCACGTTCGTGGACGGTGAGCGAATGGGATCCCGGTCGATGTATCACGTGGCCACGGGAGGCGTGAGGCTGAGGGTTCCAGATTCGCTCGCTCCGGACGCGCGGATCATCCTTTCGCAAACCTGGTCGGCGCTGGCCGCGGAGCTCGATCTCGAGGCAGAGCATGAGGATGAACCGGAGCAGCCCCAGCCGGAACACCACTTCGAAACCGTCAGCGACGCCATGTCGCTACGCCAAAGCCTTGTGTTCTTCCTCTCCGTCGGATTGCCAGCCCTGCTTCTGATCTATCTGGTACTGCGACACTGGCCTGTGCGCTAGGACAGAGGATCCGGGCAAGCCAGCGACCGATCAACACCCGGTCAGTGGCCAAGGATCCGTTGGGTGTCACCCTGGGTGTGACGATCGTGCGGGCATAGCCGAGCTTCTCGAGCCGGGAAAGAATCGTGGGAAGATCCCAGTCCTTGGCGATGTTGTAGGTGACGATACCGAGCTGGGTCATGAATCATGCATCCTTGACCGCTTGGAGCGAGGCTTCGGTCCTCAGTAGCTATCGGGCCCGACGATCTCGCCGCCGGCCCTGGTGATCAAGGCGCGCAGGGTCGTGGGGTTGATCGAAATCTTGATGAGTCGGACCGACCCGTCGGCCATCCCGCAATTGAACCCCCCGGGATGAGACGAGCCCGCACCATAGAGGGAGCGGTTGGCTTGCCCAGCGAAGGGCAGGTCGTCGGGCTTGGTCCAGGCGACGGCATCCTCGGCCTCGACGACCGCGATCGTGTTTGAGGTGCCGTCGGTGATGTCAGCGATACCAATGCCGCGGCCGGTCTCGAACATTGCGCCATGGCCGACGAACCCGCGGTACGTTGTTGTGTAAGGCTGAGGATTCGCACGACTGGGACACTGGTAAACCGGGGGCATGTACTTCAGGAGCTCCTTGTTATGGGGGCTGTCCCAGGGCTCGTCGAGCTTGAACTTGTTGAAGAGTACGCCCTGTTCCACATAGGGCAAGATCGCGACCCGCCAGCTCAGCAGTGGCTTGCCGTTCTTGTCGGTAAAGTCGCGGGGAAAGGCATTGTTGGCGGAGATATAGTTGTGCATTGCCAGCATGATCTGCTTGATATTGTTGACGCACTGTGCCCGCCGCGCCGCCTCTCGGGCCGACTGGACCGCCGGCAGCAGCAAGGCGATCAGCACGGGGGTCTCCATGCCGGCGTTGAGCGAGGGAGTCGGCAGCGGAAAGGCTTGATAGGCTGTCATACGGATCGAGTCATCGTTGGCCGCGAGGGTGAACCGGGACGGAAAGAGATACTGCCGCAACTGGTCGGCATCGGGAATGGTGTCGGGGTCAAGCTGCAGGCGGAACGGGGTCCGTCCCGACAGGCCGGTCGACCCGGCAGGCCGCGCGGGGCCGGGCTGCTGAGTCGCCGAGAAGCCGATGAACTGGACCAGTGATGGCAGGTTGACCAGCAATTCGGGCAACGAATCACGCGGGTCGGTCCGTGAAAAAACCAGGGCGTCGCGGCCCCCGGGCGGCTCGGACGGCGGACCGTTCAGCACCAGCGCGGTGCGTGCTCGGCGAGCTGCCGCCGGCGAGCCCGCCAGCACAAGCAGGCCGCGGCCGGGCTCGACGATCACCGCCGGTCGCAGACCGGCCGGGGTGGGGAGAACCGCGGGGGGCACGGCCAGGACGTAGCCCTGCTCGGGGGCCTTGAGCCGGCGGAACTCGGCGAACTCCGTCCCCGGCCGGCTGGGCTGGCCTGGCTGAGGCCTGACCATGGCGCCGGCCGTCTTCAGCTCCCGGTTGGCGAACTCGATCAGCCGATCGAGCCTGGCCGCGAAGTCCCGCGGGTCCTTCAGCTCGGCCACGAGCACAAAATCGGGCGGGTGGAACCAGAAGGACATCACACTCCCACCACCCCTGCCCGCCGGCAGGAGCAGGGCCATTCGCGGGCCGACCTTCGCCAGCAGATCATTGCGCAGGCTCAGGCCGCTGCGCTCCCCGAACCGCTCGGCGAGGTGATCGATCCTGGCCGCGGCGTTGGGATTGTCATGCCTGACCACCGCCAGGATCGCATCGGCCGTCTTGATCGGATCGATCGACATGAGCGTGTAGCTATCGTCGGCGCCAGCCGTGAACACTCTCGTTCCGGCCTTGATCGGCGGCTGGTCGAAGAGCGTGAGTATTCCCCGCCGCGGCCGCGGGGCGTTCACGCCGAGGGTGACCACGATGCCCTTGTCCTGGATTCCCCAGCGGGCCTCGACGCCCTCGATCCCGTCGAGTCCGAGCTCGTGCGCACGCGGAGGAAGGGGCGGAAAGGCCGAGAGATCCACGAAAAGCCTGCCGACTGGCTGCGCCCCGGCTTCGAGCTTCTCGAGTTTCGCATAGGTCGGATGCTTCAGGGCGCTGGGGGTCTTGCCGTCGAGTGCCTCGGCAGCCGGGTTGCCGGTCTCTCCCGGCGCGATCGAGAGGACGAAATCGTCCTTCTCGTACCACCAACGGATGTGCGTTCTGGGGGGATCATCGGTGACCCAGACCTTGCGTCCCCCCGCCTCCTCGACCTGGCGCGCGGCCGGCGCGTTCAGCGGCCGGATCCGCCTGATGACTCGCTGGAAGACGGCGCTGCGCGCGGCCCCGCGAATCACGACGACCACGCCCTTCGGCTGCGGAGGTTGGGGGTTCTGCAAGTAGCCGGCGGCAAAACCTTGATTCAGGAGGTGCGAGACCAGGCCAACGAGCTCCTTGCCGGTAAGCGGTGCCCCGTGCGCGGCGCGAAAGCCTTGGTCGGCAACCTGGCCCAGAATGTCCTCGAGCATCGCCCCGAGCGAGGTCTCGTTGAGCATCCTGTAAAGGGCGGTACCCTTCCAGTCCTTGGGGTGGGCGTCGAAGCCGGCGTGCTCGACGAATGCAGCCAGTCCCTCCGCGGGGATGTATCGGGCCAGCGGCTGGGCCGCGTCGGATTGGGCCCATGCCGGGACAGCCAGTACCAGAGCCAGCACACTTCCCAGGATCGACCATCGGGCCGCCCTGCGCGCCGCTGCGATTCCGCTCATGATTCGGACCTCTGGAGTTGGGAACACGACATGTCGAGCCATCGCTCTTGTGCGAACATAGCAAGGTCGCAGCGGGATTTCCAAGAAATAAATCTCTGCCTCAAAGTCGGCATCGGCCTGGGGTCGTCCGATGCCGACTGGACGAACAGGCATACGGAGCTTACTCTAGGAGAGTCTTCGAGATTCGAGACCGGGTAGCTCAGTCGGTAGAGCAACGGACTTCAAGCACCGCCAGGAGTGTTGCAAAGGAGCCTCGCGCGGGAAGAAACCGAACCGCGACGAGTGCATGCCGCAGTATGCTGGAACGCCCTGAGAGCCCCCTCACCACAACGTGGCTGGCAACGGCTGGCGTGAGGGTTTGAAAAGCGGGGGGATTGGGTAATCAGCAGGCAAGGGACCAGTGGATCACCGGCCCCGGCCCCAGAGACTAGACGCGGCGCGCCTGCGATGGCGAAGAGATAGTCCAGACCATCAACGCCCTGCTTGCGAATTCGCCGTGAGGCCGAACTCGAGCACAGGGTGGTCGGTGAAAGCCGATGAGGCAAGTTAATCCGTTGGTCGAGGGTTCGAGTCCCTCCCCGGTCATTGGAAAAGAGGCATGGTTCAAACGCAGGTCACAGCTCAGGGGTGGCTGGGGTCGACGCCCGAGGGCGACGCCCCCAGATCCGAGGCTGGCGCGCTGGGGGCCGCTGGCTGTCGCCAGCTCGACCCCAGCCACCCCGCTCTTGTCACCCGCGAAGATCCGGGAGTTGAACCATGCCCGAAAAGAGCCGCCAGAACGCGTCTAAGAGCGCACTTCCCTTGGGTTGCGTCAACCTCATTCGGATAGAGGATCGCGCACGGACCGACCCAGAATGACCCTCCGCGTCTCCCGCGCGCTACCCGTGGCGCTACCCGTGATGGCGTAGTAGCTGACCCCGACCTGGTCGCCGTCGTGGCCGCCTGGCCCGAGCTGCCCGAGGCGATCAGGGCCGGCGTCCTTGCGATGGTCAAGGCCGCCAGACCAAAACAATGGGGAGAGGTTTGAGCAGTCGGTCCGCGCCTTATAGATCAAGCATAATCCAACAGCTTTGCCATGCCAATGTAACGGACGCTATCCTCTTCAAAGTAGTGATCGTACGTGCTAAAGCCGACCGACTTGTAGAGGCCTATTGCGTCGGTATTATCCGGATGAACCAACAGGCCGAGAAACGGGAGCAGAGTCTTACCCTGTGATCTTCCCTCAAGATAAAGCTTCTGTGACTCCTCGATCAGGTGCGTGCAAATCTGCTTGCCATACCCCTGTCGCTGATTTCCACGTTGAACTCCTAAATTCGGCAGGATCAGCACAGGTTTCCTGGACTCGATCGAGAAGATCGGCCACTTTGTGATTCCCAACGAGCCGTACCCGATCAACTCAGATGACTGATTATGGTATAACCAAATCTTCGTATTCTTCTTCCGCACTCTCTGGAGCGCGTCTTCACTCTTTATCCAGTGATTGATGGTGGTCGCCCACGCGGAGTTCCCGCAGTCGAAACGTTCCACCGCAGCCAAGCTTGTTTTTGACAGTATACAGTGGCATCTTCTTACAGAACCGTGAGTTGCGCGATCACACAGGCGGCGTGGCACCAGGCGCAGTATCCCCGCAGGGAGCCGACGGTTCGACTTGTTG
>JBEKTN010000238.1:0-13330 GCA_049516015.1 Isosphaeraceae bacterium | reverse complement strand
ATCGTGCCGATCGCCTGCGCCGGTGACCAGAAGGGCTATCTGGACGGCATCAAAGTCTACGCCGATGAGCGGCCGGAAGGCCGTGGTCCCGTTGGCGTTTGCTTCCGAACCGGGAAGCCCTGCATCATTCACGACTTCGTGGGCGACCCCCGGACGAAGCCCTGGCGGGAACGGGCGATCGCCCATGGCCTCCACTCGGCAGCCGCCCTGCCGCTTCGTCTCCGGGGAGAGGTCCGCGGCGTGTTCATCGTCTACGCCGGGGTAACAGACGTGTTCCAGGACAGGGAGGTTGGCCTGCTTCAGGAAATCGCCGACTCGGTCTCTTTCGCCATGGACCATCTGGACCAGGAGGAAAAGCGGCGACGCGCGGAAGAGTCCCTCCGCCATCGCGAGGCCCAGTATCGGGCTGTGATCGAAACGTGCGCTGACGGCTTCTGGATGGCGAACGAGGAAGGCCGCATCCTGGAGGTGAACGACGCTTACGCGCGCCGCTCGGGATATGGCCGCGAGGAACTTGTGGGCATGCCCATCTCCGACCTCCAGGCGATAGAACAGCCGGAAGAGACCGCGGCTCACGTCCTCAAGATCCGACAGAATGGCACCGATCTCTTTGAATCACTGCACCGCGCAAAGGACGGGACCATCTGGCCCGTCGAGGTCAATGCGGCTTATTGGCCCAACGCAGGCGGACGGATACTGGCCTTCCTGCGCGACATCACCTCCCGCAAGCAGGCCGAGGAAGCGCTGGTCGAGAGGGCGCGCCTCGCGGCGTTAGGGGCGGACATCGGCACTGCACTGACTCGGGGCGATACGTTGCGCGAGATGCTTCGGAGTTGCTCCGAGGCCGTTGTCCAACACCTCGATGCGGCGTTCGCCCGCATCTGGACGCTCAATCCGGAGCAGGACGTGCTCGAGTTGCAGGCCAGCGCCGGGATGTACACTCACATTGATGGGCCCCACGGGCGCATCCCTGTCGGACATATGAAGGTCGGCCTGATTGCCCAAGAGCGTCGGCCGCACCTGACCAACGCCGTGATCGGCGATCCGCGCGTCAGCGACCAAGAATGGGCCCAGCGGGAAGGGATGGTCTCCTTCGCTGGCTATCCCCTGGTCGTCAAGGATCGTCTTATAGGGGTCATCGCCCTGTTCGCGCGCCGATCGCTAACGCATGCCACCCTCCAGGCGATGGCCTCAGTGGCAGACGAGATCGCCCTAGGCATCGAGCAGAAACGAGCCGAGGAAGCGCTCCGCGACAGTGAGGCCAAGCTGCAGGCCATCGTCAACACCGCGGTCGATGCGATCATCACGATCGACGTCCAGGGCACGGTGCTGTCCTTCAACCCCTCCGCCGAGCGGGTTTTCGGCTTTGCCGCGGACGAAGTTCTCGGTCGCAACGTCTCCATGCTCATGCCCTTGCCCCACAGCCAGGAGCACGGCAACTACGTGGCCCGGTACATCCGAACCGGAGAGCGCCGCGTCGTCGGCTTCGGTCGCGAAATTCCCGCCCAAAGAAAGGACGGCACGGTTTTTCCGATGGAGATCGGCGTGAGCGAGATCCGGCTTGGGGGCAAGGTGATCTTCGTGGGAATGCTCCGCGACATCTCCGAGCGGAAAGCGGCCGAGGAGCAGATCCGGAAGCTCAACGCGAACCTGGAGCTGATGGTGGCGCGGCGGACCGCCGAGCTCGAGTCGATGCTGGCCAATGCCACGATCGGCCTGGCCTTCATCGACCGACACTTGCGATTTCTTCGAGTGAACCGTACCCTGGCCGAATATACCGGAGTCCCGGTCGAGGACCATCTGGGCCGCACGATCCGCGAGCTCGACACGCCATTGGCGGATCAGGTCGAACCGGTCTTTCAGAAGGTCTTCGAGACCGGTCAGGCCGTCGTCGGACTGGAGCATGCAGTCCGCGGGTTCACCCCGCCCCATGAAGTCCGCCAGGTGCTGGCGAGCTATTATCCGGTGCTCAACGCCCAGGGAGAGGTGATCTGCGCCGGCACCGCGATGGTCGACATCACGGATCGGAAGCGGGCCGAAGAGGGGCTCGCGGAACTGAACTTGGTGCTCAGGCAAGAGATTGCCGAGCGCGAGCGGGTCGAGCGGCAGGTGCGCCTGCTCGCCGCCGTGCTGGAAGCCTCTCCTGATCTCGTGGGGATCGCCGATCCTTCGGGCCGAGTCATCCACCTTAACCGGGCCTTCATCGAAGCCCTGGGACGATCCCCCGAAACGGAACCGTTGATGATTCGCGATTGCCACCCCCCGGAGGCGCTCCGCATCTTCGAGGAGGAGGGCCTGCCCACGGCCGCGCGCCTCGGGGTCTGGAGAGGCGAGACCGAGTTCGTCACATGGGATGGTCGCTCAATCCCCATGTCCCAGTTGATCCTCGGTCATTCAGACACCCAGGGGAGCCTGCAATTCTATTCCACCATCATGCGCGACATCTCGGAGCGAAAGCAGATGGAGGAAGCCCTCAGGACCCACGGTCAAGTGCTCGCCGCGGCCAATGCCGAGCTGGCCCGCGCGGCGCGGCTCAAGGACGAGTTCCTGGCCAACATGAGTCATGAGCTGCGCACGCCCTTAAATGGCATCCTCAGCATATCCCAGGGCCTCTATGAGCAGGCCTACGGCACCATGAACTCGCGGCAGCAAGACGCCCTGCACGACGTGGAGGAGTGCGGCCGCCACCTCCTGTCCCTGATCAACGATATCCTGGACCTTGCCAAGGTCGAGGCCGGCAAGATCGAAGTCGAGCCAGGACCGATGGCCGTCGAACAATTCTGCCAGGCAGCGATTCGCCTGGTCAAAGAGTCCGCGCAGAAGAAGAGACTCCGGCTTTCATTGCACGTCGATGAGTCGGTGGGCGTCCTGATCTCGGACGAGCGTCGTCTCAAGCAGATTCTGGTCAACTTACTCTCGAACGCGGTGAAGTTCACGGCGGAAGGGGGCGAGGTGGCGCTGGAGGTCGCTGGTGATCGTGCTGGCCGGCAAGTCTGTTTCACGGTTCGAGACAGCGGGATCGGCATTTGCCCGGAGGATCTGGCTCGTCTGTTCCAGCCCTTCGTCCAGCTCGACTCTCGGCTCTCACGCACGTACTCGGGAACTGGACTGGGCCTGGCACTGGTCAAGCGGCTCACCACTCTGCTGGGTGGAGATACGCGGGTCGACAGCCAGCCGGGCGTGGGCAGCCGCTTCACAATCGTCCTCCCCTGGATCGAGGAATCAAGAGCGATCGAAAGGGAGAGCACGCTCGCTGAGGAACCAGGCGATGGCCGTCGGCGAGCGGATGAATCCGCAACAGAGGCAGTCGTCGTCGTGATCGAGGACAATCCCTTCAACGCCAAGGGTCTCTGCGACTATCTGTGCTTCAAGGGGTTTCGCGTCGAATGGGCCTTGAATGCCCTTGACGGGATTGCACTTACCCAGCGCCTCCAGCCCAGCTTGGTCGTCATGGACATTCAGATGCCGGGTATGGATGGACTCGAAGCCATCCAGCGCATCCGGCAGCTTGCGGCCGTCGGCGATGTTCCGATCATCGCCCTGACCGCGCTGGCGATGCCAGGAGATCGCGAGCGATGCCTGAAGGCCGGTGCGACCGATTACATCGCCAAGCCGGTCGCCCTGGACGATTTCTTCCAGTTGGCGACGAAGCTCACCTCCGGAACCTGTACAACATCAGGGTGATCCTCATCAGGGTGATCCTCTTTCCCCTCGATGCCAACCCACCCGGGGCCATTGAGTTCACCTCCCGGTTCGCTTCTGCTATGATCCTGTCTGTTCGGGCCGGATGAGCCCGTCCCTGGATTCGCCGGCTTGATCGAGCGTAATAATTCCGCCAGCTCTGCGAAGCACCTCGTGAGACGCGGAGTGACTGGTCCGGAATCGATGCGATTCCCTGCTATTCGGGGGCGACGCGCATGTATTTTGACTCGCAAGGTCGCCGGGCCGTGATGGGCGGGATCTGGCTGATCGGGATTGGCGTCCTGTTCGCAACCCGATTCTGGTGGCCTGGCATCATATTCTTGATCGCGATCACCGCCTTCCTCGAGGGATGGCTCAATGACCAGCCCTGGTACGGGATCCAGTGCGGATTCTGGTCGGCCTTCATCGGGGTCTGGGCCCTGGCCCGGTACAGCCTGGCGTTCCTGCTGATTGGACTCGGGGTCAGCACGATCATCGGTGCTCTGATCAAGCCCAGCCCGTTCTCCAAACCGAAGCCGTTTGTCGATTCGTCGCTCGAGTGAGCGTGTTGCTCCGCGGTCCGGGAGTGTTTCGCGATGGGCAAGGCGCTGTTGCCCCAGGCATTCTGGTTCCGGCTCAGTGCACCGTGTCCGCGGGTCGAGGAGATCCCCCGCCGCAGTGCGCGCGGCGGGCTGCTCGATCTGCCCGCAACCTGTGCGGTTGCGGATCTGTCGTCGCTCGAGGACCGCGTCTCCTGGGCATCAGTGCGGATCGCCTGGAATCCTCAAGGGCTAGGAATCGCGATCCTGGCGGACGCACCGGCCAGCAAGGCTGCCAGGAGTGTGGATCGGCCCGAAGGGTTCGCGGATGTCAACCTCTGGATCGACACGCGCGATACCCGCAACGTGAGCCGGGCCACGCGCTTCTGCCATGGATTCAGCGCGCATCTGACCCTGGCGCGCGATCGCCAGAGCCTGGATGTCGAGGTCAGCCAGCGCGCGATCGCCCGTGCCGTGGCCGACGCCCCGATCTCCCCGCCCGACGTGCTGAGCACGCGCGCCGAGCTGACCCGGGCCGGCTGGCTCCTGGAGCTCTTTCTGCCGGCCCGGGCCTTGCACGGTTTCGATCCGGAGACCAACCGCCGGCTGGGCTTTGCCTATCAGGTTTCGGACCACGAGCGCGAGGACCAGTTCCTGGGCGTCGGCCGCGATTTTCCGCTCGGCGAGAACCCCAGCCTCTGGGCGACTCTCGAGCTTCAGCCGTGATACAATGGGCTCCTCGTGATTTGACCCGACGAGGGGTGAACCACCCCGCCGGAAGTTCAAGGGGAGGAGCCGATCATGCCAGAGTTCGCCTACCAGGACCCGTTCCCACTGGCCCCAGATTCGACCAGTTACCGCAAGCTCGACGCGGATCTCGTTTCCACGGCGACCTTCGAGGGGGAGGAGATCCTCAAAATCAAGCCGGAGGCGCTCCAGCTTCTGGCAAGGGAAGCCCTGCGGGATGTCTCGTTTCTGTACCGTGCGGCGCACCTCGCCAAGGTTGCGGGAATTCTCGACGATCCCCAAGCGTCGCCCAACGACCGGGGCGTTGCCGTGGCCCTCTTGCGCAACGCCGCAGTGGCCTCGGGGTTCGAGCTGCCCATGTGCCAGGACACCGGCACGGCGACGATCATCGGCAAGAAAGGCCAGCGCGTCTGGACCGGCGGCGTCAAGGACGAGGAATGGCTGTCGCGGGGAGTCTTCGACACCTATCAGAAAGAGAATCTCCGCTACTCCCAGACCATTCCCCTCTCGATGTATGACGAGATCAACTCGGGCACGAACCTGCCGGCCCAGATCGACATTTTCGCGACCCCGGGAGAGAAGTACGAGTTTCTGTTCGTCGCCAAGGGAGGAGGATCGGCCAACAAGTCGATGCTCTTCCAGGAGACCAAGGCCCTGCTCAATCCCGCCGGCCTGGAGAAGTTTCTCAAGGAGAAGCTGCGTTCGCTGGGCACGGCCGCGTGCCCGCCCTATCACCTCGCGGTGGTGATCGGTGGAACGTCGGCCGAGGCGACCATGAAGACGGTCAAGCTCGCCAGCGCGGGGTATCTCGACAAGCTGCCGACGCAGGGCAGCAAGCTCGGTCAGGCCTTCCGCGACCTGGAGCTCGAGGAGACGGTGATGGACCTGGCCCGCAAGAGCGGGATCGGAGCCCAGTTCGGCGGCAAGTACTTCGCGCTCGACGCCCGGGTGATCCGCCTGCCCCGCCATGGCGCCAGTTGCCCGGTGGGGATCGGCGTGTCCTGCTCGGCCGATCGCAACATCAAGGCCCGGATCGACCGCGACGGGATCTGGCTCGAGGAGCTGGAGCGCGACCCGGCCCGGTTCATCCCGGCGCAGTACCGCTCGGGCCTGGGCCACAAGCACGGTGTCGACATCAACCTCAACCGCCCGATGAACCAGATTCTCGCCGAACTCTCGAAGTACGCGATCTCCACCCCCTTGAAGCTGACCGGGACGATCGTGGTCGCGCGTGACATCGCCCACGCCAAGATCAAGGAGCGGCTCGACCGGGGCGAGGGTATGCCCGACTACTTGAAGGACCATCCCGTCTACTACGCCGGTCCGGCCAAGACCCCGGCCGGGGCTCCTTCCGGTTCGTTCGGCCCCACAACCGCCGGCCGGATGGACAGCTATGTGGACCTGTTCCAGTCCCACGGCGGCTCGATGGTGATGATTGCCAAGGGCAACCGCTCGCAGGCCGTGACCGACGCCTGCAAGAAGCACGGCGGCTTCTACCTCGGCTCGATCGGCGGCCCCGCCGCGCTCCTGGCCAAGGAGAGCATCAAGAAGGTCGAGTTGCTCGAGTACCCCGAGCTCGGCATGGAAGCCGTCTACAAGATCGACGTCGTCGATTTCCCGGCCTTCATCCTGGTCGACGACAAGGGCAACGAGTTCTTCTCGCAGCTACCGGTGCTTTCTTGAAATGGGGGGAAGCGATGGCCACTGGAGTCGTAACCGGTGAGGGACCTTGTTCGGCGAGGGTCTCCTGACCCCGCCGACGTCCTCGACCGTTGGTCTGTTCGAGTGCCAAGGTCAGGAGACCTTGCCACAAGAGAGACTCTCTGGAATAAGGACTTGTGGTATCACCCGAAACGCCAAATGTTCGCGCTTTCATCCATGATTTCCCACGGAAACCCTGGAAAACAAGGGCTTTCCTGAACAACAGGCATCCTTGCATGCAAAACTTCCGGATTACTTAGGAGTAGTATTAGGGGCTAAGGAATCGCTATTCAGTGATGTCCCTTTTTCCCTCTCCCTTTCTCCCTCTCCCATCAAGGAGGAAACACCGATGCTGATGTCAGCCGCCGATTACCGAGAGTCTCTCCGCCGGTTCAACCCGGTCGTGTTCGTGAACGGACGCCGCATCGAAAGCGTGGCCGATGCCCCGGTCCTCGCTCCCGGCATCAACGCCGTCGGCACCACCTATGACTTCGCCTTCGAGCCAGAGTACAGGCCCCTGATGCTCGCGACGCAGGCCTCGAGCGGGCGCGAGGTCAATCGCATGCTGCATATCAATGAGACGAGCGTCGACCTCCTCTCCAAGCTCGAGGCGGTCCGGCTCCTGTGCAAACACTGCGGTTGCGCGCAACGCTATCTCACGCACGATGCGCTCAATGCGATTTGGCAGGCGACGCACCGCATCGATGCCGACAAGGGCACCGACTATCACCAGCGTTTCGTCACCTACCTGCATCAGATCCAGGATGAGGACCTGACGCTCGGCGTCGCGATGACCGACGCCAAGGGCGACCGCTCCAAGCGCCCGCACGAGCAGCAAGTGCCCGAGACTTACGTGCGCATCGTCGAGCGCCGACCGGACGGGATCGTCATCTTGGGCACGAAGGCGATCGTGACCGGGGCGCCCTACGTCCACGGCTTCCTGGTCATGCCGTGCCGGAACATGGGGCGCGAGGACGCCGACTTCGCAGTCTGCTGCGCGGTCCCTCTGGACGCCCCGGGCGTGACGATCGTGGCGCGCCCGGCGGGCCGGCCGGGCGAGAACGGCGCCGTGTTCACGGGCAAGTACGGGCAGTCGACGGGCGTGGTGCTCTTCGACAACGTCTTCGTGCCGCACGAACGAGTTTTTCTCGCGGGCGAGTGGGAGCATTCGGGTTTCCTCACCACGACCTACGCGACGCATCACCGGCATAGCTGCATCGGCGCGCGCGCCGGTTTCGGCGACCTGCTGATCGGGGCCGGGGTGCTCATGTACGAGGCGAACGGCCTCAATGCCTCGCTCCACGGGCACGTGCGCGACGCCATGGTCGAGCTCATCAAGATCGTCGAGGGCTTCTTCGCCTGTGGTGTGGCGGCTTCGGTCTACGGCCTCAAGGACGGGTCCGGGAACATCCAGCCGGACAGTATCTTCAGCAACGTCGGGAAACTCCTGCTCGCGACTCAGATCTACGACATGCAACGCCTCGCCCACTACGTCTCGGGCGGTCTCATTGTGGCGTTGCCCGGCCCCGAGGAGGACCACAACCCGGCAACCCAAGCATGCCTGTCGGCCGTCCTCGCCGGCCGCCAGGACATCCCGGCGCGGCGCCGGCTTGAGGTGGCGCGTCTCATCGAGGATCTCACCGCGTCCTACTCGGCCGGCTGGTATTCGATCATCAGCCTGCACGGCGGCGGCTCGCCCGAGGCGATGAAGCGCGAGATCTGGCGGCAGTACCCGTTGGAGGACAAGGTGGCTCTCGTCGAGGGCCTTCTCGAGCGGGGCGTGGCGGGCGACATCGCCCGGCCGCGCGCCCGTCAGCCCGGCCGCTGCTGTATTACCGGCTGCCAAGTGGCGGAGCCGCCACACGCCGCCACCGAGACGTCCGAAGCGGCGGACTAAGAGAAGCCAAATGGGCGGCGCAGGGTCGAGTTCCGGGGACAGCATACTTAATTTTTCGGAGTTAGGTAGGGTGTCCCCGGAACTCGCAGCTCGATCCGATCGATGGTCCTGGTTCGATCAGCGATGGAGACCTTCCGCCCATTGGCGGTCGGCCGAGGTGAGGGGCAGATTACCCGGCAGAGGTGAACCATGGCGCACGATCCGGTCGAACCGCCCGAGGCGGTAAGTCAAGTCGAAGGGTTGATCCAGGTCGAGCCTCACGTCCGCGTCTGGCGCACGGAGAGGGATCGGGATTGGTGGCAGAGCGTGCCGGATGGTCCAGGCGTAGACTTGGGCATCCGGCCTGTTCGCGGCGCGCGCCACGATCGCGTGGTAATGACCGGCAGGCAGGTTCTTGCCCATGGGCATTGGCCGTCCGCCCAGGAGCAAGTCGATCTCAACCAGGTTGACGGGCTGGTCGATCAGGGCGTCACGCTTCTGGAGATACTCGCTTCGACCGCTCCCGCTCTTGTTGCTGGGCGAGAGGATCTCGATGACCGTCACCAGCTCGAGTTCGGGAAGGCTCGAGATCTCGATCCACCGCTCGCGAACTTCGACCTCGCCCCTGGCGAGGGGGATCGTCATCGGCTCGATCGTGGCCACGTCTACGGCTTCCCCAGACGAGGAAGAGGGAAATCGGGGCGCGTCGGGCTCTCGTCCGACCAGGACGTCGGGAATCCGCTGACCACCGGGGATTTCGAGGCTGAGCAGCGCGACCCGGGTCTCGATCTGGGCCACGTAGCCTTCGGGCAGGCGCTGGTTGAGAGCCTGGGCGCAATTCGTGACCAAGCCGGCATGGAAGCTCTCCCACAAACCCTGGGCTTCCAGGTAAGGGTCCATTCCGGGAAAGGGGCCCGTCATCGATCGTCTCCAGCTCGAGAATGGATTCCGTTCCCTCGATGGTAATCGCTCGAGACCTTGGCATACAGGGGAAGTTCCGGCACGCTCTCCTGCTGTCGCTCAGGGCCCTCGTCGGCCATCCACTGCATGGGTGGGCTTTTTTGGAAGGTCGAGACACGCGGTTGCGTGACTGACTCCGGACCTTACCGCACGAGCGTCAACGGCCTGGAGGCTGCTCCTCGGTGCCGCCGGATTGATCACGGTAGACGAGGTCTCCCTCATCACGGTCCGGGACGCTGGCCGTCAGAGTGACGCGATGCCAGGATCGCCAGGCGCGGTCGAGCTCGCGAACATCGGCCAGGCCGTAGTGGTTCAACGTCGCACTGTCCCATCCCGACTTGAGGCCGTCGCGGACAAAGTGCAGGAACCTGGGCCTGCCGCCAATCTCGATCAGGAACCGCGAGATCGAATAACCCTGGCCGTAGAACGACATCAGGTCCTTGGGATATTCCTCGATTCGGAACAGGCGAACCAGCGACACCTCGCCGTGCCGGGCCAGCAGATCGACGGCGATCTGGTCATGCCGCCTGCGCTCGCGCTCGTCCTCGCTCAGCAGCGACGCCCCCTCGTCGGCCCACCGCGGCATCGGGCCGCCGAAGTACGCGGCGAAGACCGTGTGGGTGATCTCATGCGGCAGAGCAGAGGCAAGAATCCTGTCGAGCCGGCCCTCGACCACCATGCTCTGGTCGGTCACGCGGCCGTTGTTGAAGCCGAACGAGGTCAAGCCGCCGGCCTCTCCCGATGTCACCTTCACCCGGATCGGACACGGAGTGGTCCAGGCCGGCAGCTCGCGGCCCAGCCAGGCCCTGGCGATGTTGACCCGCTCCGTCTCGGCATGTTCGGCGACGGTTCTGGCGATGCTCTGAGTGGGTGCCTCGACGACGAAATTGCCCGTGCCAAACGAGGCCCCGCAGAGCAGCGGAACGCATCCCAGAACCATGGTCGCGATCCCGCCGAGCCCCCGCGCCAACTGATCGCGGTGTGCTTCCATGCGCCACACTCCTCCCTGAGCACCGATTGGCTCTCGACCCAATTTCCCAGATCCGCCAGGACCCGGACCGAAGGATCGCTGCCGCCGGGCGACGATCGCGATTTGACCGGCCTTCCCGTGCCGGCGGCGAGCGGGACTCTAGCAGATTCCGGCGAACTTGTCGCCCCTGTTTTGCTTCGCAACGCATGCGAGAAGCGGCATTGGATCAATGCCACTCGCATGCAAGCAGTGGCAATATCGCGGGATCGGCGGAATGGCTGATGATCGTGTCGATAGCCGGCCGATGGAAGAGGTTGGCTGGACGAGAGTCATGGGCTCGAAGGACAGTGCTCCTCGCGGTTGTGCCACCATGCTCTTGCGCCGGCCCGGGCGGACCGCAGCCTTGCTTGCAACTGCGTTCCGAACTTGGACCCGCTCAGAACCGCACGGAGGAGGACCGAAATGGCAACCGCACGATTGCGCCTATTCCCATACCCCGAAGACGAACAGGAAGACGCAAGTGCCCCCTCCGTCCCGATTCAACTCTCTGATCTATATCCTCTGCTCGCCCAGGCCTATCGCGATAACTATGTCTGGCTGCACGACTTCGAAAACGACCGCCTGATGGTCAGCAACGATCTGTACGAGGTGATCCGCGCGTTTTCGAACTGTCGTCCCTCGGCCTGAGCCTGGCGATCGATCCGGCGTTGCCGCGTCGCATGGGGTGTAGTCCGACAGGTTGGTAGAGAGCCGGAGTTGCCACCGCTGGCCCGGGATCATCAATCCGGGCAACAACCTTGCCCGTACAGCTCTGGCTTCCTAACCTGGAATGAGACATGCTAGACCTGCCTCGCTCCATCCGATGATCCGTCCGGCACAGACTTCCGAGCACTCACGATGATCACCAGGAAATCGAATTCCGAGGATGCGTTCACCATCGAACGCCATGGCGACATCACGGTCATCACGGCGACGCCAGCCTTGGAACGGCTGGCATTCGGACTCGAGGAGCAGGCGGCCGAGTTGATCTTGAAGCCATTGCAGCGCCAGGAGAATCCCTTGATTCTCTTTGATCTGAGCCAGGTCGATTACTTCGGCTCGATGTTTATGGCACTCTTGATCCGCTGCTGGAAGCTGGCACTCTCGCAAGGCGGATCGATGGCTCTCTCGGGTGTCTCACCGCAGACGCGCGAGCTGCTTCGCGTCACTTCGCTGGACATCGTCTGGCCGATTTACGACTCGAAGCCAGAGGCGATGGAAGCCTTCGAGCTCGATTGATCGTGTCGACACCACAAGGCGAAATGGCCCGGTCGTTCGCGGTGACCGAAGCCACGACTGCCCGGCCGGTTCGCGCCCCGGGAGCGGGTTTCCAGGGCGAGGCTGGGCGGAAGGTCCGACGACGGTGCGCGACCCGTTGACAGGTTGGAAGGCCGGTCCCATGATGAAGTGGGGTACCAAGGAACGGTGGGGTTTGCTACCAGGTCACAGCGGAGCATCGATTGCTGATCGTGGGATTCCCGATCGCTCACGGAAAACGGTATGGCAGAGGGATTTTACCCGATGGAAAGACAGTGCGGATGCCGGATTGGGCCATCGGTCATATCGCATCTGTCATTCGGAACTCAACACTAAGTCTTGATCGGTCACAAGCTGTCATCTGGGATCTCGCGAATCGGGAATGCACGGGCCAGTTGGGTGTTCCCCCCCCGGAGCGGAGCCGCCATGGGAATCTATGACCGCGAATATTATCGTGGTGAAACGGGTGGTCCGAGCTGGTTCAGCGGGGTGGCGCCCTGGTGCAAGACTCTGATCGTCATCAACTGCGCAGTGTTCTTGCTCCAGAACGCATTTCGTGGCGATTCTCCTTGGTTCGAGGGCTGGCTCGCGGCCTCGCCCGAGGCGATCTTTCAGCACGGCCGGATCTGGCAGCTTTGGACGGCAACGTTTCTGCACTCCGGCATCCTCCACATCCTGGGAAACATGTGGTTCCTCTGGCTTGTGGGCCGGGACATGGAATCACTCTATGGGAGCCGCGACTTCCTGGCGTTCTATCTCCTGGCGGGAGGAGTCAGCACCCTGGGATGGGCCGTCATCGCGGCGCTCTCCGGCCACATGGATCGCCCCATGGTCGGCGCCTCCGGGGCCGTGATGGCCGTGGTGACTCTCTACACGCTCTTCTATCCCCGTCGTGAGATTCTCTTCTTCTTCCTGCCGATGCCGATGTGGGTGGTGCTGGGAATTTATCTCGTCTTCCCTCTGTTCGGGGATAACCGGAGAGTGGCCTACGAGGCCCACTTGATGGGTGCGGCATTCGCATTCTGCTTCAAGCTGTTCGACCTGCGCTGGTCGCGGCTAGTCACGGCGCGAATCCGCCGGCCGCGGCTGCGCATCGTCACGCCGATGCCGGTCGATCAACCCCGGACCCGGCCGCCAGGGTCGAGCCGGGCGGCCGGCGAAAGCCTGGGTGCAAAGCCCTCGTCGGTGACGGTCCTCCCCGAGGAGCAGCTTGACGCTCGCCTCGATGAAGTTCTGGCGAAGATCGCCCGCGAGGGCCGCGGCGGGCTGACCGAGGAAGACCATCGCGTGCTCCAGGAGGCCAGTCGCCGCGCCCGCGACAAGCGGAGCGACCGCCTCTGATGTCTCCATGCCCATGCCCGCTCCCCTCCTGCTGATCCATCGATCCAGCGTCGATTAAATTCCCACGACCGGTCACTGCCTTCGTCGATCACCCCCCATCCCTCATGTGCCATCTGTCATCCGCCATCCGCCATCCGCCATCCGCCATCCGCCATCCGCCATCCGCCATCCGCCATCCGCCATCCGCCATCCGCCATCCGCCATCCGCCATCCGCCATC
>JBEKTN010000237.1:0-13375 GCA_049516015.1 Isosphaeraceae bacterium | reverse complement strand
TGCCCAGCGTAGGTGACGGGGGATGAATGGGCAGCGATCCGCATGCTAAGAAACCCTGAAAAAATAGGGAATTTACACGTGCTTCCAATTCGCCGCCCACCCAGAATGCTTAACGGCGTTGCTCCACGCCCCACGCTCGGTCAAGTAACGGTTTCCGAGATCTTTCCTGATCCCGGGAGCAACGAGCGAACCAGACAGCGGAAGCCTGGGATCACCTGCTCGCCCGACAGCTCGTCGTCCTGATGCAACCGGCTAACCGAGCCGTCGCTGCGGTAAACCGACGCCGTGCGGGACTCGGGATGGATCACCCAGACCAGGCCCACCCCCGCTTTCTGGTAGTCTTCGACCTTCTCGTCAAGTTCAGAGGCCAAATCGTTGGGAGAAACAACTTCGATGGCCAGGTCAGGGGGAATTCGGACGTGACCCTTGGGCAGCTCGCCGCCGGAAAGTCGACCTGCACGGATGAATGAACCGTCGGGCCTTCGAACCAGTTTGGGAGCATGAGCAAAGCACTGGTAGCCGTTGTCAGCAGGCCAAACATAACCCAGTTGATGTTCATCGCAGAACAGGCTGAGCCGAAGGTAGATCCGGCCTCCGATCCAGCTCGACTCGGCTCCCATATTCCGCTCCACGAGTCGGCCGTCGACCAGCTCGTAATTCTTGCCATCGGGCATCGCCAGCAAGTCTTCGGGAGTGTACAGGGTCTTGTTTTCGGTCGTGACAACCACGCTCATCGATCGGCTCCCGGTCACAGATCTGGAAGACCGCGTTAGCCAGCAATTCTAGCATCGGATTGTCGGACTGACGAGGCAGCCTGAAACCAAGACCACCCGGGGCGGATCAGCTTGCGGTCTTGTCGCATCGATCCTCGCTCGTGAGAATCATGGGGCAGACGCAGGATGGCGAGAAGGGCTGCGAGTCAGCAGCGTATCGTTCCATCGGCAATCGGGGGTCCTGGCAGCAGACTGTCATGTCTGGCTATCCCGTCGAACTGAAAATGGAGGGGCGGACCGCCGTGGTGGTGGGCCTGGGTCCGGTCGGTCGGCGCAAGGGGGCGGCGCTGGTGGCGGCCGGTGCCCGGGTGATCGGCGTCGACCCGGCGGCCGGAAATCTCGATCTGGTGAGCCTGGCCGGGATCGAGGTGGTCGCCCAGCCGTACCGGGCCGAGCAGCTTCACGGGGCAAGCCTGGTGGTCGCGGCCGGGCCTGCCGAAGTCAATGGCCAGGTCGTCGCGGACGCTCGACGGATCGGCGCGTGGGTTTGCTCGACGAGCGATCCAGAGGCGGGAGATTTCAACGTCCCCGCGGTCTGGACATCGGGCCCACTGGTGCTGACGGTATCGACTTCGGGAGCCAGTCCGGCACTGGCCGCGGCGCTGCGCGACCGGGCAGCCCAGGCGCTGGGGCCGGCCGCTGCCGGACTGGCCTCGCTCCTGGCCGAGCTGCGCCCCCTGGTCCTCGATCGCTTGACCGATCCGCTTACCCGGCGACGGATCTTGCAAGACTGGGCCGATCCGCGCTGGCTGTCGCTCTGGACCGAGCAAGGCCCCGACGCCGTGCGCCAGGCGCTCTTGCGACGCATCGACGACGAGCAGTCGTGATCGCCTGACCAGTGCGGGCTGGTTCGCGACCTTGCCGGATCGATCGGTTTGATCGATAATGCGGACGAGCCAGAATCGCCCGGATCAGGATATTCTATACTGTCGGAAAGCCGTAGCGCGATGTCCAGAGCCTCGCCGGTCGGGGAAACCGGAGCCTGGCTCAGGCAATCTTCTTGCAGAGAGAGTTCTGGAACCGAGGAAAGAGCCGCGTCGTGAAAATCGCAGTCATTGGAACGGGATATGTGGGTCTGGTTCAGGGCACCTGCCTGGCCGAGAGTGGCAATGACGTTGTCTGCATCGATAAAGTGGCCGCCAAGATCGAGGGTTTAAAGCACGGCCGGATTCCCATCTACGAGCCAGGCCTGAGCGAGTTGGTCCACCGCAACCAACGGGATGGGCGGCTCGTGTTCACGACCGACCTGGCGACGGGCATGGAGGAGGCCGAGATCGTTTTCATCGCCGTTGGAACGCCCCAGGGAGATAATGGCGGCGCCGATCTCAGCGGCGTCTGGGGGGTCGGCCGCCAGGTGGCCGAGATCCTGCGCTCGCCCAAGATCATCGTCATCAAGAGCACCGTTCCTGTCGGGACCAACGCCGAGCTGGCCCGCGGGATGGCCGATGTGACCAAGGTTGCCTTTGATGTGGCGAGCAATCCGGAGTTCCTCAAGGAGGGCGCGGCCATCGAAGACTTCAACAAGCCTGATCGGATCGTGGTCGGCGCGAGGAAGCCCGAGGTCGCCCAGCGGTTGCACGCCCTCTATGCCCCGTTCTTGAGAACCGACCGGCCGTTCCTGGTCATGTCTCCGGAGAGCGCCGAGATGACCAAGTATGTGGCCAATTGCCTTCTGGCCACCAAGATCAGCTTCATCAACGAGATGGCCAACTTGTGCGAGGTCTACGGTGCCGACATCAACGACGTTCGCCGGGGCATCGGCCACGATCAGCGGATCGGCTTCCACTTTCTGCACCCAGGTGTCGGTTACGGCGGCAGTTGCTTCCCCAAGGACGTCCGGGCGGTCATTCACATGGCCCGGTCGCGGGGCTTGCCGGCGCGAATGATGGAGGCTGTTGACGAGGTCAACGAGGCGCAGAAAAACGTGCTCTTTCAAAAAATCGAAACGCACTTCAGCGGGTCTTTGCGCGACCGAACGATCGCGATCTGGGGCCTGGCCTTCAAGCCCCGCACCGACGATATCCGCGAGGCGCCGGCCATGGTCTTGATCAACTCGCTACTGGAGGCCGGCGCAGATCTGCGGGTTCATGA
Source organism: Isosphaeraceae bacterium (assembly GCA_049516015.1). Classification (GTDB taxonomy): domain Bacteria; phylum Planctomycetota; class Planctomycetia; order Isosphaerales; family Isosphaeraceae; genus Aquisphaera. The sequence goes on along the minus strand of JBEKTN010000237.1, from coordinate 10,511 downwards.
CCCCGAGGCGCTGGCCAACGTCCGCGCGATTTACGGCGAAAGATTGACGTATTGCGATCGTCCCTACGGAGCGCTCGAGCAGGCCGATGCGCTGGTGATCGCCACCGAGTGGAACGAGTTCCGCAATCCCGATTTCGAGGTCATGATCCGGCTGCTGCGCCAGCCTGTCATCTTCGATGGCCGCAACGTTTTCGATCTGGCGCGGATGACCGCGCTGGGGTTTACCTATCATGGCATGGGCCGGGCCGCGGTCGATTTCGGCTCGGCAGCAAAGCGGCAATGACGCCGGCTCACGGCGTGGTGTCCGAATTACGGGCGGCGGGAGCCGGGCTGTTCTGGGTTTGCTCCCAGAACCAGGTGGCATTGCGGCCGGCTTCCTTTGCTCGATAGAGAGCTTCGTCGGCCCGCCTGAGCAATTCGGCGGGACCGGTGCGGGTCAGGTCCGCGAAGGCCGCCACGCCAACACTGGTAGTCACCGGGATGGTATCTCCGTGCTCGTCGTTCCGGAGCTGTGCAATCGCCGTGCGAAAACGCTCGGCAAGCCTCACCGCCGCGGAGAGTCCGCAATCCGGGGCAACCACCACGAACTCCTCGCCTCCGTAACGGGCGACGAAGTCGCTCGTGCGGATCACCCTGGCCAGGGTGGCGGCAGACTGGCGCAGCACGGTGTCACCGGCCGCATGCCCGTAGCGATCGTTGACCGCCTTGAAATGATCAAGATCCGCGATCATCACCGCCAGCGCAGTCCGGCGGCGGCGGCAGGCCTCCCACTCCCGGGGAAGGCGATCGTCGAGGACACCTCGGTTGGCCAGACCGGTCAGACTGTCAAGGTGAGCGCGCTGCTCCAGGATCGTCAAGAGGTGCCGGATGCGCAGGGCCGCGCGAAGACGCGCCAGCACCTCGGCCCCCACGAACGGCCTGGAGATGAGATCGCTTGCTCCCAGCTCCAAGGCCTGGATCCGCTCCTCGGCAGTGGCCAAATCGGTATAAAGCAAGACCGGAATCGACTGCGTGGTGCTGTCCCGCTTCAGCCGGCGGACCAGCTCCAGCCCGCTGTAAGTGGGCAGCCGCAGTTGAGCCAGGATCAGGTTCGGCTGGAACATCGCGACCGCGCGCTGAGCCGTGATCAGGTCAGTCGCCTCGAAGACCTCCATCCGACCGGCCAGCAATTCGTTCCGCAGCCACCATCGGTCGCCTACAGCCGGTTCGACCAGAAGCACCCGACCGGGGATCTCGGTCAGTGCAGGCCGGTCCGGGTCGATTTCCTGGATCTCCCGTGACTCTGCGATCCCCGGGTCGTCGATGGAGGCGGAGTGGTCAATTCCCAGACTGGATCGGTCGAGTGACTCATCGAGATTGAGGTAGGACATCGTCATCACCTCCTGAACGCCGAGATCGGTCTCTCCCGCGGGGGCGAGTCGTTCTCACGCAACGCGCTGGCAGAGCCGAACGATCAAAGGCGTCCTCAAACTTGTCTCGACGTGGGACGGAATGGAGATGCAAGCCGTGCCACGTCCTGTTGCTTCGCTGTAAACGCGATGTGACTTCCATACCTTATACCAGATCAGGAAGTTCCCCGAGACATGTTGTCGAAGAAAGACGCGCACTTGTTTCTTTCCCGCCCGCTTTGTTGCTCCGGAGCAACCTTGGGCGATCAGGGGAAGAGTGGTCTAGCAGGCTGTTTTCCCTGAAGTCCGCAAAGCAGCAGTGCCCGAGCGAGTAATCCAGGGCCACGGAGGGTGCCTGTCGTTGGTGGCGTTCCGGCTGCGCGCCAGACACCCGCGAGCCGGGTCAATCCCGCCCGGGCGCAAAGATTGGCCAGCGTCTGAAAGGCGGCTGGTTCGTCGAGATGTGAGAACGCCGCATCGAGCTTCGGCCCGAGCGTCAATGGGTCAAGCAACTCGCGGATACGGCCTACCGTCTCGGCCTCGCGACGTGCCTCCTCAGGGCGGTTGACGATCTGCAGCGCCCTGGCCAGGCGGTAATGAATGCGCCAGTCCTGGGGAAAATCGACAAGCGCCGCTTGCAGCGCGGTGACCGCCTGATCGGGACGGTGATCGTGCTCGAGGTCCCAACGGCCCCGCAATCGCCAGAAACGACCGTCACGTTGTTCGAGAGGCCAGCTTTCCAGAAGCTTCCTGCCGGCTTCCGGTTCCCCCGCGTCGGCCAGGGCAGTCACGAGCGCCTCGCGGGCGTCGACATGCTCGGGATGGCTTGCGAGCAAGTCCCTGAGCTGGACGAGCCGTGACTCGCGTTCCGGATCATCGGCTCGAGGCTCGGCGCCGATCCTTCGCAAGAGGGCTACCGGGGTATCGACGTCGCCAGGATCGGCATCGATCCATCGCCTCAGAGTACTCCGTGCCAGCTCGTCAGGCAGATCGGTCAGGGCCGCCAACGTCAGCTTGCGGAGAAGCTGCGGTCGCGATTTGGGCAAGGCGTGGTCGAGCGCTTTCCAGCCCAGAGTGAACGGGTCGACCGGCCGGTCTTCCACCCGCAAGGCCTCGAGGAGCAGCAGCCATGCTTCCGACTCGGAAGGCGCCGCGGCGGCAGCCTTGCGGAGAGCGCGTTCAGCCTGGGCGGCCCGGCCGAGCGCCAGGCAGGCTCGGCCCTCCCTGAGATAGGTTGTGCTAGTGGCCCCCACGGTGGTATTGATCCTGCGCCAGAGCTCAAGCGACGTGGCCCAATCACTGGCCTGGGCTGCGGCCTCCGCCCGGCCCTGCAGCCGAGCCACATCCTCGCCACCGAGCAACTTCAACAGGAGCAGCACACCAACAACCCCGGCCAGCACCAGAACCCAGGCCCGCAAGGAGAGCCTGCGCCAATGGCCAGATCCTGTTTCTTTGGGCCCCGAACGTCGACTCGGGGAGCCACTCCGGGACGGTGATCGCGGCGAAGAGCGGCGCGGCATGCAGCGTCCAGCTTCTCAAGGAAACAAGCCATCGGGTTGTCGAGTCGCAGGGGACCTTAAGCTTTATACTGCCCGACAACAAGTTCGCAGGAAACCCGAATTGCCTCGGACTTGCCGGATCGACCCTTCTCTTCATGGCGCACATCGGGCGGGACTGGCCCCTGTGAACCTACCGGCTCAAGAGTCCGAGTCTGCCAGCCATTGCTCGCGATCACGCGGAGAGTCACGCCTGGCTCATGATTGCATGCCAAGAGAGTCGTCAGGCAGAAGGGGCGGTCAAGCAGCACTCCGCTCCTCACAGCCGCAAGTCCGGGTCTGGGATTTCGTGACCCAGAACCCTACAATAGGTCTTGTTTACGAGCCCAGGCGTTCTGCGTGAGTGTGATAGAATCTCAGGCCGGCCCGTTGCCGGGTACGGCTGGCTCGGCGCGACACCGCACAGCCTGGGACAACACAGTGGCGCCGGGAGCGTCGCCGACATGGATCGGTTGAAAGTTCTCTGTTTCGCGGGTACTTACGGCCTGGCGCTGGTGTGCGAGCTGGCGCGGCTGGTGGTTCGCAGTCCGTTCCGCTGGTACCTGACGGTCGGCCTGACGTCCTTGGGATGGCTCATTCAGACGGTCTTCCTGGCCAACCTCGCCCTCAAGGACCAGATTATCTTACCGGTGACCTCCGCGTTCGAGTCCGTCATGGTGCTGGCATGGATCGTGGCCTTTATCGGCCTCTATTTCATGCTCCACTGGCCCCGGCAGGTCGCGGTCGGGATCTTCGTCCTGCCGCTGGTTCTTGGTCTGGTCGTCGTGGCTGGCTGGTTCGCACCCAGGGAGTCCGACTGGCTGGAAAAGGGGATGATGGCATTCTGGGGGACGGTTCATGGCATCTTCCTGCTGGGAGGCGCCGTCTGCACCTGCGTCGCCTTCGCGGCCGGGCTCATGTACCTGGCCCAGATGCGGCGGCTCAAGTCCAAGCGTCCGGCACGATTCGGACTTGCCCTGCCGAGTCTCGAGCAATCCGAGCGGGTCAACCGCGGGGCCATCACCATCGCCTTTCCCCTGCTCACCTTCGGGCTCCTGATCGGCATGATCCTGAGCGTGAAGGCCCGTAGTCTCGGGCCCCAAACGGGGTTCACCCTGAGCTGGACTGACCCCAAGGTCGTCAGCGCCCTGGGCATGTGGCTGGTCTTTGCCGCGCTTCTGCACGCGCGGTTCCGGCCGGCCTTGCGCGGCCGGAGCGTGATGGTGCTGACGATCGTGGCCTTTGCCTTCCTGGTCTTCACGTGGGTCGGAATCGAGGCGCTCAGGTTACCCACGGCCCATGGCGCTGCCCGGACGGCGGGAGGGCACCCTTGAGACTGCTGGCCGTGGGGGTCGATCATCGCTCCGCGCCGGCCAGCGTGCGCGAGGCCTTGGCGTTTGACGAACCAAAATACACCCGGGGGCTGGAAGCGCTCACCCAGACCTTTCCCGGCAACGAGCTCGTGATCCTCTCCACTTGCAACCGGGTCGAGATCTACCTGGCCGGCAGCCCCGAGGCCGTTCCCGAGGCCGACGTACTGGGCGAATTCCTGGGCGAATTCCATGGGGTTCGGTCCGAGCTCTTCGCGGGGCACCTCGTCAGCTATCACGACGAGGGGGCTGTCGGACATCTGTTTCGGGTTGCGGCCAGCCTGGAAAGCCTGGTGCTGGGCGAGGGCCAGATCCTCGGTCAGGTCCGCGCAGCCTACCGCGCCGCGGTCGAGCGGAAGACGGTCGGGCCGGTCTTTCATACCGTCTTTCAGACCGCGCTGAAGGTCGGCAAGACGGTGCGCGAGCGGACGGGCATGAACCAGGGCAAGCTCTCGGTCGCCAGCGTGGCAGTCGACCTCGCCAGGGAGGTGTTCGACACGTTCGCCGACAAGACCGTGCTGGTGATCGGCGCCGGCAAGATGGGCGACCTGACACTCCAGCACCTCAAGGCCTTGAACCCCGGCCGGATCCTGATTACCAACCGCAACCCCGAGCGAGCCGAGGCCGCCTCCACTCGCTGGAACGCGCAGGCCGTCCCGTTCGACCGCCTGGGCCAGGCGCTGATCGAGGCCGACCTGGTGGTCAGCACCACCGCAGCCGCCGAGCCGGTCGTCAGCTTTGATCAATACGTCCGCGTTCAGCGTGCCCGCCGCAACCGGCTGTCGCTCATCCTCGACATCGCCATCCCCCGCGATTTCGACCCCAGGATCGGCGACCTTGACCAGGTCACCCTCTACCATGTCGACGACTTGCGTGCCCAGGCCGATCAGAACCGTTTGCGGCGGCAGAAGGGCGTCGATCCGGCCCTTCTGATCGTCGAGCGCGAGACCGCCGCTTGCTGCGCCCTGGTGCGCCATCAGCAGGCCGCCGGCGCCCTGCTGCAGCAGCTCGGCGACCACGCCGATGAGATCCGCCAGCGCGAGCTGACCGCCCTCTTCGCCACCCACCCCAACCTGAGCGAAGCTGACCGCGAGGCCATTGCCCACATGGCGATGCGGCTCCAGAATCAGTTCCTCCACCACCCCCGCGCCGCCGTCCGCTCGGCCGTCACCGAATCTCATGACGATCATCCCCACCCCATCCTCTCCGCCGTTCGCCACCTCTTCGACCTGGGCGACCACCCCCCGCCCAGCTCCTTGAAGAAGACCACGTGAGTGGGCTTGTAGCGCACCGGCGGCAACAGAGCCTCCTTGCTCCACGCCAGCTTCGAGGCACTCGGAAAAAACCATGAAGATTGGAGCCGGCCAGACCGTACCGGCCCACGCTGCGGCACGGTCGCCAACGACCTCGAATGCGGGAAAGGACGTTTCAATCGTTCGACGTTAGAATGCATGATGGATACGGCACAAACCGTGGGAGAATTTTCATGGAGTCTCGCTTCCGCAACCTGGAAATTATCGACGACCAGGTGGCCGAGATTTTGCGCACCAAGACCGTGGCCGAGCGGTTCGCCATGATCGATCAATTCTGGCGTCTCGCCAGTCAGTTGATCCGGGCGAGGATTACTCACGAGCATCCGGAGTGGTCGGCAGACAGAATTCGGCGCGAGCTCGCCCGGAGGATGTCTCATGGAGCCGTCTGAACTTCTCCGGCGATTCGTCGAAGTTCTCGACAGATTGGGGATCCGTTACCTTGTGGCAGGTTCGATGGCGACCACGATCTACGGGGAGCCCAGATTTACGAACGATATCGATGTCGTGGTCGACCTCCGCTCGGAGCAAGTGGACGCCTTCTGTCTCTCCTTCCCATCGACTGACTTCTATTGTTATCGCGAGGCGGTCGTGGACGCGATTCGTCAGAGGTCTCAGTTCAACATCATCCATTTCGAATCGGGCATCAAGATCGACGTTTTCATCCCTGATGAGAGCGAGTTCAGTCGCACCCAGCTTGGCAGGGGCGTACAGGCTCGCCTCGGTTCTGGCTTCGAGGTCAGATTCGCGGCGCCGGAAGACGTGATCCTGAAGAAGCTCGAATACTTCAAGGAAGGCGGCTCGGAGAAGCACATCCGGGATATCGCGGGGGTCTTGAAGGTGCAGGCGGAGCGAATCGATCGGGAATACATAACAGACTGGGCCACTCGGTTGGGACTTGGCGACACCTGGCGGGATGTTCTCCGACGGGTGGAGGATCCTTGATCGGCGCCGCTTTCCTACGCTTGTGCCTTCCTATCCAAGCGGAAGCACAAGCCACGAAGCGGAAGCAACCGGGGGCAGCTAACACCTGAGCTCGAGTTTCAGAATGTGGATGGCCCTTTCTCCATACGAGTTTCGGAATGTGGATGGCCCCTTCTCCGCTATTGCGGAGGGCACCTGCTGCCTCACGAGATCGCACGCGAGTCTCAGTTGCTCGAGGTCGAGAACCTCAAGCTGGAGAGTGGCGTTCAGGATCAACTGGCCAGCGCCTACGGCGGCGTGAACTTCATGGAAGTGGAGTATCCCAACGCCCGGATCTTCCCGATTCACCTCGACCCCTCGGTCATCTGCGAGCTCGAGGACAGGTTGGTTCTGGATTCAAGGCGAATGGTGCCGGCGGCGGCGGCACGGTAACCATCCTGGCCGATCGGAACCGCGCCCACCTGGTCGGCCGGGTGGCCCAGGAGCTCGGCATGACCGTCCTGCCGGCGCTCATCGATACCACCGGCCTTCAGGTCTGGAAAGCGGAGTAGCTTGAAAGTGCAGGGGAGATGATCTCCGGGCGCACGGGCTTGATAAAACCACCGGCCCGGCGAATGTCTCCAGGAGAAACGAGACGACGGCTGTCCGTCGTTCGATAGGACCCCCAACTCAGTCGACAATGATCGGCAACGGCCCGCGAAGGACCGACGGAGAACGATGATGAACTGTCTGCGCGAAGCCAGGCTCGTAACCGTGGCGATGATGATCGGCGTTGCGCTGGCTGGCGCCGGCCGAGCGGACGATGCGAAAACGAAGGCCACGGCAAAGCCCGACACCAATGCTGCCGCTCCCGAGCAGGTCTGGGAAGGAAAACTGAGCGTCGGGGCGGGACTGAGCCTGCGCATCGTCGTGCACGTCGGCAAGACGTCCGAGGGCAAGCTGACGGCCAAGATGGACAGCCCCGACCAGGGCACGAAGGGACTGAAGGTCGATACGATCACCCTCGACAAGACGACCCTGTCCTTCGAGATGAAGGCGCTGCTGGGCAGGTACGAGGGCAAGCTGAACGCCGACGGGACCGAGGCTTCCGGCACGTGGACCCAGGGGGGCAACAGCCTTCCGCTGACCTTGAAGAAGACCGATAAGGCCACCGAGCTGCGCCGGCCGCAGACGCCCAAGAGTCCTTTTCCGTACAAGGTGGTCGAGGTCAGCTATCCGAACAAGACCGGGGGAGTGACCCTGGCCGGGACATTGACCGAGCCCGAGGGACCTGGGCCGTTTCCGGCTCTGATCCTGATCAGCGGCTCGGGCGCCCAGGACCGCGACGAGACGATCTTCGAACACAAGCCGTTCCTGGTCCTGGCCGACGCGCTGACCCGCCGTGGAGTGGCCGTGCTGCGTCTCGATGACCGGGGTGTCGGCGGCTCGACCGGGAGCACGTCGGCCTCGACCAGCGATGATTTCGCCGGTGACGTTCTCGCCGGAATCGCGTTCCTCAAAGCGCGGAGCGAGATCGACCGCACGCGTCTTGGCCTGATGGGCCACAGCGAAGGGGGAATCATCGCTCCCATGGTCGCCGCGCGGTCGCCGGACGTCGCTTTCATTGTGCTCATGGCCGGCACCGGACTGCCCGGCGAGGAGATCCTCTACTTGCAGGGTCAAGCGGTCATGAAAGCAATGGGTGCCGACGAGAAGGCTTTGAAGAATCAGCTTGAGGTGCAGAAGCGGCTCTTTGAGATCGTCAAGACCGAGAAGGACGAGAAGGCTGCCGCGGCAAAGCTGCGTGATGTGACCAAGACGTGGATCGATTCGCTTTCCAAGGACCAGCGCAAGGCGCTTGGCAACGTCGATGCGTTCCTTGCGGGGCAACTCAAGATGGCCAGCTCCCCTTGGTTCCGCTACTTCCTCACCTACGACCCGCGACCCACCCTGGCAAAGATCCACTGCCCGGTTCTGGCGCTCATCGGCGAGAAAGACCGTCAAGTCCCGGCCAGGGAGAACCTGTCCCAGATCGAGTCGACGCTCAAGACCGCGGGTAACAACCGGGTCACGGTGAAAGAGCTTCCAGGACTCAACCACCTGTTCCAGAAGTGCAAGACCGGCGCCCCGTCCGAATACGCCGAGATCGAACAGACCCTTGACCCCAGCGCGCTGGCCGTGATCGCCGACTGGATCAGCGAGCAGGTGGGATCGGTGGTGAAGTAGCGGCTCGCGTCGCTGGGCGGAGCCTGCTACTCGACTTGAAACCCGGCGATGGACCTGGCATACTTCGAGTATGACAACCGTCGTAGCCACTCCATCCCCAAGTCATCTCGCCATGCCTTCGTCGCGCCGACGTGGTTTCACGCTGATCGAGCTCTTGGTGGTGATCGCGATCATCGCGGTCTTGCTCGCCCTCCTGTTACCGGCCGTGCAGGCGGCCTGGGAGGCAGCCCGGCGTATTCAGTGCATCAACAACCTCAAGCAGCTTGGCCTGGCGATGCACAGCTACGTTTCGGCCGTGGGGGCGTTGCCAATGTCGATGTCGCTCTCCGGCACCGGCAACACCACCCTTTACAACACCGGCTGGAGTGCCCAGGCCCGCGTCCTGCCTTACCTGGAAGGGAGCCCCCTCTATAGCGCGGCGAACCTGTCGGTCTTCAAGGAAGACCCTGTGAACTCGACCGTCGTCTCGCTTTCCGTCAGCACCTATCTGTGCCCGAGCGAGATCCAGCCGCAGCCGTTCCTGCATGATTACGGCTACGCCGGCGAGATCAACTACGGCGTCAGCCAGGGCGACTGGCTCGTCTGGGGCGGGTTCAACGGCCCGCAGAATCGTTCCGCCTTCGGGGCCAACCGCAGCCGCAGTCTTGCGGAATTCCAGGACGGACTGAGCCAGACCCTGCTGGCCGCCGAGGTCAAGGCGCGCCAGCCGGCCTCGAATTGCCGGTACACCATCCTTCCCTCGGTGAACAATCCTTACCAAATCCCGGACCCCAATGCCGATCCGTACGCGGTCGCACCCGAGTACGACAACGGGACATGCGTCACCCAGAACCAGTTCGAGTTCCACACTGAATGGTCCGATGGCAACGCCCACGCGGCGGGGTTCACCACGGCTTGGCCTCCGAACAAGGTGATTTTGGGCCGGACCGCCTATAAAGGCCTGGACCTCGATCTCAACGGTCGCAACGAAGAAAACGGCGGGCCGACCTTCGCGGCCATCAACTCGCGGAGCTATCACCCCGGGGGTGTCAACGCCTTGCTCTGCGACGGATCGGCGAGGTTCATCAAGAGCACAATCAACGGTCAACTCTGGCGAGGCCTCGGCACGGTTGCCGGGAACGATCTGGTCAGCGGCGACGGTTACTGAGCCGCTTTCCTAAGTGGCCAGTGGCCAGTGATCAGTGGCCAGTGAGTGTGAAGGCAGGGAGATAACGCCCTCCGCGACTCGCCGCTGAGGATCTCGCGAACTGTTGAGTCCGTGGGAAGACGAGCGAGATCCCAGTCTCTCCACCTCAGAGCGGTTTCGTTCAAGGCCGACTTCTCACCGTTACTAAACGGGCGTTTGGTGGGTAAAAGTAGGCTCTTCGCGGTTTCGCACCACGACGCCTTGCGATCGGCGAGGCCCTCCAGAGCGTCACTGCGCCGACCGAGGATTGGGTTTGTTCTCACGTTTGTTCTGGTGCTTTTCGATCACCCCGATCTCCCCCCTCTTTGGATTCACTGCCGGCTAACCACGGGAAGCGGAACGAGGCCACACACGTTCTGGCGCCCAGGAAACGTGGTTGGACCCAACGTCCTCCCGCCTGCGGTCGCAACGGACGGCGGGACAGGAGACCACTGCCCGAACCAGCTTGTTCAAGGCCAATTCCTCATTGATACTGAACGGACGTCCGGTAGAGATTAGTAGAGGTTTTGAAGTTTCGCACCACAGTTCTGCGGTCGGCACTGAACGGACGTCCGGTAGAGATTAGTAGAGGTTTTGAAGTTTCGCACCACAGT
>JBEKTN010000236.1:0-13694 GCA_049516015.1 Isosphaeraceae bacterium | reverse complement strand
AGAGGCTGGGCTGACAAAGCCGACAGCCGCCCACCCCTCCGGGGGCCCGGTGGCTGGGGGGGCGATTGGTACGTCTGGCATGCCCCTGACGGCCTCAGGGCGAGAGCGGCCACCGGACTCGGTTGCGTGCAAGCAGGCACCCAGAAGTTGGGTGTCGTAGAGGCAAGTTACGCCTCCGCGATAATCGGCGTTCTTCTCACCCGCACCCCACGCCGCCGGCCGGAAATTGGCTTTGTTTTTCCGGCTTGATTCCGCCCTGGTTGGTCCTAAGTCACAACATGCCAACGATTAACGCTACTGACACTTCGAGCAAATTGGCTTTGTTCTGGCGTTTTTCTCTTGCCGCGCGATCTCCCCGCTTTGCATTTACTGGCCACTGACCACTGACCACTGGCCACTGACCGCTGTTCTTTCGCTCCACGCCCCATGCTCCACGCCAAGGCCAGCGGGGTTAAGTCGTGTGCGGACTCTTCCCCGCTGGCTACTGCCATCCACCGACAGCCGAATTGCCAAAGGCTGAACGGGACCCGATCTCGACGAGCGGCCCATCCATATTCAATATGTCACCGAAATTCAGCATGTTACCGAACCAGGCAATTTCTTCGGACAACTCCATCCGTTTCTCCCCGCTCGCCGCCACCCGACGTTGACCATTCACACGTGGCCGGAGGCGCTCAACGCCAGGGGCTCCAGGCGTGCCTGCCGGATGGAGATAAGCGCAATGGCTTTTCTTGACCCACTGGACTGGGCCTGACTTATCAGCCATAATGGCAAGTTGCGATAACATGGATGCAAGGAGAGACGGGCATGTCCGACGGGGGACTGTCCATTCCGGTCGGTCAACGTATTCTGCTACCTGGCCACTTTGCCGAGCCGGTGGTTCTGGAGTCGGTGCGTCCCTTGGGTGACGGGTTCGAGTGCCGGGTCCGTCTCGCCGATGGAACGCCGGACGAGGCTGTCATCTCCCGCGAAGAGGCTGAGATCGTCTTCGGCGCGCAGGAGGTAGCTCCATCATCCGTCAAGCCAGTCGATGCTGAGAGCATTCGCCTGCTCGTCGAATCCGCGAGGATTCGACTCGCCTACACCCATGACAGGCACTTTGCCGTAAGCCTTTCCGGCATCCGGACACTGCCACACCAGATCGAGGCCGTGTACCTCCGGATGTTGCCCCAGCCTCGTCTCAGATTCCTTCTCGCCGACGACCCCGGGGCCGGCAAGACGATCATGGCGGGCCTGCTCTTCAAGGAGATGAAGCTCCGGGAAGCTATCGACCGGGTACTGATCCTCTGCCCGGCACCGCTGACAATCCAGTGGCAGGATGAGCTTCTCCGGTGGTTCGGCGAGTCGTTCGACATTATCTTCTCGGCGGTCGACCAGCAGCAGCTCGTCAATCCCTGGCATCGTTCGACCCAGGTTATCGCGTCTCTCGACTATGCCAAGCAGGATGGGATCCGCGAGCGTGTGTGGAGTGAGAAGTGGGACCTGGTGATCATCGACGAAGCCCACAAGTGTAGCGCTTACACAAAGAGCAGCTCAACCCGAGGCGACGAGGTAGACAAGACCAAGCGCTATCAAGTGGCGGAACGCCTGGCGGCGAACTCGGATCACATTCTTCTCCTGACAGCCACGCCGCACCATGGCGACGACGACCGCTTCGCCCACTTCATCCGACTCATCGACTCGGACTTGTTCCCTGAGCCGCATCGGGTAGGCAACCAGGCTACGGAGATCCGAAGGGACATCCTCCGACTCGGCCCGGATTGCCCCTGGGCACTTCGGCGACTTAAGGAGGATCTTCGCGACGTGCGCGGTCGCCGGCTTTTCCCAGATCGGCACGCGCACACCGTCGCGTTCAAGCTGAACCTGGAGGAATTCGACCTCTACAAGGCAGTCACCGCGTACATCAACGAGTTTCTTCCTCAATCCAGCGGTCGGCGACAGGCAAGCGTCGCCCTGGCCAGGACCGTGCTCCAGCGCCGGCTTGCCAGCTCGACGATGGCCATCTACGAGTCCATTCGCCGCCGGTTGGAACGACAGCAGGACCTTCTCAAAGAGTTGGAGGACCTTACGCCCGCTCAGCGAGCTAAGAAGCTCGCTCAATTACAGGGCCGGCTCGCGGACGTTGAGAAGGACGAGGATGACCTTGATGATGCTGAGCGTGATCAGCTCGCCGACCAGTTCACTTCCGCCGTCGGCCTCGACCAGCTCCGCGCCGAGATCGCTGCCCTCCAAGAGCTCCTTGCCCAGGCCCGCCGCGTCCGCGATCACGCATCGGACTCGAAGCTGGCCGCCCTCAAGGAATGCCTGGAGCGCGCCGAGTTCCGTGAGCTGGAAGACGGGCGCGGGCGGCTGCTCATATTCACCGAGCACCGCGACACGCTCAAATACCTGTGTGAGTGGCTCAAACGCTGGGGTTACACGACCTGTCTGATCCATGGCGGAATGAACCCGCATGAGCGCAAGCGTGCTCAAGAACTTTTTCGCGTCGAGAGACAGATCTGCGTGGCCACGGAGGCGGCCGGAGAGGGGATCAATCTCCAGTTCTGCCGGCTGATGATCAACTATGACCTTCCCTGGAATCCCACCCGCCTGGAGCAGCGCCTCGGCCGCATCCACCGGATCGGCCAGGAGCGTGATGTTCATGCCTTCAACTTCGTCGCCAGCGAATCCGAGGAGGGACACCCGATCGTCGAGGGGCGCATCCTGGAGCGATTGTTGGAGAAGCTGGAGCAGATGCGCTCAGTCCTGGCCGACCGCGTGTTCGACGTCATCGGCGAGGTGCTCTCCATCAACGAGGTGAACCTGCCCGACATGCTCCGGGATGCCGCCTTTGACCCTCGACGGCTCGACGACTACCTCGACCAGATCGCGCGAGTCGACCCCGAGAAGCTCAAGAAGTACGAAGAAGCCACCGGCATCGCATTGGCAAAGGCCAACGTCGATTTCTCCGCGTTCCAGCAGGCGAACGCCGAGGCCGAAGAGCGCCGGCTCATGCCCCGGTATGTGGAAGAACATTTCATCAAGGCAGCCGCCGCGATCGGACAGAAGGTCGAGCCGCGAGCCGATGGCCTGTGGCGGGTCGAGCACGTGCTAGCGGACCTCCGTTCCGACCGTCTCGCTTCCGTGAGGAGGTCAGGCAAACCGGAAACGTCCTACCGTAAGCTGACGTTCCGAAAGGAGCACCTCGACCAGGATCAGCACCTCGACGCTGTTCTCATCGGCCCGGGCCACTCGCTCTACGCGTCCCTGGATGAGCGTGTCGGGGAGGAGCTAAGCAGCATCAACGGTGGGATCGGCGTCTTCGTCGACGAAGAGAGCGAGGTATCTTATCGGCTCCACTTCTTCGAGGTATCGATCAGGGGTCAATCGAGCAAAGGGGAGCACCAGACCCTTCACGGCGAATTGGTGGCGGTTCGGGAAGAACTTGCCGGGCCAACGACCGGGAACGCACGTTTCACCATCGTGCCCGCTGACACGCTTCTTGATTTGCCTCCGCACAGAGAGCCGACCGAGTCGCTCGGGGCCTTCGACCCGGCCACCGCCGCCGACTTCATCAAATGCACCTATCAGATGGAGCTGCGAACCCGCTGTCTGGAGGAACGCCGTCACTTTGTCGACATTTGTCGAGACTACCTCAGCCGTTCGTTCGGTGCCCGGGTCCGTGCCGCACAGGACCGGGTCATGTCGTTGCGACTGCGCGAATCCTCCCAGCCTGAAGTGGCGATCGCCCGGCAACGTGCCGAGAACGAGGTGAGCGATCTGGAGAGGACTCGACGGGAGCGGCTGGCGGGCCTGGACCGGCTGACCCTCGTCAAGCACGGCCCCGTCCGGCATATTGCGACGGCCCTCGTGTTACCCGCGGGAGCGAGCGCTGGATTCGGCAGGGCGCCGGAAGACCTCGACCCGAACGTCCGGCGACGGTCGGAAAAGGCTGCCGAGAACTTGGTCGTCGCCTTCGAGGAAGCCCGAGGCTGGATCTGCGAGCGGGTCGGCCACCTCAAGATTGGTTTCGACGTCCGCAGCCTGGGACCTGCCGATCCACAGACCGGCTATCGTGATCCGATGGAACGTATCCGTCGCATCGAGGTGAAGGGACGGACGCGCGGGCAACCCATCCGACTCACCACGAACGAGTGGTATAAGGCGGCGCAGCTAGGCGATAGCTACTGGCTCTATGTCGTCTGGGACCCGCTCTGCAACCCTGATCCGCAGCCAATCGTTCTCCGCAATCCGGTAAAGCATCTCGATCACGCCAAGCGAGAGGTTATTGCAGCACGGCATTACGACATTCCGCCAAACGCGATCGAAGCAGCGGCCCAGAATCAACGATAGGACTACCAGCGCGTCAAGGAGTCGAACACCTGTACGAAATCTCCAGTCAGAGCCACGACCACGAGGCCGTTCATGCTCACGGACCAGAACATCGAGGCCGAGCTCAGCTACGCCTACCTGCATGCGGTGGCGACGAGGGTTGGGTTTTCTTGCGAATACCGCAATCGCCACCTGGACGGAGCCGGCGTCGATGCGACGATCACGGAAGACGGCCGGATGCTGGCTAATGACTCGATTCTGACCTCGTTCTCCGTTGACGTTCAGTTGAAGGCGACCTATCGCGAGCTTCCCGAACAAGACGGGCGGATCTCCTACTCGCTGACTGTTCCGCATTACGATAAACTTCGGATCGAGGAAGTTGCGGCTCCTCGGGTCCTGCTCCTCTTGAGGCTGCCGCAAAACCCCGAGCAGTGGCTTCAGGTCAGTGAAGACGCACTCGTCGCGAAACGATGTGCTTACTGGGTCAGCCTTCGGGGTGCATCCGCCAGCGCGAATGACAAGAACCAGACAGTTTATATCCCCCGTGAGAATCTCCTGACGCCTCGGGGCCTGACGAACCTCATGGCGCGCTTCTCGCGGCTGGAGGTGATTCCCTATGTGGCCTGACCAGCTCCCCGACTCACTGACGCGACTGGTCACTCCTCGCGCCGTCCGCGTCTACGCCGAAGGCTTGGGATGGCAGCGTGTGGAAGGTGTCAACGGGAAGATCGCCGTCTACAAGAACCCGGATTCTCCACTTCGTCAACTGATCGTGCCGCTGGATGAACAATTTGACGACTATGGCGTGCGTACCGCCGAAGCCATCCAGCGCCTGGCCGAGTTCGAGAAACGGCCGGCGAAGGAGATCCTGAACCATCTCCTCTTGCCCCCCGCGGACCTCCTCTTCTTACGCGAGGTCAGCTCCGACGCCGAGGTCGGCAACCTCCCGCTTGATCACGCCGCCCAAGTGATCGACGGGACCAGGAAGGTGCTCCTCTCCGCGGCCCATAGCGTCCTGGTGCCGCAACCGTACCACCCTCGGATGTCACGGGGCGAGGCCGAGGAATTCCTTTCACGCTGCCGGCTGGGGCAGACCGGCCGGGGCAGCTTTGTGCTGATGGTTGCCTGCCCGCTCGGCCTGAAAGCGGACTTGCTGGGTCCCAACGGCGAACCCTTTACACGCCGCGTGACGTCGCTGCTCATGCAATCGCTAAGGGAACTCTCCCAGGCTGCCGACCGGATGCAAATCGACGACCTCGCCGACACTTCACGCCATCCCGGAATCAGCGCGAATCTCTGCGAGTCACTCTTGCTGCTCCGACCCACGGGTGAACGATCCTATCTGAACATCACCGTCTGCTGGTCGCGTGCGCTCCTGCCCGAGAGTCGCGAATCGAAGCGTGAGGTCCAGTTGCGGCAGGAGGTTTTCGACGTCGCGGAGGTCCTGGCCCCGAAATTGCGATCGGTGCCCGAGCGGCGGACCGATCGTTTCATCGGCTTCGTGGACGAGCTCCGTGGCCAACCCCTTCCGGACATCGGCTTGCCTTCCGGCGAGGTCCGCTTCACCCTGTTCGATCAGGGGGAGGAAATCCGCGCGAAGGCGGACCTGGACGAAATGTATTACTCCTTTGCGGGCCACGCGCACCTTGCCAGCAGAGTCGTCAGCTTCAAGGGAGTCCTGGAACGACTGCCGAGGTTGAACCGAATCAGGGGCGTGACAGATTTCAAGATCATCGAAGTCGACGACGGCATCCCTTCCCAGGCGGAGGAGGCGGAGCAGCCATGACCGACGACCGCCGTCTGATCGAGGACTACCTGCCCATCGAGGCCATCAGCGCCGAGGCTTCACGGGAAAAGTCTGTGCGGAAGGGACACATTTCGACGCTGCATCTCTGGTGGGCGCGACGACCGCTGGTCGCCTGCCGCGCGGCAGTGTATGGAGCACTCGTTCCGGCGTCGAGGTTTGTACCAGAGGGGGCCAGTGAGGAAGAGAGCAAGGCCAAGGGACGGGAGGACGCGGCAGACTTCGTCAAGCGGTTGTGCAAGTATCCCGGTGATCCCAAGGTGATCGCCGAGGCCCAGAAGCACATCCTCGAGGCCCATGCCGCTCGGCTGACCCAGGAAACGGGGAAGCCGGTGACGATTGCGGACATCGAGGCGGGCCTTGCGCCGCGACCGAAGGTACTCGACATGTTCGCCGGGGGCGGATCGATTCCGCTGGAAGCACTCCGGCTCGGCTGCGAGGCTTACGCCCTCGACTTGAACCCGGTCGCGCACATTATCCAGCTTTGCACGCTGGTCTATCCGCAGAAATACGGCAAACCCGACCCGACCGAGCGCGGCATGACTGGCTCCCAGAACGACCAAGGCGAAACGACTTGGGGGGGCCTGGCGAGGGAAGTACGGTACTGGGGAGAGTGGGTCCTGAAGAAGGCAAGAGCCGAGATCGGTGACTTGTACCCGCTGATCCCCGACCCGGCATACAACGGTAAGCGACAACCGGGTAAGGACATCTTCGGCATGTCCGACGAGGTTCCGCCTGGCTTTCTCATGCCGGTCGCCTACCTATGGACCCGCACCGTCATTTGCAAGAACCCCACCTGCAAGGCCACCGTTCCTCTTGTGAAGCAGACGTGGCTCTGTAAGAAGTCCGACCGCAATGTTGCCCTGAAGGTGATCGCACCGAAGGAAGAGAAGCGAGTACGCTTTCAGGTAGTGGAATCCCGAACAGAGAAGGGATTGGGCTTCGACCCAGAGGCAGGATCGAAGGGTGGCAATGCGACATGCCCCTTCTGCGGAACGGTTGCCGGCAGCGACTATGTGAAGCAAGAAGGAACAGCAGGACGCCTTGCGTTTCAGGCTATGGCTATTGCGGCGTCGGGATCGGGGCGTAAGGGCAAGGCATACTTCTCAGCCAACGACATGTTGGAGCTTGTCCCAGACGGCGCGAAGGTCCAAGAGCGTATTAACTTGCTCAGCAAAGCCACTGGTATGACCACCCCTAAAGAGCCCATCATCAACGATGCAAAAGGGGCACTCTTTTGCGTGTTGTACGGCTTGAAATCATGGGGTGACGTCTTCAGCCCACGCCAAACGGCTTGCCTGTTGGCGTTTGCCGCAGCGGTGCGCCAAGCCGAGAACGAAATGACAGAGGCCGGGCTTACTGGCGACCAAGTAAAGGGGGTCGTGACCTATCTTGCAGGGATGGTGGACAAGCTCGCTGACTTCAACTCGGTTCAATGCACATGGAACTACACCGACGGAGAGAGGCTGAGAAACTCATTCAGTCGTCAAACACTCGCCATGGTGTGGGATTCTGCTGAGATCAACCCCTTCAATGAAGCTGGGGGTGGTTGGTTGAAGTTCTTGGACGACATCCCGTCAGCGATCGACATGTTGACGATAGAAGGGACAACAGGCCCTGTGGTGCTGCGGGGATCGGCGATGAGATCGCCTTGGCCGGACGCAAGCCTCGATGCCGTCATCACCGATCCACCCTACTACGACAACGTCCCATATGCGGACATCTCGGACTTCTTCTACGTCTGGCTCAAGCGAACTGTGGGGCACCTTTACCCGGAGCACTTCGCCAACGAAGGCACACCCAAGAAGTCCGAGGCGGTCGCCGATGCCGTTCGCCATGGCGGTGACAGACGCGCGGCCAACACGGCCTACGAGGCCATGATGGCACAGGCCTTCACTGAATGCGGGCGCATGCTTAAGCCGGGCGGTTCGCTGATCGTCGTCTACGCACACAAGACGACGCTTGGATGGTCTACCCTCGTGGAAGCTCTACGCCGCGCTGGATTCATCGTCACCGAAGCGTGGCCGCTCGATACGGAAATGAAGGGGCGTGTGCGGGCGATGGATTCGGCCGCTCTCGCCACGAGCATCTTCCTCGTCGGTCGAAAGCGAAAGGGCAAAGTGACCGGCTCCTACGAAACCGACGTCCAGCCCGAACTCGAAACGATCGTCCGCGAGCGGGTCGATACTCTATGGGATCAGGGCAACTCTGGAGCTGACCTGGTTATCGCCTGCGTCGGCGCGGGCTTGAGGGCCTTCACGCGATTCGCGCGGGTCGAGTACTCGAACGGCGAGCAAGTGCCCGCCGAGCGGTTTCTGACGGAGGTGGAGACTGTGGTTCTCGACAGCATACTTGGCCGTCTCTCCAAGGAAGTCGGCGTCAACGGAGGGAGTACCAGTCTCGCCGGGGTCGATCCGGCCACGCGATTCTACACGCTCTGGCGCTACACCTACCGGGGTGCGGATCTGGACGCGGGAGAGGCAATCATCTTCGCCAACGGCACGCACGTCGAACTCGACGGACCTAGCGGCGTCTCCTCCGGGTCGAAGGCTCTTGTCGAAAAGAAGAAGGGCAAGTATCGGCTTCGAGATTACAAGGAACGTGGTGACGATGACTCGCTGGGAAAGGCCACCGAGGCAGGTCAACCGGCCCCGCTGATCGACGGCCTGCACCGGACGCTTTGGCTGATGGAGAACCGTCCGCTGCAACTGGCCGAGTTCCTGCGCGAGGCTCAACCCAACCGCGACCAGATGCGCCTTGTGGCTCAAGCCCTGGCGGGCCCCGCGCTGAAGGGCGGGGAGATGGCCGACATCTCTCCCACTGGCGAGATGGCCGCCCTCGCCAAGCTCACCGCCAACTGGAGGAGCGTGATTGAGGACAACGTGGTACCCGTCAAAGAGAGGGTCGAAAAAAAACGCGGACAAGGAAGGCTCTTCTAGTCCCGGATCCAGTTTGGGCAAAAATGCCCGGAGACCCAAGCCATGAGTTCCGCACCGATCAAGCCATGGGTCGAAGTCGTTTCACTCCATCCCGACGTAACTTCGGAGAACTTCTCCGAGGACATCTTTGCCCTGGACCTGGGTCCGCTGGCGGACGGTAACCCTAAAGTACCTGCCGTCTATCGTGATCCGGAGCATTTCTTTCGCTCGTCCTACTTGACCAAGGGCCTTCGCAGCCTGCTCCAGGACGTGCTCTCCCGGCTTGAGGGTGGGGCAGGAAATCGGGTTCTCAAGCTCATGACCCCGTTCGGGGGAGGCAAGTCGCACACGTTGGCATCTTTGCTCCATGCCGCCCGAAACCGCAGCGCGCTCGATGTGATTCCCGAAGGTATCGGCTTGCCCAAACCAGGAAGGGTCCGATGGGCCGTTTTTGACGGACAGTTCTTTGATGCTACCAGCGGCAAGGCGATCCCCGGTGAGAAATTCCGCGCCCGCACGATGTGGGGCTGGATCGCCTGGTCCCTGGGCAAGAAGAAGGGGTACGAGCTCCTCAGGGCACAGGATGAAGCGCGGGTCGCACCAGGCGCCGATGAGATCCTTGAGCTGTTGGCTGAAGGTCCGAACTTGATCCTGCTGGACGAGATTCTCAACTATCTGATCAGCGCGGGCGGTGTGAAGGTCGAGCAGACGACTCTCCGGGACGAGACCCTGACCTTCATTCAACGACTGACTGTGGCCGTCGGCAACACAGACAACACCGCTCTGATTTTCTCGCTCCAGTCGAGCAAGCGGGAATCCCTCGAATATGTCAACCTGCTCCAGACGATCGATCATCTGGCTGCCCGGAAGGACCAGCGCCGCGAGCCGGTGGAGGGGAATGAGATTCTCTCGGTCATCCAGCGGCGGCTTCTCGCCAAGCTGCCGACCGAGGCCGAAGCCAGCCCCGCCGCGAACGCTTTCCAGGAGACCGTGACCCAGATGCGCCGGGCGTATGCCCAGAGCAATGCCGATCGGCAGCAGGCTGAGGAGGACGGGCTGGTCCTTCGCAATCGTATCCGCGCTTCCTATCCCTTCCACCCGGCCCTCATCGACCTCATGCGCGAGCGATGGGCCGCCATCCCGGATTTCCAGCGAACGCGGGGGGCGCTCCGGTTTCTGGCGGCGTGTCTGCGCGCCGCGCATCGTGAAGGGAAGAGCCGGTCGGTGCTGGGGCCTGGCGAGGTGGCGATGCACGATGCGGAGGTGCGTCTCGCATTCTTCAAAGAAGTCGGGCAGCAAGCCGACTTCCAGGCGGTGTTGGAGCACGACCTGGTCGGAGCGAATGCCAGGGCCAAACGGATCGATGATCGACGAACCAAGGAGAACCCTTCTGAAGCGGTACGCAAGCCGGCTATGCGCCTCGCGACGGCCATCCTGATGTACTCGTTCGGAGGCCTTCGCCGCGAGGCCGGCGCTGGGGGCGAGATGCTTCCCCCAGGCATTACCGAGGCGGAGTTGCTCTCCGTCTGTGTTGGTCCCGACCTCGACAGCACGACCGCCCTGGCCTGCCTCAAGGAATTGAAAGAGCAGTGCCTCTACCTCCACTTCGATGGGGCGCGCTACTGCTTCAAGAAAGACCCCAACGTGACCCTGCTTGTCGAGCAAGAGGCCGAGATGATCGGCCGAAACGACAAGCAGGTACGCACACGCATCAAGGAGATGATTGAAGCGAGGCTGGCCGGCTCGCGCAGCGCGATCGTCTGGCCCGAGAATCCCGTGGATATTCCCGATCGCGATTACTCGTTCCTGATCGGCTACCTCCCCCTGGAATTCGCCGGAAAACCCCGAAAAGAACAGGATGCGGTTGCTACGGAGCTGCTCTCGAAATGTGCTGACAAACCTAGGACCTATCGAAACGGACTGGGGGTCGCGATTCCAGCCGCTGACCAGGTCGAGATCCTCAGGCGCTCGGTCCGCTACCGGATGGCGGCCGAGAGCGTGAAGGGCAAGGCCAAGCAGCTCAATCTCACCGACGAGCAGAAAGGCCAGCTTCGCGAACGCGAAGCAACCGAGCAAGCCGCGGCGGAGTCGGCCCTGCTCAAGCTCTACACCGAGGTCTGGCTCCCACGCGCCAAGGCAGGCGGCCTTGGCCTGGAGATAGTCGCCGCAGGCGGCAGGCCGCTGCAGACCACGCTTGACGAGAAGAAGCAGGCGATGATTCACCAGCGGATCATCGAGCTAATCACCACGATCCAACCCCGTGTCTTTAACTCGCTGGCTCCGACCAAGATCGTCGAGCTGTTCCAACTCGGCGAAGGCGATCCTCCAACGCTCGGAATCACCACAGCGGAGGTCGTGGACGGGTTCTATTCGTTCCTCGGCTTCACCCGCCTAATGTCGCGTGCCGTGATCCGCAAGTCCATAGCCCGGGGCATCGAGGAGGGCCACTTCGGCTACGTCTCCGGCCCGAAACCGGGACTCTCTGCTCAAGACAAGTTCGAGGTCGCACCGAACAAGATCCGCTTCAAGACACCCGTGGCGGAGGATGAAGTCGATCTCGACACCGGCTTTCTAATGTTGCCGCAGGCAATCCCCCGAACGGAAAGGGAGCTGTGTCCGCAGTGTGGGAAACATCCTTGTGAATGTCCAGCGGCCTGCCCTCGGTGTGGGCATTCTCCTTGTGTCTGTCCCGCACCTTGTCCCAAATGCGGGAAGGCTCCATGTGCCTGCTCTCTGCCTTGTCCGCGCTGCGGGAAATCGCCGTGCGTATGCGTTCAGCCGGAAAAGGTGGTCGAGCTGACCTTCTCCGCCGACCGCAACGCCCTCTACGCGGCCTGGAACGCCATCGCAAACCTCGCCGACTTGGCCGATAGGGTGAAGGTGACGATTCGGGCCGAATCAGAGAAAGGATTCGACAGTAGTAAACTCCAGAACGGAGTGCTCGAGCCGCTCCGAGAGGTCGACTTGATCGATTAACCCTGTACCAAAGGGGGGTGCCAGACTTGGTTTTTGGTTTTTTGTTGAGTCCCTCGCTTCAATGAGCTCTACTGGGGAAATGTCCAGACGACTTCGCATCCAATTTGAGGGCGTCATCTATCACGTGATGGCCAGTGCGAGCCCGTCCCCAACTGGCCGATGAACTCCAGCAGATCATGGCACGGATCGAGCCGGGAACCAAAAACCAAATCTGACACCCAGCCCCCGGGTTAAGAAAACTGGCTAGGAACTTACGAAACGGACATCTAGGTCTTACTCCAGGGGACGGCTTGACGACTCTCAAGCCACTTCTCAGCTACTTGAGATCGTTGAAGTAGTTCTTGATGTATTCAAACACCTTCTGCCTCGTGGGTTCGTCCATCAAGTCTTTTTTCAACTGCTCGCCAATTTTACTTAGGGCGTCGTCGCGACGCCTTCTTCTTGCTGAGCGTCTATCTAGGTACGCAATTATTGCTGCTCCTGCAGTCGAGGCTCCAGCGAGAGCAACTGGGAGAGCTCGTGACCATAATGGCTGATTAAGGTTCGCCTCTCTATCTCCAATCACGCCCTTCCCTCGGACCTCAACCTTTGCTTGCTCGGGAAGTTTAGCCGGGTTACTGATCAATGCGGAAATCACAAGGTCCTCCTTGGGATTTAAGAGGTGCACGTCAACCCTGATCCTGTCATCCTTGGGAGTGACGACTGCGTTGAGATATTCGGGGCTTGCTTTGACCTCCTGGATCTTGGACCCGGCAAGGTTCAGCCAGCATTCGACTTCCTCAGCCTCCTTCGATCCATCGTTACTGATTGTCACGTTCACGATGCCGAGCTGATTCTTCTCGCCCTTGAAGACAATGGTGTCCGGTACCCTGATCTTAAGGTGAGGAGCTCGCCAGTTGACCCAAAAAGCAAAGAGGCAGATAGAGGCACTGATCAAGAAGCCAATAAGGATCTTGACGTAATCCGCCCGGTTTATTCCAAGGAAAGTCCATTCTTTTTTCGTCGGGTCGGGTACGGGCGTTTGATTGGCAGGTTCAATGCTCATCAGTGTGTCCTGCGTCGGACCATTTCGTAACCCAGAACTCAAGCTGCATTCTAGCCCGTAGCTCGGCCCGTGCCAATCTCCATCACGAGTTTCACCAGATCATCGGCATCGAACCTTTCGACGCTTGCAATTCACACACATGGGGTCATCACACACATGGGGTCAGACTTTGTTTTTGGTTCTTGGGTTCTGGGGTCATCACACACACACACATGGGGTCAGACTTTGTTCTGCAGCCCATAATGCCGTTGGACTTGCCGGTGAAAGTCCAATCGTGGGAATTGACTGTTTTGGGGTGACCCGGCCAGCGCAAGCTCGAATGTAAACGTCCTCGAAAGGAGGGCTAGCCAGCTCGCGGGCCGTAATATGAGCGCGAATTAAGCTCAGAATGAACTCTGCAGCCTCGAAACGACTAATGTGATCGCCGAACCTGTGCCCAGAAGGTGAAGGCTAAAACCGAAGAGGAAGCAACAGTCATTTGCACTCTTCGGGACACCGGGGTAAGGGAGGCAGCACGCGAGCACAGTCCAGCGGAGTAAATTGGGGAACCTCTGGATTCCCACCTCAGGCCGATTTCCTTGGGTGCAGCAGCCTCCGCCGCGAATTCATAAGTGGCGGAGAGGGATTCAGAGTCTCGGAT
>JBEKTN010000235.1:0-13500 GCA_049516015.1 Isosphaeraceae bacterium | reverse complement strand
CATTTCTATTTCCCATCGTGCCATCTTATCCACTCAGACGAAGATCTCCCAAACACCATCTGCGTAAGCAGATAACTCCTACGACCCGCAACCTACCCTGGTCCCAGATCAGGAGGTCTGAGTCTCGGGCCATGCGGCCGGTCCGCCCGAAGCGCGATAGATGATCTGCGCCGGATCCAGGATCGCGGACTGTGTCTGCCGGTTCGCAAACTGCTCGACGCCTCGTCTAGGCGTCACCCAGACCTTCCGCCCCAACATGGTGGAGAGATCCCTCTCGAGCTCAAACACCTTGGACATCCACGGCCCGTCGTCGTTGTCCGTGAAAACGACCAGGAAATCGAGATCGCTCTTGGGTCCGAAGTCGTCCCGTAAGACCGAGCCGAAAACCGACAGTTCCTCGACCTGATACTTCTCGCAAAGCGCGGCAATCCGGTCGTTCGGCAGGGTGATGTTGGACCGAAAAGCTGGGCTGGTGATGCTCATGGCGCAGGCTCCTCCTGAACGGTCTGGTGCGCGATCGTCGCCCGTATCAACATCATACTGGTGTGGAGGGAGTGGCGAGTAGCGAGTGGCGAGTGGCGAGTGGTGAGTAGCGAGTGGCGAGTGGCGAGTGGCGAGTGGCGAGTGGCGAGTGGCGAGTGGGTACGGAGCTAAGGATCTCGCTGTGACAGAAAAACGCCGAACGAAGCCAATTTGGCTCGTGTGTTAGTCATTTAAAGGTCACCACTTAAGGCGAACCAGGCAGAATCAAACGGAAAATCAAACCCAATTCTCGGCCGGCTACGTGACACTCTGGAGAGCCTCACCGACTGCGGAACCGGTGTGCGAAACCGCAAAACCTCTACTAATCTCTACCGGACCTCCGTTCAGTACCCACCGCGGAACCGGTGTGCGAAACTGCAAAACCTCTACTAATCTCTACCGGACCTCCGTTCAGTACCCACCGCAGAACCGGCGTGCGAAACTGCAAAACCTCTACTAATCTCTACCGGACCTCCGTTCAGTACTGATGGAGAACTGGCCTCGGACAAGCTGGCTGGGCAATGGTCGCCGGACCCGCCTGTCCTCTGGGACCTTGGCTCTCCGAGTCCTCGACCGGCCGTGCCACATGGAAGCCCCCGGTCAGCCGAACGGCGAGGTCAGGAGACCCTCGCCGAACGAGAGTCGCTCGAGCCCCACCACTATTCACTCGCCACTCCTTTCAAATTCACTGACCACTGGCCACTGGCCACTGACCACTGGCCACTATTGGAGCGATTCTCCGGCTCTCGCGCGGATTAACCCTCGAGTAACATAACCGGGTCGCGTCAGAATGGATTCTATAGAGTCCAGTCCCATGCGGACTGGGCCGACCCGCCGGTAGTTCACCCAGGCCTACCCTGCCCGCCAGAAATCTTCTGCCACGCCGGGGAAAGGGAGTCGGATCGATGAGACGGATGTTGCACCCCGCGAGAAGACCCACCGGGCTGATGGTGCTGGGATGTGTACTGCTCGTGAGTGCGATGCCAGCGGCGAGACCGAGCCCGGCCGAAGAGCCAGCGACCATAATACGGGACGCGAAGACTGCCAGGCCGGTTGACTTCAACCGCGAGGTGCGGCCGATCCTGTCGAAGAATTGCTTCGCCTGCCACGGCGCGGACGAAGCGAGCCAAGGGACTGCGGCTCGACCAGCGCGAGGCGGCCGTCAAGCCGCTCGAGAGCGGCGAGGCGGCCATCGTTCCGGGCGATGCCGACTCGAGCAACCTGGTCGCGCGGATCAGTGAGGAGGACGACACCGTCCGCATGCCGCCCAGGAAGGCGGGCAATCGCCTCAGCCCCGCCAAGGTCGATGTCCTGACGCGCTGGGTCCGGCAGGGAGCGAAATATGCCGAGCACTGGGCGCTCATCCCGCCCAGGGCGGAAACCCTGCCGAAGGTGATGAACGCTGCCTGGCCGCGCAATGGCCTGGACTACTGGATCCTCGCCCGCCTGGAGCAAGAAGGACTGCATCCCTCGCCCGAGGCCGACCCGTACACACTGCTGCGTCGGGTCAGCCTGGACCTGCGCGGGCTGCTCGACGACACGATCGTGGTCTGGGGCGGCGAGTTCGGCCGGACCTCGATGAACGAGGCGCGTGGCGGCTCGACCTTCCTCGGCCGCGACCATCACCTCCATTGCTTCACGCTCTGGGTCGCCGGCGGCGGCTTCAAGAACGGCGTCTCCCTGGGCGCGACCGACGACCTGGGCTACCAGATCACCGAGAACCCGGTGACCGTCCACGATCTCCAGGCTACCATCCTTCACCTCCTGGGCCTCGATGCCGAGAAATTCCGCTTCCCCTATCAGGGCCTCCAGCAGCGACTGATCGGGGTCGAGGGGGATGGCAGGGTGCGCAAAGAATTGCTGGCGTGACAAAGCACGGCTTGATCGAAACAATCAATGCGGCCGCATTGGGGAATCGCGCTGATGCCAGGTGACAGATGACGAGTGTCAAATTCAATACTTCTTCATTGCGCACGCGCGCCCTGCCGCCAGGCAAAGGGAGATTCTCTTGCTTGGTCCTTTTGGGTAGATCGGCCAGAATTGCAACGACCTTGCGGGCCGGTGTCGTTCCAGGGTCTTTGTCGTCTAGACGAGCCCTTCGCCGGGCTTATTCGATCCTGTCGTCCACCGCAGCCACTCTTGCGGGTCGGCATCGCTGGGCATTCTCCAGTCGCCGCGAGGCGAGAGGCTGACGGTACCGACCTTGGGACCGTCGGGAACGCAGGAGCGCTTGTATTGCTGGCTGAAGAACCGCGTGAAGAAGGTCCGCATCGTGCGCTCGATAAGCCCCCGCGAATAGGGCTGGGTGAACGTGGCAAAGTCGCTCAAGAAAAGGATCTTCTCGGGAGAGTAACCGCAGCGGATGGCGTGAAAGAGAATGAAATCGTGCAACTCGTAGGGGCCGAGCGTGGCTTCGGTGGATTGTTCGATCTCACCCGCCGAAGATGCCGGCAGCAGCTCGGGAGAGATCGTCGTGGCCGCGATCGACAGCAGCGTCTCGCGCACCGGGCCCTCGGGGAACTCGTGCAGGGCGACGTAGCGGACCAGGAACTTCACCAGCGTCTTGGGAATCGAGCAGTTCGGATTGTACATGCTCATGTGATCGGCATTGTAGGTCGACCAGCCCAGTGCCATTTCCGAAAGGTCGCCGGTGCCGATGACGAATCCCCTGGACATGAGCAGAAAGGTCCGCAGTCGAGCCTGGACGTTCTCGAAGGTCAGGTCGCTGCGTGCTTCGCGGGGAACCTGCGCCAGGGCGGCCTGGAAGGATTCGACATCGAGCGCGCCGCAGCTCACGCCGAAGGGGGCATGGCCGATCTCCCGGAAAGCCAGGAGCGCCAGGGGCTTGATGTCGATCGTGTCGGAGGAAACGCCGAGCTGCTGCATCAGGTCGAGTGCGTTGTTTCGCGTTCTGGCAGTGGTGCCAAAGCCGGGCATCGTCAGACCGTGAATCAAGCGCCGGTCTATATCCAGCAGGTCGCACGTCTTGACGGCGACAAGCAAGGAGAGGGTGGAATCGAGTCCGCCCGAGACGCCGATGTTCAGCGGAGTGTCCGGGGGAAGCTGCTCGATCCGCTTGGCCAGCCCCGCGCACTGAATACCGAAGATCTCAGCGCAGCGACGGTGCAGTTCGGGCCCTTCCGCCGGCACGAAGGGCGAGCCCGGCACGAATCGTTTCAGGCCGGGCATCTCCGGGGCGAGCTCGAAGTCGACCCGTCGGAACGGTTGGGAGAACCGCGGCCCTTGCTCGAAACTCGTCGAGATCCGCCGGTCCGACTGGAGCTTGGCGACGTCCACGTCCTGGGTGATCCAGTAGGTGTCACGGCGAATTGTCTGGCCGTCTCCCACCCGGGGCGATTCCGTGACCAGCCGGCCGTTCTCGGCGATCAGGCAATGACCGCTGAAGACCAGGTCAGTCGTCGATTCCGAAGGCCCGGCGCCAGCATACGCGTAGGCGGCGATGCACCGGCCCGATTGCCCCACCACCAGCTCGGTCCGGTACTGGCTCTTGCCAATGGTTTCATTGCTGGCCGACGGGTTGAGCAGGATCGTCGCGCCGGCCCCCGCCTGCACCGAGCTGGGGGGAAGCGGCACCCAGAGGTCCTCGCAGATCTCGATCCCCACCACGACGGGAACACTCTTCTGGCCCTCACACGCGAACAGCAGGTCAATTCCGAAGGGCACTCGACCGCGCGGGAATTCGATCTCGGAAGGCTCGGAGCCGGCGGCGGGCCGGAACCAGCGGCTCTCGTAAAACTCCTTGTAATTGGGGATGTTCCGCTTGGGAACGACCCCCAGGACGTTGCCGTTCGACAGCGCCACTGCGCCATTGAAAAGGCAATTGCCCACCGGCACTGGCAGTCCGACAACGACAAGCTGCCGTCGCCCGGTCGTGGCCCTGGCGATCCGGCGAATCGCCCGAAAGCCCCCTTGCAACAAGGCCGACTGGCCGAACAGATCGGCACACGTGTAGCCCGTGATGCAAAGCTCGGGGAACAGAACGACGTCGCTGTCAGCGACCTGGTCCAGAACCCGGACAACTTCCGAGGCGTTGGCCTCGGGATTGGCGACCGAGGTCCGGATCGAAGCACAGGTCACGCGGACGAAACCAAATCGGTTCATGCAATCAACCCGACGGCTCAGCCGCCCATCACTGGCCTGAGTACCAACCGCCCGGCCCCTACAACCGGACTGATCGGCAGGAAGCCCCGAGACCGCCCGATTGACCGGCTGTCTCATCCGAGAGTAGAACAGAATACCTCGGGCTTCAATGGCTTTGAGCTCCGGCGACAGGCCACGCCTCGCGCAGCGTTCAATCCGAAGAACCTGCCCATCGAATCAGCCACGATTTCCTGTCAATCTATGAGGTCTTTTGGAATCGATCATGTTCAGGTTCAACCAGCCACTTGGTGCCGGCCTGCTGCTGGGGTTGGCCGCCCTCACCGCGAACGCGCAAACCCCGCCCGCCCGTACGACGGCCTTTCGCCAGCCCCGACACTCCCCGGCAGACCGAACGGATCCGAGAGGCGGATATCAAGCATATCAAGGCCGAGCTCGTTCTTGATGGCCAGAAACAGGAAATTCGCGGCACGGTCACGCACACGCTGACCCCACTCCATCCGTACCTGACCTCGCTCGACCTCGATTGCGGGCCCAAGCTCAAGGTCTCTCGGGTCACGGTCGGCCCGCATGCAGCGGCCTGCAAGTTCGCGACCAAGGGAGAGAAGCTCTCGATCACCTTCGACAAGCCTTGCGGGCCCGACGACACGGTCGACCTGGCCATCACCTACAGTGGCTCTCCCGAATCGGGCCTCCGCTTCGTGGCCCCGGACCCGGCCAATCCCGAGAAGCCGCTGGCAATCTGGACACAGGGCGAGGCCGAAGACAACCACCACTGGCTTCCCTGCTACGACTATCCGAACGACCGTGTCACCACCGAGATGATCATCACCGTCGCCCGTCCGCTCAGCGTGGTTTCCAACGGTGCCCTGGTGAATACCAAGGAGAATTCCGATGGCACGCGGACCTTCCACTGGAAGATGGACCAGCCTCTCTCGACCTACCTGATCACACTGACGGCCTCGGAATTCGTGTTGTTTCACGATCGCGTGGGTAATCTCCCCGTGGATTACTACGTGACCAGGAACTTCGATGAAGCCACGGCTCGCAGGTTCATGGGTAAGACTCCCGCGATGATCCGCTTCTTCAACGACAAGACCGGCCAGTCTTATCCGTATTCCAAGTATGCCCAAATCTGCCTTCCCGAGTTTGGCGGTGGCATGGAAAACACCTCGGCCACATCCATGACGGACGCGGCGCTTCTCGACGAGATCGAGGCCCTGGAGAGCGACGAGGATGCACTGGTCGCCCACGAGCTGGCCCACCAGTGGTTCGGTGATCTGATGACCTGCAAGGACTGGTCGCACATCTGGCTCAACGAGGGGTTCGCCTCCTACTTCGACCCACTATTCACCGAACACGACAAAGGCGTGGACGAGTTTCGGTACCGTATGGACGGAGAGCTCAAGGGTTACCTGGGCAACGACCGGATGTACCGCCGCCCGATCGTCGAGACACGGTACAATTCGCCGATGCAGATGTTCGATGGGACGACCTACTCCAAGGGAGGATGCGTCCTCCATATGCTGCGGGGCCTATTAGGTGACGAAGGCTGGTGGAAGGGCATTCGCACTTACGTCGCCAAGCACAAGTTCCAGGTCGTCGAGACGGATGACTTCCGCAAGGCCATGGAGGAGGCCACGGGCAAGGACTTGAAATGGTTCTTCGACCAGTGGCTCTACAAGGCGGGACACCCCGAGCTGAAGGTCCGCTGGCACTACGAGGATGCCGACAAGACCGTCCGCGTCAAGGTCGAGCAGACCCAGAAGACCGACGAGCAGACCCCGCTGTTCCGCCTACCCACGACGCTGGAGCTCACCGAGGCGGTGAGCAAAAGCCGGGTCGTTCCGATCGTCATTGATGGCACGAACCAGGAGTTCGTGATCCCCGCGGAGATCAAGCCAAGGATGGTGCGGATCGACCCGAATTGCTGGCTGGTGAAGGAGCTCGACTTCGAGAAGCCGGCCGAGGAGAATCTGTTCCAGCTTCAGCATGCCTCATGCGAGGTCTGTCGTGTCAATGCCGCTCGAGCGCTGGTCAAACAGTCTGGAACTTCGTCCCAGGTCAAGAATGCCCTGGCGACAGCCTGGAAGAACGAGAAGGGCGTCTCGGCGCGAACCGAGATGGTGACCTTGATCAGCGGTGTTGGTGAGAGCACCGGCCGACGCCGGAGAGCCACCTTCGCGGGTCCAGCTCGCCCCGTTGCGGAGAGCGGCGACGAAGCGTTTCGACATGCCCTGCAAGAGGCCGCGAGGGATTCTGAGGCGCGTGTTCGCGTGGCCGCCATTCGCGGGCTGGCCGCGCTCGAGCATGACGCCCAGTCCGAAGCCATCCTCCAAGCCGCCTGGTCCAATCCCAAGGAAGCTTACACAGCACGCACGACCGCCTTGCGAACATTGGTGAGGTGGAAGGTAAAAGGTGCTGACGAACTGCTCAGTTCGGCATTGAAGACCCCGATCGGCAAGCACCGACTGGCTGCCACGGCCCTTGAGCTACACCTCGAGCAACCCGGCCCCAAGGCGCGCGAGCTCACCGCCCTCTATGCGTCTTACGGTCAGCCCCAGGCGCTGCGTTCAGCGGCGTTGAACGCCTTGGACCGGCTCGCCAAGGACGATCCAGCGCTTCAGGACCTGATCATCCCGATGATCGATGATCCCGATCGCACGGTGCGATCCCGGGCCTGGAGGCTTGCGGGATCGCTCAAGGTGAAGAAGGCCCTGCCAGCGCTCGAGGCCCGGCTGAGCAAGGAAGGCATCGGCTCGACCGGCTTCGTGGGCTTCGGAGCATTCCCCTCGCGCCAGGTCCTGGAGAGCGCGATCAACGAGCTCAAGGGAGCCGGCGCCAAGTCCCCGGCCGCCGACCCGTCCAAAGCGCTAACCGATCTGGAGAAGCAAGCCGAAAACCTGGAGAACCTGGCCAAAGAGCTGCGCAAGGATATTGAGGCCCTGAAACCTTCAGCGAAATGAAACCGAGTCCTCCTGCGAAGGCGCAACGGCAGCCAGAGACTATGAACCGTCCCGTCTCTCCGCGAGCTTTGCGCCTTGGCGAGAAATGCGATTAACGGAACAATGCGTGCAGCCGATCGGCGACGAGTTCGTGCTCGTCGCCTTGCAGCGTCCACACAGCAATCCGGAGCGTTCGCTCGCCTTCGGCGAGGATGGCGATCGGCGCGGGTCTCTACCCAGACCAGCCTTGCCCCAGCCAGTCGCATCTGTGCCTCATATCCACTCATGTGACTCTTCTGGAGAATGATTTCGGGGTTCAAGCCGCCGGTTTCGGGCAGGCGCTAAAGCGCCTCATCATCGCCCCGAGTGATGCAGGCCGCTGTGGCGACCGTGATCGCGGACGCTGCCCCCGCCGTGACCATGGCCGCGGGAATTCCAAGCAGGCTGGCGAGCCTCGCTCCCGCTTTCTGCTGCAGCTCGGTCATGGTGACAAAGTGACGCGCCGCCTGGGCCATCGCTGCGACGACCTCCGGCGGCATGATCGACCCGCCCAGGAGCGTGTACGTCCCCATGCCGTTGATCACGGGGCGCACGTCCAGTCTTGCATAGACCGATTCACTCACGGTTTTTCCCCCCCGGGACGGCTCGAGCCCTCGATTCCCAGCGCCTTGGCATGAGGAATCAGGGCCTCGATCACGAGCTGGATGTGCTCGTCGAGGCTCGTGCCCAGCCGCTCTGGTCCGGCGTAGACCTTCGCGCGATCAACCTTGGCGGCGAAGCTTTTGTCCTCGAGCTTCTTCTTGACGATTGTAGTCACCGACCGTGGCGCTTCGCTCCCCTTTGGTTTCCCGGCGAAACCGCTTCGTGGCGCCAAGCACGAGTTGATGACCAAGCCCGCAGCACGTATTCTCGAACGGACATGGATCACGCTGAGGATTGGAGCCCAACAGCCATGATCGTACGACGCGACTTTTTCCCCGTGCTCTCCATGATCGGGCTGATCATTCTCGTGATCACTGGAGCCTCTCCTGGCGGCCTGGGAGCCGATCAGGCCAGTGGATGGGCCCCTGCACCCCTGCCGCCCGCCGAGGCCCCCCGACGGATGACTGTCCCGGAGGGATTTGCCGTCACGCTGTTCGCGGCCGAACCGGACGTGGTCCAGCCGATTGCGTTCACGATCGACCCGAAAGGCCGGCTCTGGGTCATCGAGAATTACTCCTACCCGATCTGGCTTGGCGGACCTCGGGGCAAGGACCGGATCCTGATTTTCGAGGATGCCGATGGAGACGGTCGGTTCGATCGCCGCACGGTCTTCTTCGACCACGGGACGAACTTCACGGGCATCGAGCTCGGCTTCGGCGGCGTCTGGGTCTGCGCGACGCCTAACCTGATCTTCATCCCCGATCGGGACGCTGACGACCGGCCCGACGGCCCTCCTTCGATCGTGCTGGACGGCTGGAACACCAAGGCGCAGCATAACATGTTCAACGGACTGAAATGGGGACCGGACGGCTGGCTCTGGGGCTGCAACGGCATCCTGTCGAACTCACGCGTCGGCAAGCCGGGAACTGCCGACACCCAGCGCGTGCCGATCAACTGCGGCGTCTGGCGCTATCATCCCACCCGCGAGGTTTTCGAGGCCGTCGCGCACGGTACCACCAACCCCTGGGGTCTCGATTTCGACGATCACGGGGAGGCTTTCATCACCAACTGCGTGGTCCCGCACCTCTTCCACGTCGTCCCCGGCGCGCACTTCCAGCGCATGTACGGCCAGGACTTCAACCGTAATCTCTACGGCCTGCTCGAGAGCTGTGCCGATCACATCCACTGGGCCGGCGGCCAGTGGACCGACTCGCGTGAGGGCAAGGGCCACGAGAAGCACAGCGCGGCCGGCGGAGGTCACGCCCACGTCGGTGCCATGATCTACCTGGGCGACAACTGGCCCGACCGCTACCGTCAAAGCCTACTCACCTTCAACCTCCACGGCCATCGCGCCAACCTCGACCGCCTGGAACGCAACGGATCAGGGTATGTCGCGCGCCATGAGCCCGACTTCCTGCTAGCAAACGACACCTGGTTCCGAGGCCTGGAGCTGAAGTACGGTCCCGACGGTGCCGTCTACTTCACCGACTGGACGGATCGCGGTGAATGCCACGAGACCGACGCCGACAACGCCCACCGCGAGAACGGCCGGGTCTACAAGCTCAGCTTCGGCAAGCCCAGGCCGGTCCATGTCAATCTGGCGGCGTCGAGCAATGAGGATCTGGCCCGTCTTCAGCTTCACAAGAATGACTGGCAGGTCCGCACGGCGCGGCGGCTGCTCCAGGAGCGAGCCGCGCAAGGGGCCGACCTGGGCGAGTGCCATCGGCTTTTACAATGCATCCTCAAGACCAACCACGACATGATCCGCCGGCTACGTGCGCTCTGAGCCCTGTATGCCACGGGCGGACTCGACGAGAAGGCCTTGATGGGCCTGCTCGACGACGGGGATGAGTCGATCCGGGGCTGGGCGATTCGATTGCTCTGCGATCGCGGCGCTCCCTCGGCGGAGGCACTCGCTCGGTTTGTCTCCCTCGCGCGATCGGATCCATCGCCGCGAGTACGGCTGAACCTGGCCTCCGCCCTGCAACGCATCCCTGTCAATGGTCGCTGGCCTCTGGCTGAGGCGCTCGTCGTGTCGAAGATTGACCCCAAGGACCCGATGCTGCCGCTGATGACCTGGTACGGAATCGAGCCGCTGGTTGGACAGGATCCCATCCGTGCCTCGGCCCTTGCGGCCTGGTGCAAGCTACCTTTGCACCGCAATTTTCTTGCCCGTCGCGCCGTGACCGCCGACGCGTCCAGCGGACTGTCAGCGCTCCTGCCGGTGCTTGAGCAGGCCACGGACGCGGTCCGCGGCGACATCCTGTCCGGGATCCTGGAAGCCCTGCGAGGCCGCAAGCAGGTGCCCCGACCCAAAGGCTGGTCAGGCGCGTTCGCAAAGCTGCTGGCAACGCACGACCCGGACGTCGTCGAGCAGACACTACTCCTGGCGCTCCACCTCGGTGAGCCAGAGGCGTTCAAGACCCTGTGGATGATCGTGGCCGACCGCGGAAGTCCGATCGGGCTGCGCTCGCGCGGCTTGACCGCGCTGGTGGAGCGGCACGCTCCCGATCTGAGCAACGAGCTCCATGCCCTGCTGGACGATCAAGCGCTACGAGGCACGGCGATCCGCGCCCTGGCGGCTTATCAAGACTCGGCCACTCCGCAGCGGATCCTGAGTCGCTATGCAACGCTATCGGAATCCGAGCGGGACGACGCAATCGCCACCCTGTCGGCCCGCCCGGCCTGGGCCCTGGCCTTGCTCAACGCCGTCGGCAACAAGTCAATCCCGCGCCGCGATCTGAACGCCACGGTCGCCCGGCAATTGCTGGCCCTGGGCGACGAGAAGGTCCGCGCGCGTCTGGAGGCCGTCTGGGGCTCCATCCGGCCGACCTCGAATGAGAAAAGTTCTCTGATCACGAAGTACAAGAATCTCCTGGCTAGTGACCAGCACCCAGCCGGCGACCCGGGACGAGGCCGACTTGTCTTCAAACACACCTGCAACCAGTGCCACAAACTCTTCGATAGCGGCGGCGACGTCGGACCCGACCTGACCGGCTCCGACCGTGCCAATTCCGACTACATCCTCGAAAACGTCCTCGACCCCAGCGCCGCCGTCGCCCGCGAATGCACCCTCACTAACGTCGCCACCACGGACGGACGCCTTGTCTCCGGTATCATCCGCGAGCAAAATGACCGCTCGATCACCATCCAGACCGCCAATGAGCGGATCATCCTTCCCTGCGAGGACATCGAGGAGATCAAACCCTCGACCGTCTCGATGATGCCCGAAGGCCAGCTCGAACGACTCACCCCCCAGGAAGTCCGCGACCTGTTCGCATACCTTGCGGCAAGCCGGCAAGTGCCATTGCCCGACGAAGCTCGGTGAGCAGACAGCTAGTGAGCTGCCAGCACGGGACTTGAGAGGGACCAGCGGCTCTTGAGAGCTTGACCAAGGCCCCGGTCAGGCGTACCATTTTCCTGAGCGTGTGGTATGGTGCCCACGCGATGTGTCCCCGCCGGGAGCGTTACGCCTCGGCGAGAAGGAGAGAATCATGTGTCACGCCTCATGGCGCGAGCGACAGCGCCACAAGTCTTTTCACTCCAGTCACGAACCCGATCGAGAAGAACACCACGGGCACCACGAGCGTGGTGAGCGCGGAGAATGCTTCATGCCTCGACACGGCCATCATCACGACGAGGGAGATCGATTTGAAGCTCGGTCAGGGTTTGGCGTCAGACGGCCGCTACGATTCCTCGCCCACAAGCTCGATCTGAACGAGAAGCAGATCACCGAACTGGCCCGAATCCTGGACGAGCTCAAGACGGAGCGGGCACAGGCCGAGGTGGACGACCGCCGCGCCCTGGCGGAGTTCTCGGATGCCGTTGTCGGCGAGGCGTTTGATTCCTCCAAGGCCAGCAGCGCCGGCGAACGACGCGTTCAGAGCGCCGCGAGAGTTCGCGACGCGCTGATCAATGCCCTGCAGCAAATCCACGCGCTCTTGAGCCCTGAACAGCGGCAGCGGCTCGCGTACCTCATCCGTACCGGTGTTCTGGCGGTCTGAGACGACGAACCGGGAAACGAAGAAACGAGAGCCGCGAGTCAAGCTCGAGGGTTCCAGATGACCGGGTTGCGTTTGCCGTGAAACACCGGCAGCAAGACGATCCGATTGGCCCTGGTCCGTTTGAAGACCGCTCAGGGGAACTCCCGGGCCAGGGCTTTGCGGGCATGTCATGCGCAAGCACCCGACCGCTTCACACCGCTGCCCCCACCCAGCGGACCATCTCGGTCCCGATCAGGACAAGGCCGACGCCCACGGTCGCACAGGTGACCCAGATCCAGAGGTCTTCCCAACGAGTGACGAGATAATACGCTGTGTAGGGAGGAATCGTGATGTAGAGGAGCCCGTAGAGGGCATCCTCGCTGAACGCTCCGTACGCTCTGGCGAAATAGGCCACCGGAACCAGGATGCCACCGATGGCCATGAGGATACATCCCACCAGCCAGGTTCCATCGGGCACAAGAAAAGCGATCGCAGTGAGAATCAGCACCAGGCCGACACCACCCCGGATCAGCCAGGTCTGCCACGGGAAATCCGACTTGCTGGCGCGGACGCTCCGAGACGGACCGCTCCTTTCGCCGTGGTCTGTCGACTGCGCTTGCCGCATCGGCTCGGGCTGGCACGAACACCGCGTCCTCAGCGGGGCTGTTCGACTTGGCTCTCGCTGCCTGCGGGGACGGCTCTTCCAGGGCGTAGACATCGGGTTGGGAGTCCTCCGGGTCCGGGATCGCAAAGTGGGCGCCGCAATGCTTGCAACGGAGTTGCTTGCCAATGTGGACGGCATCCACAGTGCCGCTTGCATTGCACGACGGACAGGCGAATGAGACATTCATCCGTGAGCTCCGATGGAGTCAAGCGCGATGGCAAGGAACCAGTTCAGGCTCGTCGCGCATCATCTCATGGTCGCCGTCACAACCCCACATCCGATCGACGGGACAAGGGCTTCCGTTCAACCGATGGTGTAGAATCGGTTTTCGGTCAGCGCGCCGGAGGGGCCACCCACTTTGTAGCACCAATGTCAGCTTCTGGAACTGAGCGCCAAGAATTGACCACTCAGGGGCATTTTGAGCGCCTAAAAATGACCCCCCGTAAGCGCCTTCGTTACAGTGAGCACTCCCGCACGGAGTCACTTACTCGCACGGAGGCCATGGGAATGCTTACGGTGGACGATTACGGTGCCATTCGGAGGGCTCATCGGGATGGGATGCCCATCAAGCGAATCGCCCTCGAATTTGAACACTCGCGAAACACGATCCGGAAGATCTTGAAGC
>JBEKTN010000234.1:0-13587 GCA_049516015.1 Isosphaeraceae bacterium | reverse complement strand
GACGCCATTACCCCGCACGAAAGAAAGGCATTGTAGGTCAAGCTGGAAAGCCTGACCTACTCCCTTGCCGGGGTAATGGTTTTCGAGCAATTCGACGACGTTTCACTCATGGCCGCGTAAGGCATAAAGAATCTGAGTGGTCATTTTCCGAGCTTTCTCGTTCAATGGAAAGCATGTCTGAGTGGGGCCGTCGATCCAGTTCGCGCGATCGAGGAGCATCCTGATGTCTGCGGGCACATTGGTTCCAACTCTTCCTCCGGTCGTTCCGCCCGTTCCGGTTCGCCGTTTCACAGTGGATGAGTACCACCAGATGATCCGGGCCGGGATCCTCGGAGAAGATGATAACGTGGAATTGCTGGAAGGATGGATCGTTCCCAAGATGCCGCGAAACCCAGCCCACGACGTGCTGATTGCCTGGGTCCATAACCGGATCCTGGCTCCCCGGCTCCGCGAGAGCTGGTACTGCCGGGGTCAATCGGCGATCACCATGCCGGACAGTGAACCGGAGCCTGATCTTGCCTTGATTCGTGGTTCGGAGCGCGATTACCTCAGCCGTCATCCCGGACCGGCCGACACGGCACTTGCCGTGGAAGTTGCCGACTCTTCCCTGGCTCGAGACCGTACGATCAAGGCCCGGATGTACGCCGCAGCCGGCGTTCCTCTTTACTGGATCATCAATCTGGTCGATGACCAGATCGAGGTCTACACCCAGCCGACCGGCCTCGACCCTGATCCCAATTATCAGATGCGCCAGGACTACAAGGGGAGTGACCTTGTTCCGCTGG
Organism: Isosphaeraceae bacterium; assembly: GCA_049516015.1. Lineage (GTDB taxonomy): Bacteria > Planctomycetota > Planctomycetia > Isosphaerales > Isosphaeraceae > Aquisphaera. Next base: position 12,802 of record JBEKTN010000234.1, on the reverse strand, counting down.
TTATTGACGGCATCGAGCTGGGCCCGATACCCGGATGCGACCTCCTGCCCTGAGGAAACCGCGGCCGTATTCGTAATCGAAGCGAACCATCCGGGGCCAGAAACCGCTCATTCGGTTCGCGGAGAATCCTTGAGGTTCTTGACCCTGGCCAGATCCTCGTAGAGCCTGGCGAACTGGTCGATCATCGTCTGAACAGGGAACTTTGCTTTGACGTGTTCTCGCCCGGCTGTGCCCAGACGGCGGGCAAGGTCGGGATCGCGGACGATGTCGCGAATTGCCCGGGCCAGAAGCTGGGGGTTGGCCACGGGGACGAGAACTCCAGTCTGGCCGTCGACCACGACCTCGGTGGTTCCAGGTGCCGACGTGGCAACCACGGGCTTGCGGAATCGCATGGCCTCGAGCACGAGGTTGGGCAGGCCCTCGTAGGCGCTGGGCAAGACCACGAGGTCAGCGGCGGCCATCAGCCGGGGAACGTCGTCGCGCTGGCCCAGGAACCGGACCCGACCCTCGAGGTGGTAGAGCCGGGCGTTCTCCTCGAGTATCGGTCGCAATGGCCCATCGCCGGCGATCAGCATGCGGAGATCAGGCTGCACGTGCTGAAGCAGGTCGAGCGCCCGGAGTAGGTCGTCAACCCGCTTCTGCTCGGCCAGCCGGCCTGCGAACAAGGCCAGAGGCGCCTCGGCTGCGAAGCCAAACTCAGCGCGAACCGCGGCGGGATCGACCGATGGCGGCTCTTCCTCGGCGATTCCGGAGTAGATCATCGTCAGCCGGTCCTCGGGCACGCCCAGCGACCGATAGTACTCGACCACGGCGTGTGAGTTGCCGACCAGCCGGTCGCACCATCGGGCCAGCAGGCGATCGATCGAGCGCTCGATCCTTCCCTTCCAGAGGTCCACGGCCATCTCGGTCGTGATCACGATGGGAACCCTGGCCAGGCGGGCGGCAACCCGACCGTAGGTGTTGGCCGCGAAGATCCAGGTTTGCACCACGTCGAACTGCCTGGTCTTGAGGAATTGCACCAGCCGCGCCAGGGCCAGCGGATCGAGCTTGAACCGCTTGCCCAGCGCCGTGACCGGGATCCCCGCTTCCTCGAGCTCGACCTGCAACGGGCCCAGCCGGGTCAGTGTTGCCACTTCGACCCGGAACCGAGCTCGCGGCAGGCCCCTGGCCAGCAGGACCATCTGCTTCTCGGCGCCGGAGCGATCGAGTGTCGGGATCAACTGCAACACTTTGAGCACGGCATCATACCCCTCGTTGTTCCAGGATCTTCTCGAACAGCGCCAGGTGTTTGCGCGCGACGGCGGTGATCGAGAACTCTTGCATGACCCGGCTGCGAGCCGCGCGGCTCATGTGGAAGGCGCGGTCGAAGTTTTCCCATTGCTCGATGATCACTCGCGCCAGTGCCCGAGGATCCTCCGGCGGTGCCAGCCGGCCGTGCTTGAAGTCGCTGACCAGGCGGCGGTTGCCCGGGATCGACGAGGCGACCAGCGGGATCCCCAGAGCCATCGCCTCCAACAAGGCGATGCTCATTCCCTCTTCCTTCGAGGGTAAGACAAACAGGTCGGCGTCCCGTAAGGCCGCGGTCGCATCGGTCACTGCGCCGGGAATCTCGACCGCTTGATCGGGGCCCAGGGTCAAGCCCAGTGATCGGGCCTGGACTTCCAGCGCCGGCCGCTCGGGGCCCTCGCCAATCAAGGTCAGGCGGGCACCAGGAAGGGCGATGCGAATCACGGGCCAGGCGTCGATCAGTGTCCTCAACCCTTTCTCAGGCGCTAGCCGCCCCACGAAAACGGCGCGGGGCGCCGTCCGCCAGCCTGGCCTGCGCTGCCAGGCACTCTCCGGCACCGGCACACCGTTGGGCAGCGCATGAATCCTGGCCGGCTCGTAGCCCCCTTCGCTCAGCTCGCGCGCGATCTCGCGCGAGATGGCAACGAATGCATCGGCCTGCTTGCAGCGGTTACCGATCTTCCGTCCGAAGTTGCCCCAGGTCTGCCAGGCCAGGTCGCCGGTCGCCCCGGCGCCTTCTGGCCGGAGCACGACCGGAAAACCCTGAGACCCGCCGGCCTCCACCGCGACATAGGCGTCGTGCTTGAGCATCGACACATAGGCCAGGTCGATCGGATGTGCGGCGAACCACCGCGCCATGTTCCGCATATAAAGCCATGTTCCCACGAACCGTAGTCGGGACGTCGCCAGCCGGACGACGGTCAACCGGCCGCGACCGTCAGCGCGAGCGCCGGGGATGGGCTCTTGCTCGCGCGGGTGCAGATCTTTCATGCCGGGGGCCTTGGAAGTGAGCACCGTCACCTCGGCTCCCTCGCGAGCGAGGGCCTCGGCCAGGTAGCTGAGAACTTTTTCGGCCCCACCGATCAGCGGGGGATATCTCCGGGTCACCAGGGCCAGTTTCAGTGGCGAGTGGCGAGTGGCGAGTGGCGAGTAGCGAGTGAAATCAGCCTCGGCGTGCAAGCGGCGAGTCTCCTGGTTGCCAAAGGACGACGCAATGGCGGAATATCTGGCACCCCGCCACCAGCCCCGCGCTACCCCCCACTTGCCACTATTCCGACCCACTCGCCACTCGCCACTCGCCACTCGCCACTTCTTTCAGCACCCCGACATAAGGCAGATGCCGGTAATCATCATTGAAATCCAATCCGTAGCCGACGACGAACACGTCGGGGATCGTGAAACCGCAGTAATCGGGCTCGATCGGGATCTCCTGCCGGCCAATCTTGCGAAGCAGCACAGCGGTCCGGACGCTCCGCGCGCCTCGATCCGCCAGGTGGCGGCTCAGGGCTGTGAGCGTCTGGCCGGTATCGAGGATGTCATCCAGCAGAAGTACGTCCCGATTCGCGACGTCCGGGGCGAACGACTCGTTGATCACCAGGGTGGTCGCAACCGTGGTCGCCCCCCTGTAGCTGCTGGCCTGGATCAAGGCGATGCGATGCGGGATACTGATCCGGCGAACCAGGTCGGCAAGCATGATCAGGCTGCCGGTCAGGACGGCGAGGATCGTCAAGGGCTTGTCGCGATAGTCCGCTTCAATCTGGCGTCCCAGCGCACGCACGCGATCCTGGATCGCCGATTCGCTGATCAGGGTTTCGACTTTATGGTCCACGGCGGACGCGTCTCACTTTCGAGTTTTCAAGCGGCCCGCGTCACCAGGCCTTCGAGGCGCACCGCGCCAGGATCTCTGTGCGACGCAAGATCGATCGGCTCTTGCCTTCATCGGCATCCATGACTTCCAGTCTAACGGGATCCAATCTCGTCATGAAGGGAAGGAATTGCACGTGCAAGCAATTCCTTCCATCATGATCGGCGGACGTCGCCACGATACACTGGTGAATCGAGGTGCGTCCAGGGTGCGAGAACGAGAGATCGACATGACGACGCGGCAATGGTTCTTCGTGATCGCTCTCGTGGCCGGTGCGATCGTTTTCGTGGGGTTCACCCTCTTGCAATGGCTCAGCCCCACGCAAAGGGCACTGCAATGGGCGAAGCGGGGAGATTCCGCCCGGGCCATCGACCGGCTCAACGCACTGATCGCAAGGAGGCCGTCCGCGCCGGCTCTCCACGGCACGCTGGGTCAGGTCTACTTGATGGCACAACGTCCCCACGAGGCCGAAGCGGTACTCCGCAAGGCCCTGGTACTGGGCAGTCGGAACGCGTCGCACCATGGTGCCCTGGGATGGGCCCTGGTCCTGCTTGTGAACCGCTGCTCAAGGCCGCATCGGTGGAGGTGCTCGTGGCCTGGACGATCTGTTCGGGGAAGTACCTGGTCATCATCGGCGGGTCCGTGAGCGATGTTCAGGCGGCGATCCGTTGCGGGCTGCAGAAAGCCGACGAGTCCGTAATCGATGATATGATCATCGCGAACGCTCACGATTCGTTATTCCCCGCGCTCGGCCAGTCGGTGGTGCTCAATCCCGCTGACATGGGTGCGCTGGGGGTGATCGAGACATTCAGTGGAATGAGCGCGCTTGCCGCGGCCGACGCGGCGGCGAAGGCTGCGAACGTGATCGTGTTCCGGATTCATGTGGCCATGGCCCTGGGCGGCAAGGGGCTCTTGTTCATGACCGGCAGCGTGGCCGATGTCCGCGCCGGGGTTCAGGCGGGGGCCAAGCCGGTCCGGGACCGCGGCCTGCTCGTCTCCCAGGTCGTCATTCCCCGGCCCAGTCCGGCGCTGTTCGAGGAATACGTTTGATCCAGGGATGATGCGAGCTGTCTATTCCGCCTTTCGGGTCTGGCGGAGAACTCCCGCCCGATGACGGCCCGCCCGGGCATTCGAATCCTTGCGCCTGGCCGTCGCCTCGCCGGCCGGTTTCAATGGAGGCGGATTCCCATGCCCTCCAGGAGCGAGGACATCGACCGCTTCGTGGTCTCGGTGTCAGCGAGCTTCGCTCGCAGGCCGGCAATCTCCTCCCGCGCTGCCTTGAGATCGGCATCGGGTGCGGATCGCGACTGGGCGATTGTCAGGATTTCGGCCTTGAGCCGTGCAACAAGCTGAGCGTCCGCTTCGGTCCGGGCATGAAGCTCCGCGAGCTGTTCGGCGTGCCGGGACCGTTCGGACTCGAGCTCGGCCTGGAATTCGGCCCCGAGCCCGGACCGCTGTGCCTCGATGGCCTCGAGAGGATCGGCCTTGAGCTGATCGTGCAGATCCAGCAGCTCGCTCAGCCGAGCCTGAAGCACCCCGATTTCCGACCGGGCCGAATCAAGCTCTTCCCGGGCCAGGTGGAGCTGTTCGTCCAGCCGGCTGCTTTCATCGCCGTGTGCCTGCTCGGCACTGGCAAGGGTATGATGAAGCTCGTCGATCTGCCCACGCAGCTCTTCGCTTTCCTGGTGAAGTTCCTGCTCGCGCCGGGCCAGTGTGCCGCGAAGCCCCTCGGACTCGGCCGCGGCGGACTGGGGCCCTTCAAGCTGACCGTAAGGCCGGTCGAAGAGATTGGATTCCGAATCCGCGTGCCCGATCTGTGCGGGCATTCCCTCGATCTTCTTGACGAGGAACTTGTGCTCACACTGCTTGCACCGGACGTGCTGACCGGCTAAATCGCTGCGCACGCTCAGAGAGGCCGAGCAATTGGGGCAGAGCACATCGATACGCTCGGCCTCGGAACCAGGAGTGTTCAAGGGACCGGCCTGGTATTCCTCAGAGCTCGGCGTCACCGAATGGTCGGGCCCGAGGGTGCGAAACTTGTGATCGCAATGCTTGCAGCGCACATGGCTGCCGCTGTAGGCGAGCCTGACCTTCAAGGAGACCAGACAGTTCGGACAAACCGCCACAAAGTGCGAGGGCTTCTCGCTCATGGTCATTTTCCGCGGGCAGGCAAGTCGAGGGAGCTGAAACAAAGAATTGGATCACCATCTTGGTGGACAATCACTGCTCTCGATCTTTTCAGGAAACCCCGCGAATTTCAACCGGCATTCATTCTGCCGGCGCCAGCATGTCCGAAAAACCGGCATGTTGCGTCGAACCCGCGTCGGCACTGGCATTGTGTGACCAGCGCAAAGGCAACCGCGCCCGGGAGTCGACTGATCCAGGGCGCGGTCGGGTGGCTGAGTGCCGATCTTTGGGTCACGAATGACCACGGACTTTTTTTTGGTAGAAGACGATCCGGACGCATGGTGGCCGGACGATCTCTGGCTCAGTCTGCCATTCTGCGGCTGAGCATGCGATTCCTGGCGACCACGCCGATGAGCACGGCCGACCAGAGGATCACCGAGAGCGGTTCGGGGTTGTTGATGATACCACCGGCTGAGCTGCCGGACGATGAGCCGGCACTACCACTGGTCCCGGCGGTCGTCGACCCGGCCGGTGGAAAAACCGCCGTGATGTAGACCCCTGGCGTGAGCGACTGGAGTACGGGCGGATCGCTGGCCAGGGCGCTATTGATGCTCAGGGCGAAGTTGAGAACTCCCTTGGCTTGAACCCCCTGTCCGTAAAAGACAAGGCCTAGCTCCTGTTCAGGCTGCCCGGATGAGGATGTCGCATCCCTGAGCGCCACGACCAGTTGGCTGGGGTCGAACCCGGTTGAGCCGGGCAGGACGGTGAGCGGGCTTCCCTGGGTGCCGTTCGAGAGCGTGGGGGGGACGACGCTGCCGGTCGGCGTGATCAGGGCCACGACCTGAGGACCCGAGATGTTCGCGCCGGGGACACCAATGGTGGAACTGGTCGTCAGGCTGTAGTCAACCGTGGTCGTGGAGGCATTCACCGAGGCGGCGTGCGCTGCCATGGGCTGAAAGCCGAAGCCAAGCGCCAGCAGCGTCCCCAGCAAGGCCACGCGAGATAAACAACGAAGCATCACGGCAAGGATCCTCCTTGAACTCTGCCTGAAATCTGCATTGCGTCGTGCTCGATGGACTCGAGTTGACGTTGTCGCTTCCTTGACTTTCCTGCACACTTCGCGTTGTTCCTGGCGCCACGGCAGGCTTTGATTTCTGGAGAATCCTCCTCCAGCTTCGCGAGGTCAGAGGCGGTCAGGCTCAAGCCAGGGGAGTCGAGGAATCACGAGGGGAACATCTCGGCAGGAAGCTCCACGAACTTGAGGGCCGCATTGTGCAGGGAATGGGAAAACCGGTCAATCCCGAAAAGACAGTTCCCTCGCAACCTACCAGCCCGCGGCCGATGTGCTCGGAGAAAACCACCGAATTCATGGGAAAAAGAGAGGATCAGGGCCGCGAGGACGTGCTCGAGAGTCGTGCGGATTTTCGCCTCGACGGTGAACATGAAGAATGCGTGAAGATTGGGTTTGATCGGGTCGTTGACGGGGCATGGTTCAACTTCAGCATCTTCGCAGGTGATAAGAGCTGGGTGGCTGGGGTCGAGCTGGCGACAGCCAGCGGCCCCCAGCGCGGAAGCCTCGGATCTGGGGGCGTCGCCCTTCGGGCGTCGACCCCAGCCACCCCGAGGTGTAACCTGCTTTTGAACCATGCCCACACGCGCAGGTTCAGCGCGGGTCTCCTGACCCCGCGCCGAACACGTGGCTATCGCCCGCCTTCCGTATCAACGACAATCAAGGGACCGGAATCATCGAATCTCCCCGGGGAGGTGCCCGTGTTCCTCGGCGACTGGTTGGGGCGGCGAGCCTTGTTGACCCCTGACAAAGTGGCGCTGATCGATGCGACGGACGGCAACCGGCCGATCACTTACCGGCAGTGGAACCAGGCCGCGAATCGGTCGGCCCAGCTTCTGAGGACTCTCGGAGCTGGCAAAGGCGATCGCGTGGCGATCCTGGCCCATAACTGCGTCGAGTTTCTCGACGTGTGGTTTGCCTGTGGCAAGCTGGGCGCGATCTTGCAGACGCTCAACTGGCGGCTCGCGCCACGCGAGCTGGTTGAGCTGATCCGTGATGCAGGGCCGAAGGTGCTGGTTCATGGCCCGGAGTTCGTGGACCAGATCCGCGGCCTCCGCGTAGCCGGCCTGGGAAGTGTGACGCGACTGGCGCTGGATGCGGACGCGCGTGCGTTTCCGGACGATTGCTGCCATGATGAGCGTGACGGCCTTGGCGATGCGGCCCCGCCGCCGGTCGAGCTCGACTGGGACGACCCCTGGGTTCTCTGCTATACGGGGGGGACGACCGGGTTGCCCAAAGGGGCCATCTTGACGCATGGCAATATCACCTGGAACGCGGTCAACACGGTCGTGAGCTGGGGGCTGACGCCGGATGACGTGACCGTCCTGAATGCGCCCTTGTTTCACACGGGCGGTCTGAACGTCTTCACGGCGCCGCTGGTGCAGATCGGCGGTACGTCGATCGTCTGCCGGAGGTTCGAGCCGGACCAGGTCTTTGACCTCATCCGCGAAGCCGGGCTGACGATCTTCTTTGGTGTCCCCACCATGTTTCAGGCCTTGCAACAGCATCCGCGGTGGCATTCGGCCGATTTCTCGAGGCTCAGGCTGGTCATCAGCGGAGGCGCGCCGTGCCCGCCCACCGTTTACGAGCGGTTCTGGGAGCGCGGGATCGCGTTCAAGAGCGGATATGGACTCACCGAGGCCGGGCCCAACACGTTCTGGCTGCCGGATGAGGATGTCCGGCGGAAGGCGGGCTCGGTGGGTTTCCCGCTGTTCCATATCGACGTCAAGATCGTGGATGGTGAGGGACGCGCCTGTGGTCCTGACGAGGTAGGCGAGCTCTTGATTCGCGGGCCGCACGTCTGCGCGGGCTACTGGAAGCGGCCGGAGGAGACAGCACACGCGATCCGGGATGGCTGGCTGCACACGGGCGACCTTGCCCGGCGCGACGCCGAGGGCTATCACTTCATCGTCGGGCGATTGAAGGACGTGATCATCTCCGGCGGCGAGAACATCTACCCGGCCGAGGTCGAGAGTGTGCTCGCAGCGCATCCGGCCGTCGCCGAGGTGGCCCTGATCAGCGTGCCGGACGACAGGTGGGGCGAGACGCCGCTGGCCGTTGTCGTTTCCCGGCCGGACAAGAAGGTCGAGGCCGAAGAACTGATCACGTTCGGTAGCCTGCGGCTGGCGCGGTACAAGCTTCCCAGGAGGATCGTCCTGGTCGATGTCTTGCCCCGGACCGCCGCGGGCAAGATCGACAAGGCAGAACTGAAGAAAGTGCACGGTGGTCCATGACCGGCCATTTCGTCGAGTTGGGCGGAATCAGGATTCATTATCTCGATCATCCCGGCGGCGAGCCGGCCCTGGTGTTGCTGCCGGGGCTCTCGGCCACGGCGCCGATCTTCGAGGATCTGATCGGCGCCGGGCTGGCCCCGCGGTTCCGGGCGGTTGCCGTCGATCTGCGCGGACGCGGCCAGAGCGATGGGCCCCCGGCCGGTTTCGACCCGGCATCGCCGGCCGCCGGCTACACCATGGCCGAGCACGCCGCGGACGTGGTCCGTCTGCTCGATGCGCTCGGGCTGCGCCGGGCCGTGCTGGTCGGTCACTCGTTCGGCGGTATGCTGGCGTTCTACCTGGCCGCGCACCACCCCCAGCGAATCCCCCGGATCGTCGTGCTCGACGCCGCGTTCGCCGTGGCCGCGCCTGCGACTCGCGATTTGCTGCGACCGATGCTTGCACGCCTGGGGGTCGAGGTTCCGTCGTGGGACGCGTACCTGGAGGCTGTGCGGCAGTTGCCTTATCTCCAGGACCGGTGGGAGCCGGGGCTCGAGCGATATTTCCGCAGTTATGTGCGGATTGGCCCGGATGGCAAAGTCCGTCAGCTCGTGCAGCCCGAAGCCATCCTGGCGGCGCTGGAGGGTATCCTGGTCGAGGACTGGGAGAAGATTATAGCTGCCATCCGCCAGCCGGTCTTGCTCATCAACGCGATGGATCCTTTCGGCCCGGCCGGCTCGGAGCCGTTCCTGCCGCGGGAACAGGCCATGGCCACGGTCGAGGCCTTGGAGTACGGTAGTTACCTGGCGGTCGCCGGCAACCACATCACGATGATCTTTGGCAACAACGCCCGCGCGGTTGCCGCCGCGATCGGGCCGTTCGCGTCCACGGCTGCGGCGAGCGAGCGATGAACCTTCGCTTCTTGTGGTAGACCGATATCAGTAACGAATTCCTGCGACACGTCGAGGCACGCCCCGGCGACCGAAAAAGCGAATAGACCGAGGACTTCCGGCGTCTAAGAGCACAGGTGACCGTATGCTCGACGCTTCCCCCAGCGTGCAAACGCCTGACGAGATTCTGGTTCGACGCGCGCGGGAGCGGGATACTGTCGCACGCGAAGAGCTGTTTCAACGCTACCGGGAAGATGCCTACCGGGTGGCCTACCGGCTGCTGGGGCACGAGCAGGACGCGCTGGACGTGGTTCAGGAAGCACTCATCAAGGCCTTCTTGGGACTGGGAGATTTTGACGGTCGCAGCGGGTTTCGGTACTGGCTCTTGCGGATCGTTGGCAACACGGCCCTGGATTGGGGACGCCGCCGTAAACGGCGTACCATCCTCAGTATCGGGAATGGCCGAAGCGAACTGCCCGAACCGGCCTGCCATGACGACTCGGCCCGGCGCTTGCATCAGCAAGATCTTCGCCGGACGCTGGACAAGGCCCTCGACCACCTCAGCCCCAAGATCCGGACAACCTTCGTTCTGTTCGCCGAGCTGGGATTGAGTTACAAGGAGATCGCTGAAACGGAAGCCATCCCGATCGGCACGGTCATGAGCCGCATCAACGCCGCGCGTGAGAAGTTGCAGCAAAACCTGGATTGGGAAAAGCTGAAATGCCTGGATTGAATCGAGACGAAGGCATTCGGTGAGCGTCACGGCTCTCAAGCGCTCGGGGCATCAGGTGCAAGGCCCGGCCGAACCGGAGAGGAAGCCCGACAATGCGATGTGATGAGGTCATGCGTCAACTGAATCTGCCGAGCGACGATCGAGACGATCGGGCGCTGGCGCACCACCTCGCCGAGTGCAAGGCATGTGCGCACTGGGCTGCAGATGCAGCCAGATTCAACCGCCTGTGGGACGCAACCCGGCCTGTGGATCCCTCGACCGAATCGTGGGATCAGCTCTGGTCGTCGGTCACTGCCCGTCTCGACCACTTTGGGCCGGTCACGACGCCTCATTCCCGGCCCGATAATCCCTTCGCAACCGTTGGCGATGCCGCACCCCAGCACTCGTCGCCGTTCACTCGTTCCTGGTGCGGCCTTGCGGCCATCGGATTGGTCGGGCTGGCCCAGGCGGCTGCGCTGTTCCTTGCCATCAGTCTGTTCTGGAACACGACTGGCAAGATCGTCCAGCCTCCCAGGTTTCCCGAGGGCGCTGACGTGGTGCAGCGAACTGCCCCCAGTCTGGATTCCGAGGTTGATGTTGAATGGGGCCAGGTGCTCCTGATTCGCTCGGATGGGCCCAAGGTTGATATCAAGGACCTTGCCTTGCTCGAGTCGTCCAATGGCGAGGACCCCTGGTACGACCTCTTCAACAGCGCCGAGTCGGCCAGCACGTTCCTTGCAATGACGGAGTGACGTGCCGTGTCTGCTGCCTGGGGTCGACGAAACGGGTTGAGAATGGGGACCGGGCTGATCGTGCCAGGCCTTGGCGTCGTCCTGGCCATGGTCCCGGGCAATGGCGTCGGTCTTGGTCAGACTGTCGATGGCCCACGCGCGGCTCAAGACCAGGCGCAACCCAAGCTGAAGAGCTCTGCCGATGAGACCGCCCGCCAGGTGACCGTCTTTGCGATCCTGGCCACTGCCGATCCGGCGGCGATCGACCCACGGCTGGCCTCCGTCAACTCACAGTTGCGAAAGGTCCTACCGGGTCACGGTTTCAAATTGCTCGATGTGAAAAGCAAGCGGATCGAGGCCACTCAATCAGTGACCTGCGACCTGGGTAATGGCTACAAGGCCGAGACGATCCTGGTTCGGCCGCTTGATGAGAACGGCAAGGTGCAGCTCCGCTGTAACCTGTCCCAGCAAGGAACCAAGGAGTTCTCAACCCTGGTCAAGACCCCGATCAACCAGCTTTTCTTTTACGAGCGATCGCTCAAGGACGGAAGTCGCGTGCTCATTGGCGTCGGTGCGCGTGACGCGCTGAAGGTGGAAGGCGCCCGGACTCGATAATGAGCATTCCTGAGCCGAACGGCAAGAAGAATGCAGGGCTTTCCCTGGCCCTATGGCCCCCCAGCCGCCAATCCGTCCCTGGAGGCGACCGCTCGTTCGGGGGCTGGGTGCTCGGTCTTCCGTGACCGGATCGGTATTTCCCACCGACATGAGTTATATCGGCGCTTCAGGGTTCGCTTCTGAAAAGTATTTCCACCGGACAGAGCGTGCGCCAGAACGCAGGGCTATGTTCATGGGTGTAGCGAGGCCCCTGCTCGGCTGAGCGGGATTCGCCGAGGATGGCTCTGGCATGCTGCGAAGTTGATAGTTCCGGGGACACCATACTTAGTTTTTCGGAGTTAAGTCTGGTGTCCCCGGAACTTGGACGACAAGTGGCAAACGGCAGATGACGAATGGCAAATGGCAGATGACAAATGGCGAATGGCAGATGACGAATGGCAGATGGCAAGTGACGAATGCCGGGTGGCGGAGGACGGATGCGAGATGAGGTCGGGTGGGTGTGGTGACGGCGAGCGTAGCAAGCCGACCCAAGGGGTGAGCCAGGGACCGATCGTGGGACACGATTCCAATCGTGTCATTGATGATTCGACGAACGACAAGATTGGAATCTTGTCCCACCAAGGTGCGCACGCGGCAGGCCAACCGGGACAGGGCGACGGCGTCGGGCAGTGCCTCCCTGACGACACCCCCAAAAGCGCCAAGCAAAGCCAATTTGCAATCGAAGCAAGGCCTGGAATCGCAAGAACTTAAGTCAGAGACGGCCGGGGCGGAGGGGCGGAAACAAAGCCAAAGTTCCAAGGGGAGGACGACCAGAAGGCCGAGGTCGCGCGATGGCCGACCGGCTTGGAAGAGTGGCCGGCGGCGGGTGGGCAGTGAAGCCCAAGGCAGGGAGCTGCTTCGTGTGGCGGGGCTTCCCCCACTCCGTCGTTCGGACGACCTTGATTCTCCAGGTGACGGGCAGATGAAGAGCCGCACGCATCGGGTGACCCTGGCTGATCTGACCCAAAGCAGCGCCTGTCGCACAACGGGAGCGTGCGGGAGCGCGGGGTCTGACCTCACCGGCTAATACCGTTGGATTGACCGTAAGGTCATGGCAAGCAGTTGGTTATTTCGCCCTCTCCCCTTGCGGGAGAGGGTAGGGAGAGGGGTCGCACAAGTTAGCTCGACCCTTTGGACAAGGCGATTGGTCGTGCCCAGCCCCCCTCACCCCAACCCTGGGCTGATGAAAAAGGGCCGGCGAATTATGAGCGGACTTCTGCCAGTTTTTGTTGCGCCGTTCCGGCGATGGCGAAGG
>JBEKTN010000233.1:0-13749 GCA_049516015.1 Isosphaeraceae bacterium | reverse complement strand
TCCATTGGCCCAGGTGGTAAGATAGGGAATTCGGGAAAGCATTATGCGCAATGAGTTCGCGAAATGGGAGATCAAAACCAGCGTGTTTTCAGGGCGAAAATCGCAGGCCGGGAATTGCTGGGCAGGTCTGATTGTTCCGCTGGTCTCCATGGAAGACGCTGTGCTGTCCAAGATGACTGGATGCACCTGGGAAGCCACAGGGCAAAGCGCGATGCTGCCACGATGTGGAAGCGCGGCGGAGAGTTCGATCCAGCACACCTCCGCATACAGGCGTTGAAGCTCGGGCTTGCAAAGGAACTGGCCGAAGTCGAGGAAGCAGCATTACCGGGACATCACCCCGAGGATCCCAAGATCTCCGGCTGAGACCGGGCCGCGATGGCAGAAATTCCAAGACAAACCGCCGTTCTCCTCATCGCCCACGGCAGCCGGCACCAGCCGGCCAATGACGACCTGCACGCGATGGCCGCGCGCTTTTCCGCGCAAGGCGAGCATCCGATCGTCGAGGCCTGCTTCCTCGAGTTGGCCGAGCCCGACATCGCCACCGGGGGAAGCCGGTGCGCGGCCCGCGGTGCGACGCGTGTCTTGATGGTTCCTTACCTTCTCTCCGCCGGTGTCCACCTGCTCAGGGACCTGACGAGGGCCAGGGAGGAACTCAGCAAGCGCCACCCCGGTATCGAGTTCCGGCTCGGCCCTCCGCTGGGGCCTCATCCCTTGCTCGACGCCTTGGTGGCCGCCCGGATCGGTGAGCTGGAAAGCGGCGAGGCGGCCCCCGTGGTTGTCTCAAGTGACGAGATCAACGAGCGTTACGCTCCGATGGGCGATCAGCCATAAGAGACCTGTCGGTCGGATCATGCCTGAAGTTACGGCCCGCCACTCGCCATTGACACAAACTCAGCGAAGAACTAGCGTGCGTCATCCGATCTTCTCCGAAGAGGGAGATGCCTCGGATCAAGCCCTCAAGTGCATTTCGCACACGTACGCGTACATGCGTACTAGCCAGAGGCATCGAAGGAGTGATCGCCGATGAGCCTTTTCCATGATCCTGTCAGTGTTCCCGCCCTCAATCTCAAGGCGCAGTACCAGTCGATCCGCGATGAGATCGAGCCGGTCGTCCGCGCGGTTCTCGAGAGCCAGATGTTCGTGCTGGGACCGGAAGTCACCAGGCTCGAGGCCGAGGTGGCCGACTATTGCGGCGCCGCAAGCGGTATCGGTTGTGCTTCGGGTTCAGACGCGCTCTTGCTGCCGCTTCTGGCCATCGACGTCGGGCCGGGAGCCGAGGTGATCACCACGCCCTACACCTTCTTCGCCACGGCAGGATCGATCTGGCGGACCGGTGCCAAGCCGGTTTTCGTCGATATCGAGCCCGACACCTACAACCTCGACCCCGTGCGAATCGAGGCGGCGATCACACCGCGAACGAAGGCGATCATTCCCGTGCATCTCTACGGCCAGGTCGCCGAGATGGGTCCGATCCAGGAGATCGCCCGGCGGCATGGGCTGACGGTTCTGGAAGACGCCGCCCAGGCGATCGGGTCAGCCTATCATGGCACCCGGGCCGGAACGCTCGGCGACGTCGCCGCGTTCAGCTTCTATCCCTCCAAGAACCTGGGGGGCTTCGGCGACGGCGGCATGGTCACGACGAATCATCCTCAACTCGCGCGGCGGATGGCCCGACTTCGCGTCCACGGCATGGAGCCCAAGTACCATCACCACGAGGTCGGTTTCAATTCGCGGCTCGACGCGCTTCAGGCAGCCGTGCTCAGAGTCAAGCTGCGACACCTCGATGCCTGGACCACGCTGCGCAGGGATGTTGCCGACCGCTACCGCAACCTGTTTGGCTCTCATGGTCTGGAGGAAATGGTCGGCCTGCCGATTGAGCGGCAGGGCAATTACCACGTCTACAACCAGTTCGTCATCCGGGTTCCGGCGACCCTCCGTGACTCGCTCCGGGACTACCTCACTGGGCGGAAGATCGGTTCCGAGATCTACTACCCGATCCCGCTCCACTTGCAGGTCTGCTTCGCCTCGCTGGGGCATAAACACGGCGACTTCCCGCACTCCGAGGCGGCTGCCCGCGAGACCATCGCCCTGCCCATTTACCCGGAGTTGACCGACGCCGAGCAGCGTTACGTCGTGGGCTCGATCCGCCAGTTCATCGACGAATTCGCCTACCCGTCGCGAAAATCCGACCGGGCGGCGTGAACGGCCGAGAATGCTCGACAGAGACTTCATTCTGGCGAACGGTCTCGGTCTGTTGCCTCGAGGCACGGATCGACTGCTGCGGTCCACGCCTCGCGGAACAGAATCAGGCGCGGACGCTCTCGGGAACCTGAGAATGACGCTCAGTCTTCTGGTTCTGACGGAGCGCGCGCGGTCTGGAACCTGCACGTCTGTTGCAGCGATCTTAGACCCTCGCTGTGCATGCGGTTCAGGTACGATTTCGAGCAGCCAACCAGGGCCGCTGCCTCTTTCTGCGTCTTGCCGTCGAGATAGATGTGGCGGAACGCCTGGGCTTGCAGACGGGGAAGCTGCCCGATCCAGTTCTGAAGAGTTTCGAGGGCTTCCAGCTCGGAACCGACCGGCTCATCGGGCTCGACACCGATCAACCGGCCGCCGGTCTCGTAACCCGTTGCCAGCTTCATCAGGACCAGCTCAGCCTCGCCTCCGCCGCGCTGGACTCTTTTGATGATCTCACGGCGAAGATCGCACAGGGCACCCCAGATCCGGTGGCGAGCGAAGCTGGCGAAACCGACGCGTCGGGAGCTATCGAACGACTGAGCGGCTTCCACCAAGGCCAGAAAAGCTGCGGATTGAAATTCGTCGACAGCGTCTGGGAAGCTGTCCTTCATGCGTCTGGCCAGCGAGTGAGCGAGCGGCAGATATCGTGTTGCCAGCCCCTGCTGGTCATCGTCAAGCGGCGGCCTGGTGCGATTGGGATTGCACCGCTCGGAGTATCGACAGTCGCCGCGCTCGGATCTCGAGTCGATCCGGTTACCACTGTCGGGAGGACGATCCGGATGAGTGCGGGGGGAGAAGGACTGCCGGTCCGGCTGGATCGGACGTTGGCTGCGCGCGGTTTTCTCGTCCACGGTCCACCTCGTAGGGCGGCATTGGAAGGTGCGGGCTCAAAAGATGCAGTTTCCATTGGCGACAGCGCCGGGTTCAGGACCGATCAGGAACGGGCGAGCCTCGAAGGCAGAGCGGTTGCCCTGCAGCAGTGGTCGCAAGATCGGGACGGGAGATCGTTTGGTCAGGCGTACCAGCATTGCGTGGTATGCCGCCGCGAATCGGGAATACACGAGTCCCTGGCTCGACCCGAGCTCCAGAGAGACTCGGTTTCCGCCTGCGGGGTTAGGTCCGCACCGAGTTCGGCCATCAGTTCCCAGGCTGCGCGGCGGTTGGCACGCAGCCGGGCGAGATGCTTCCGGTGCAACGTCTCCAAACGCTCGAGGCAGGCATTGCCGAGCAAGCGATTGCAGCCCGGAGAGGCCAGGTAGGCACGAGTCTGAGCCATCTTCAACCGTATGGCTCGCAGCTCGGCGAACTCTTGTTCATTGCTCGACCAGATCTGGACAAGTCGATCGGCGACGAGGAAGATCGGACGAGGAGAGGACTCTGGCTCTCGAGTGCGAGCCCGGTGAAATTCAGAGGGGACGTAGGATACCGCATCATCGCCCCCAGGTGCTCGCCTGGCAGCCTGTCGGACGATTCCAGGATCGCGACTAGCAATTCGATCGACCATGAGCTTGTTCCTTTCCTGAGATCCGGATTCGCACGATCGGAGCGATTGAACCGGATGCGCGCGATTGCTATTCCGCTGGCCGTGGACGCTGGCCGGAGGACCAAGGGTTCTCTTTGGCTGATCCCTTAAACGGTAAGTGCTCACGCTTAAGGGATTAGTTGTCCTATTTTCTCCAGTCGATTCCAATATGCTTGGCAGTGACAGAAAGTCAAAGAGAAAAACTAGGAAAGATAGTCGCCAAAATTGGGATGACGTTGTACTTTCTTTGTCTACCTATTGCAATGATGCGATACTTTGCGCGATTTATTTTCCCTTTTCCGGGATTTTTTTTTGGGACTGGAGGTAGAATGGGCCGGAAGGGCACGGGTGGACGTCTCAAGAATCAACAGAAGCCGTTTCTGAATTGCGAGTTAGAGAATGCAAACCAGGTTCGAGATCAGGATCTTGATCGATCATGGATGGATTCGGTTCGCCAGCAATTGATTGCGTGGTATGAAGAGTCTCAACGCGACTTTCCGTGGCGCCGGGGGAATGATCCTTACCGTATACTAGTCTCTGAGATGATGTTGGTGCAGACGACAGCAGCGGCTGTCATCCCATACTTCGAGCGGTTTCTCCGCCGCTTCCCCGATGTGCAAACTCTAGCCAGCGCCGATGAGGCAGATGTTCTGAAGGCGTGGGAAGGGCTGGGGTACTATCGCCGGGCCAGGCACCTTCAAGCAGCGGCACGCACGATCGTGGATCGACATGCAGGCCAGATGCCCCGAGAGCTGGACGCTGTGCGGGCGTTGCCCGGCGTCGGTCGCTACGTCGCGGGTGCGATCTTGTCGTTTGCCTTCGATCTGCCTGCGCCGATCGTGGAGGCGAACTCGCAAAGAGTTCTGGCGCGGCTGCTGGCCTGGCGGGGAGATCTGAAGACGTCCGCGTCTCAGACCCGTCTTTGGACGGCCGCGGAACGGCTGGTGCCGCCTCGGGAAGCCAGTAAGTTCAACCAGGCGCTCATGGACCTGGGTGCCCTAGTTTGCACCCCGCGCTCGCCTGCCTGCCTGCTCTGTCCCCTGGCTTCGCTCTGTGCGGCCCGCCGGCTCGGAATCCAGGATTCCGTACCGGTCGTGACTCCAAGGCCGCGCCCGCTGGCGGTGACCGAGGCCTGTGCCGTGGTGGTGCGCGAGGGGACCGTGCTGGTCGTGCAGCGGAGCGACGGGGGCCTCTGGTCGAGATTCTGGGAGTTTCCCACGATCAACCTCGAGGGAGCCGATCCCGCCGGACGGTCCTGCGGTGCTTCCGTGAGTCTTTCAGAAGGAGTGGAGCGGTTGACCGGGATTCGCGTCCGGGTCGGTCCCGAGATCAAGACGCTGACCTACGCGGTGACCCGGCATCGAGTTGTGCTGCGGGTTCACCTCGCCCAGGCTCGTTCCGGCAGTTTGCAACCGGGACCTGGCCTGGTCGACGCGCGGTGGGTCGCCACGGCGGAACTGGCCGAGCTTCCCTTGGGCTCGGCGGCTCGCAGACTGGCGGCCTGGATCCATCAGAATTTTCAGGAACTGTCCGGACACTGAAGCTCACCCATGCCCGCATCTTGGCCTGCATGCGCTCACAAGCTCGATCTCGGCGATCAAGATGGCTCGCCAGCCTGTGCCGCCAGGAACGTTATCAGCCCGGGAAATGACAGATCAAGCATGGCCGGTTTTGCAGAGGCAGAGCCGGGCGATTGCCCGAGCGGCCTTGCTTGGAGTCGAAGCGTGCTCTAGAATGCCTTGCAGACAACCTTTGGTCAGAGCCAGGATTCATGAAGTTGGGGAAAAAGGCGTCTCCTAGCCGTTCTTGATGCACGTCGCGAAGATGACGGCATCGGTAGGAGCTTGCTGTTGCCGCGCGAATGGCATTCTAGCCCGTTAGCCCTGGCAGAACGCGTTCTCTTGGCCCGTCGCCCGGTCTCTTATAAAATGTCGCGACTCTGACGGCGCGGGCTCGTGGCATCGTTCTGGACTGTGTCAGGACGATTTGGTTCCACGTTTGGAGTGAAAGGGTGTTGCATGCCATCAGGTAAGGACGTCACTGGGGGTGGCTCGGGGGGCGGGGGCAAGCGGAATGGCGGGGCGAGCATGTCCTCGGGAACATCGGGCGGCACCAAGAAAAACGCCTACTGCTCGTTTTGTCGCAAAAGCTTTCGTGACGTTGGTCCCCTGGTCGAAGGGCCCGGAGATGTCTACATCTGCGGCGAATGCATCGAGCTCTGCCAGTCGATCCTCGACCAGGAGCGGCGTCGCCGGGGTGTGCCCAAGACGCTCTTCACGGATATTCCGACTCCTCGCGAAATCAAGGACCAGCTCGACGCCTATGTCATTGGACAGGACCGGGCCAAGAAGGTGCTGGCCGTCGCCTTGCACAACCACTACAAACGGCTCGTTCACGGCGAGGAACCCGACCAGGAAGTCGAGCTCGACAAGTCAAACATCTTGCTGATCGGTCCCACCGGTTGCGGCAAGACCCTGCTGGCGCGGACCCTGGCGCGGATTCTCAACGTGCCCTTCGCAATCGGCGACGCCACGACCTTGACCGAGGCAGGCTATGTCGGCGAGGACGTCGAGAACATCCTCCTCAAGCTCCTGCACGCCGCGGATTTTGACCTGGAAGCCGCCCAGCGGGGCATCGTCTACATCGATGAGATCGACAAGATCGGCAAGACCACCCACAACGTCTCGATCACCCGCGACGTCTCGGGCGAGGGCGTGCAGCAGGCGCTTCTGAAGATGCTCGAGGGCACGGTCGCCAACGTTCCACCTCAGGGCGGACGCAAGCATCCCGAGCAGCAGTACATCCAGATGGACACGAGCAACGTCCTGTTCATCTGCGGCGGGACCTTTGTCGGGCTCGAGCACATCATCGCCCGCCGGGTGGGCCGCAAGACCATCGGCTTTGGAAGCCAGTCCCAGGCCGAGCAGCACATGGAGCTGGGTGAGCTCCTGGGCAAGGTGACCTCCGACGACCTGCTCGAGTTCGGCATGATCCCCGAGTTCATCGGCCGGCTGCCCGTGGTCTGCCCCCTCATGCCTCTGGACGTGGATGCCCTGGTCCAGATCATGACCGAACCCAGAAATGCCCTGGTCAAGCAGTATAGCCGCTTCTTCGACATGGAAGGTTCCGACGTCGAATTCACCAATGACGCCCTCCTCGAGATCGCCAAGATGGCCAAGGCCAAGGACACCGGAGCCCGCGGCCTGCGGTCGATCGTCGAGGAAATCATGCTCGACATCATGTTCGAGCTCCCCGATCGCGCCGCCAAGGACAAGGGCAAGTTCGTCGTCACCGGCGAGGTCGTCCGCAAGGAGAAGAGCCTCTTCGACACTCCTCCCATTCCTCTCACCCCGGCCAAGTCAGCCTCGGAGCGGAAGAAGGAAAGCGCCTGAGTGCACCGAGCTTGAGCCGGTTCGCCTCGAGGTGACTCGCTTATGCCTCCCGACGAATCAAAATCGTCTTTCCCGTGGGAGATCCGCCGGCAGGGCCGCGCCTGGACCCGCGACGAATGGGAGGCTCGCCGCGACTCCACGCCCGAGAAGATCGAGCTGATCGGTGGCAAGCTGTTTTGGACCGACGAGGATCGTCTGACGATGCTAGCGCTCCTGCTGGAAAATGTGGGCATCGATCAGGTTGTCACAATTGGGAATCCTGAGATCTGGCGCGAGGCGATCGCCGCGCTGGCCCAGGATAGGAAATGAGCACTCCACGCGCCGACGAGAATCGTTCATGAGCGTCATCGATCAACACAGCCTCGTATCTTTCCCACCGCTCGTTGCCGGCGAGCGTCTTGATCAGCGTACATTCCACGATCGATACGAAGCGATGCCTCCGGATGCGCACGCCGAACTGCTTGCCGGGATCGTCTATCTGACACCTGCCCATCGAGCCGATCACGCCGAGATCCTCTCGACTGTGGGCTACTGCGTGTTCAATTACCAGATGGCGATCAAGGAGTTGGACGGAGCAGGTCGCGTCACAATCAAGATGGATGATCTTTGCGAGGTCGAACCGGATTGCGGGCTCCGAGTTCCCAAAGAACTTGGCGGACGGACCTGGGTTGATGAGGATGGCTATGTCTGCGGTGTCCCGGAATTGCTCATCGAGATCGATGATCACAGCCGCGACCTTGATCTCGGATTGAGGAAGGCCGAATACGAAAGGCTAGGGGTGCTGGAATACCTCTTCTTCGATCTCCACCCGCCGGGATTCTTGAGTTTCATCCATCGAGAGGGTCAATTCGTCGAGCAGCCCGGTGATGCTGACGGCATTTTTCGTTCGGTGGCTTTCCCGGGCCTGTGGCTCGATCCTCGGGCCCTCTACGACGACGACGTGGAGACTCTCTTGGTGGTCCTGCACCAAGGCCTGGCCACCCCCGAGCACGCCGCCTTTGCCACGCGGCTGGAAAAAGCACGCCAGGGAGCCAGCGGGTCAACATGAGCGTCTTTGATCCACGAGACTGGGGCTGAGCGGCATCGTCAACCCCAGCGACGTCTCGTTTTCAGATCTGGTTGACATCGATTCAACGACTCTTGCCGTTCAATCGGCGAGAGCCTGGATCAGGGTGGTGATCTCTCGCTCGATATCGGCCGGGTCGTCCACGGTGCGGGCGATCTCGTCGCGGAGCAGCGCGCGATAGCGCGCGCGATAGCGATGCACGGTCACCTTGAGCGTCGTCTCGCTCAGTCCGAGTTTGGCGGAGATCTGAGCATAGGATGGCACGGCCTGCCTGCCCAGAATCACGGGCCGCACCTCCTCGAAGACCTGAGTCTTGCCTTTCAGAGACGCTTCCGCCTGGAGCGTGGCCATGACCCGATCCAGCAGGGTCAAAGCCCACTGACGAACGAACGTCTTCTCTGGAGTCATCTCGTGGAATGGCTCATGACGCAGCCGGTCCTCGGCCTTGAGCTGGTCGATCGAGACGAGGAAGGTACTTTGCGGTGGTTCATTCGTCTTTACTGGCAAGACTCGGTGCTCGGCCAAAAGGCATGGAGTGAAACGGATGAGTTGAACGGAGGGGTGTGGAGTTGCAGGCGTGGTCAACCAGGAAAGCTGGCCGTGCCGGGGAGGTGGGCAAGCTGGCGGAGGACGTCGAGCCCGCGCTTCAGGGTGGTGTCATCGACTGCATAGGAGATGCGGAAGTGGGTGTCGCGGCGGCTGAAGATGTTGCCGGGGATGATCAGCAGGTTGCGGCGGATGGCCTCGGCGACGAAGTCGGTGGCCGTGCCCCAGGGAGCGCGCGGGAAGGCGTAGAAGGCGCCTTCGGGGAAGGGGAGCTCATAAGCATCGCTGAGCGCGGCGACAACCATGTCGCGCTTGCGGCGGTAGGCCTCGATGTGCGGGGTCAGGTCTTCGTCGAGGGCCGCCCTGCCGGCGTATTGCACGATACTGGGCGCACAGACGAAGCTGAATTGCTGGAGCTTGGCCATCTCCTGGATGATCCGCGACGGGCCGTGGGCGAACCCCAGGCGCCAGCCGGTCATGCCGTGGGCCTTACTGAAGCCATCGACCACCAGGACGTCCTCGTTCCAGGTCGCCGGCGACGCGAACGAAGCGTCGTAACAGAAGGCCCGGTAAACCTCGTCGCTGATCAAGAGCACGTTGCGCTGCTTGCAAAGCTCGGCGAGCGCCCGCATCTCGTCATCGCTTGCAACAGCTCCCGTCGGGTTGACCGGCGAGTTGACCACGACGCACTTGGTCCGCGGAGTGATGGCGGCCGCGACCACCTCGGGCTTGATCCGGAAGTCGGGATAAGTATCGATCAGGACGGACGTCCCGCCGGCCAGCGTCGCTTGATGGCGATACATCACGAAGTAGGGGTCGAAGATGATGACCTCGTCGCCGGGGTTGACGACCGCGCAGATGGCCAGAAGCAGGGCGCCCGCCGTGCCCGAGGTGACGATCACCTGACGATCGGCATGATGGAATTCGGCGTCCACTGCGGCCTGAAGCGCGTTCCGTAGCTCGGGGATGCCCTGGGTGAGGGTGTACTGGTTCTTGCCCGAGCGGATCGCCTCGATAGCCGCCGCCTTGACCGGGCCGGCAACGTCGAAATCGGGAAGACCGATCGACAGGTTGATCGGGTCCTTCATCGTCCGGGCCATCTCGAAAGCCTTGCGGATGCCCGATGCGTCGATGTGCTGCATCCGCTCGGCGATCCAGGCGTCGTTCATGGGCCACCCTCTCAGTAGGTGATCAGGCTGAAGACCTCCGCTGGCTCGAGCCTGGCGCGGCCGCCGAGGAACGAGAGCTCGATCACGAAGGCGCAGGCGACGAGTTCGGCGCCGGTAGACTGGACCAGGTCTCGACAGGCGCGCATGGTGCCCCCGGTGGCGAGCACGTCGTCGAGCAGCAGCACGCGGTGCCCGGCCGAGAGGGCGTCGGTGTGGACCTCGAGCCGGCCGCTGCCGTATTCGAGCTGGTACTCCTGCGCGATCGTGGCGTAAGGGAGCTTCCCCGGCTTGCGGATCGGCACGAACCCCGCCCCCATCCGCATGGCCAGAGGCGCGCCGAAGATGAAGCCCCGAGCCTCGGCCGCCGCAATCACGTCGATGCCGCGCCCCTGAAAATGCTGTTCGATCTGCTCGATCGCCGTGCGAAAGGCCAGGGAACTGCCTAACAGCGGAGTGATATCCTTGAACATGACACCCGGCTTGGGAAAGTCGGGAATGTTGCGGATGTAGTCGCGCAGGTCAATCGAGGCAGGCACAGCCATGAAAAAACGCTCCCGGCGCGGCGAACCAGCGAAACGGCCAGACGCGCCCGGTCATTCCGTCGCCCTCGGCTCATCGATATCAGTCATTTACTATCGATGATGGCTTGCCTGTTGTCCAGTACGGCGCCGCTGAGCGGAGGATGGCAGATGGCGGATGGCAAATGGCAGATGACAAATGGCGGATGGCAGATGGCAAATGACAGATGGCAGATCACAGCGGGCCACTGGCCACTGACTACTGACTACTGACTACTGACTACTCCATTCTCACGGTGCGAACGACTCGTAGTCGCTGGCCGAGGCGGGTGAGCGGATGGGAGCCGCTGTGAATGGTACGGCCGGGCGGTCCTTGTCTTTCTCGCCGGCCGCGGCTTCCGGACCGAGTGCGTCAGAGGGCAGGGGAATCTTGGTGCCGATGAACTTGGTGCCGCCGCGAATCGTACCCCCCTGGATCGGGCCAACGCCACCGACGTACAGATCCTTGGCGCTGGAGGTGGCCATGGACGTGCCTGACGACCAGACGAGCTGGCCGCTGGCCCGGTCATAGGCGAACAGGGCAAGCTTGGCGATGCCTTCCTGGTGGCTCTTTTTCAGCAGCGACATCTCGGGGATCGTCCCGGCGGGCACTCCCGGCAAGGTTGGTGGAACGGTGGTCTGGGGAAGGCCCACCAGCACGTTGTAGGCGTCAGTGCCATAGGCGCCGACGCGGGCCTCGACGATCCACTGGGCCTGCTCGCGCTTGGTGCGCAGCAGGACGCCCTGGGTGAGCATGGCCTGGTGGAGACTGGAGACCACCCACCCCTGGTCAACGGCCGCGACGTTGGTCGTGTCGAGGTAGACGGGCACGCCGGTGAGAGGCCGGAAGTCCACCTTGGCCAGGGCGGAATCCCAGGCGTTGGTCAGCAGTAACTGCTCTGTGCCCGTGCGCGCAGTGCCCGTCATCTTCACGGTTCCGCAGCCTGGGAGGGCTGCCAGCGTGAACAGGCACACCCCGAGCAGGATCGCCGAGGTCACCGGCGGGCCATTGCAAGGAACGGTCGTTGCCATGGGGTTGGAACCGCCTTGAGAGAGGAATGGGGCACGACGGCCCCGCAACGCAATTGCGCACCGAACATGAAGAAGTGATGGGGCGATCATTGCAGGGCAGGGCTCGTCCAGCCGTGAGATCCGGCGCGATGAGCCCTGCCCCAGGGGGTGATATGACTGTCACGGACCAGTTTACTGCGGGGGAGCAGTTGACGGCGCGGGCGCCGCGCCGGCTGCATCCTGACTGCTCCTCAGAGGGCGCTTTTGCATGTTCTCGAATTGCTGAATGGCCTCGGGCGAGGCCCCAACCGGCGGAGGCAGCTTGGCCTTCGAACCACCGCCCGCGGTTCCGGAGGCAGCGGCACGGACCGCACTATCGTCTACCGTGCTGTCACCACCGGCGTTGTTCATGAGCTTGACCTTGCTCTTGTCAACGCTGTTGTAATCGTCTTGCTGCTCCTCGTTGGCCAGTTTCACGGTGCCAACCAGCTTGTTCTCGATGGCGGACATCTTCACCAGCTCCTGGAAGACGATGCCCATCATCTCCTTGAGCTTGACCTCGTAAATCATCTCGTTCGTTTGCTTCTTGACCCGTTCATCCTTGAGGGACGCTCCCGGGGTGGCCGGGATGATCGCGTCGCGGCGGAGGATGACCCAAACCGTCTCGGCCGCCTGGATGGGCCCGGTGATGTCGCCAGTCTTGGGCTTGTGCGTGGGATCCTTGTCGTCCGGATCGCCGTCCACGAGCTGGCGGAACGCCGCGTCGGCCACGTTCCTGGGGTAGGCATGCCGGGTGATGGGCTCGGCGAGCTGGCCGCCCAGCGAGCGACTGCCGGCATCCATCGATTCGTCCTGGGCGATCTTCTCGAACCCGCCGGGGTTCCTGCGCAGCCGTTCCCAGATGTCCTGCGCCTTGGCGAGCTTGTCAACCATGATCATCCGGCACCGCAGCTTGTCGCCATACTGGGAGTCGAAGGCTTCCTGGAGGTCCTTGGGGGTCACGGAGACCCGGCCGGTGCAGAGCTTGCGCAGGGCCAGCGCGGGATAGATGATGTCGCGAGCGTACTGCACGGGGCTGATCCCGCGCTCCTTGTCCAGGGTTCGCAGCCAGGCTTCGCGGCCGATGCCGAACCGGTGGGCCACGTTCTCGATCTCCTGATCAATCTCGGCGGCCGTGATCTCCTGCTTGGTGCTCTTGAGCGCCTGTTCGATCAGGACCCGGTTGATCAGGGTCTCGAGGATCTCCTTCCCCCTGCGAGCCACGCACTCGTCTGCGAGTTGCTGGCGTGAGATCACCTGGTTGTTGACGATCGCGATCGGGTCGCTGGGGTTGACGGGAATCGCCGTCACTTTCACCCCGGGAACATTGATCTGATCGAGCCGGATTGACTGTGGCGTGTCGTCGGCGGGGTTGTCGTCGGCCTTTGGCGCCGCAGTCTGCGTTCCGCCGAAAAGCGAGCGTCTCTGCTGCTGAGCCTGGGCCGGTCCGGTGGCGAGAATGCCGGCGATCGAGATTCCCAGCAACCACCCGAGGGTTCTCCGACCGCACTCCTGAGCGATCATCACGTGGCGTCTCCCCAATCCATGGTTCCGTGTTGTAGTTTGCCTCAAGTTCTGAGACGGTTTGGCCGAAACTCTAGAAGTTTGTCGAGAAACAGTCAATCTCAAAAGCGACAGGACGGGAGGGCGGGGGAGCTATCAACGACCGCGAGCGAGAAGCTCTGGTCAAGAGAAGCTCTGGTCAGGCACCTTCGCCTGAGCTAGGTGGGGAGTCTGGGGAGAGCAACTACCCTTGCCAGGGGCGTGATCCGAAAAAGCGCTCATGCGGCACTACGCTTAGATTGTTTCCTCGTTGATGTTTGCGTCACGTCGTCATCCTGCTCGTCGAGCGCTTTCAACTCGGCAAGGCATTCCAATGGTGTCCATCGCCAGCCTGTGCGGCGGTCCCTCGCCATCGCCTCACGCGTGTGCTCCACGATCTCTTCCCACCGCCCTGATACGACGGCCGCTCGCAGTTGGAACACCGCTTCCGCATTGCCCTCTGTCCAGTAAATGCTGTTCCCCTTGAGCCGGAGGTTGATCACGCGGCGGATCGTACTCTCGATCGCACCACTGCCCAGCGGTACACCTCGGCATCGGAAACAGTCATATCGCAGTCGGCCCGCCTCGGAGTGTCGGGTCAAATAGTTGATCTCACGCCATACCGGCGAGTCTTCGGGCTGGCCCGAGGCCAACCCCTCCAAGGCCT
>JBEKTN010000232.1:0-13765 GCA_049516015.1 Isosphaeraceae bacterium | reverse complement strand
CTCCATTGACCCAGGTGGTAAGATAGGGAATTCGGGAAAGCATTATGCGCAATGAGTTCGCGAAATGGGAGATCAAAACCAGCGTGTTTTCAGGGCGAAAATCGCAGGCCGGGAATTGCTGGAACTTCGCCGAGATGATTACGGCGATGCACGACCAGGGGCACTGACCGGTTCGACCGAGGAGGAACAGTTCGAACCCGTGGGCCCCTCGGCGCATTGATTGACAATCGAACTCTGATCAGGAAGCGCCGCGCCAATGCGGCTGGATGTAGGACAGCATTCATCCTGCCTCTGCACGGAAGAGAGGATGAATGCTGTCCTACGTCGGTTTTTCATGAGCCCGCATACTGGTCGGGGTCGAAAAGCTGACTTACTGCTCGTGCAATTCTCTCCCGGCCCATTCCCGGACCCGCCGGACCCAGGCTTCGTAATCCGAAAGATCCTCAGCAGTCAACCAGCGGGGAACCTGGTCGGCACGGACGCGCAGGAAACTGCTCCGCTCCACGGGCTGGTAGCGGCCATGCTCGTCCAGTCGCTCGATCGTCAAAGTCTGGCCGTCGAATCTCCAGACCTCCGCGACGCCCATGGCGGCGTAGATCGCTGCTCGGTCTGCCTCCGGGGCGGAGATGTCGACCTCGATCGCAAGATCGGGGTTGGGGTAATCCGCGACATTGTTCGATCTCCGACTCAGGGCCGCAAGCGCGGTCGCGATCTTCGCCGGCTCAACGTAATAGCACCCGTCAGCCTCGATGCCTCGCTCGATCTCGGGACGTATCCAGGTCGTTTTTCCTTGGGGCTTGATTCGGATGCCGAGCGATCCGGCGACAGCCTTGATGAACTGGTCCAGGAGATCGGCAAAATGACCGTGGACCGGGCCGGTGACCATGATCTCCATGTCCCTTCCGTCAAAGGCCGTCCGGATTGCTGATCTCTCGGGTAAGTTTTTCACGAACGCTTCGTATAGGCTCCAGGAGGCGTTCGGAATTCGGATCCGTGTTTCTCCTTGCGGCGGATCCGTCGTCCTACGCGGTGACCTCGTGATCATCGTGCTCATGGTTATGGAATCTCCTGCGAACAGGAAAACTCGATCGCTCATTTTCCCTGATAAGCCCGGTCGAGCAGATCGACCGGGTGAACCACCTCGATCGTGGATCGCCGTTCCTTGATCTTGCGGGCGATCTGGAGGATGCAGCCGACGTTGCCAGCGGCGACGACCGAGGCGCCGGTGGCTTCGATGAGGTCCATCTTCCGCCGGCCCAGGCGCTCGGACATCTCGGGCTCGGTCAGGTTGTACGTTCCCGCGGCGCCGCAGCAAAGCTCGCTTTCCTCCAGTGGTACGAGCTCGAGGCCGGGGATCATCGCCAGAAGCTGCCGGGGCTGGCTGCGAATCTGCTGCCCATGGCAGAGGTGGCAAGCGTCGTGATAGGCCACTTTCAGCGGCACCGGGTGCTCGGGAGCGATCGGCCCGAGGGCGACGAGGAACTCGGAGATGTCCTTGACCTTGGCGGCGAACCGGGCGGCCTGATCGTGCTCGGCGGCGGGGAGAATGTGGGGATACTCCTTGAGCATCGCGCCGCAGCCGGCCGCATTGACGATGATGGCGTCAAAGCGGTCGGAGTCGAAGGCCGTCATGTTCCGCCGCGCCAGGGCGAGTGCCGGACCCTCGACGCCGGAATGATAATGGATGGCCCCGCAGCAGACCTGAGAGCGCGGGACCACCACCTCGCAGCCGTTCTGCTGAAGCACCCTGGCCGTCGCGGCGTTGGTCTCGGGGTACATCGCGTCGGCCACGCAGCCGAGGAAGAGGGCGACGCGGGCCCGCCTGGGACCGGTAGGCGGCAGGACCTCGGGCAGCCGGGACTGCGCTCCGGAGAGCCGGGGGAGCATGGCCATCAGCCGCCGCAAGGTCGGCGGCAGTAGCCTGGTCATTCCGGAACTCTCGGCGAAGTCCAGCAAACCCAGTTTCTGGAACAGCCGCGCCGGAGCCAGCGCGGTCTTGACCCGGCCCGCGTAGGGGAACAGGTGGTGCAGGATCATCCGCTGCAGGAGGCTGGCCTTCGCTCCGGCCGGCGCGTCTTTCTGCAAGGCGATCTTGAACGGCCCGATCAGCGTTCCGTACCTGACCCCCGAGGGACAGGCCGACTCGCAGGCCCGGCAATCGAGGCAGAGCTCCAGATGCCGGCGCACGTGCGGCCCCATGCCGAGCCTGCCGTCGGTCACGGCTCGCATCAGGTAGATCCGCCCGCGCGGGCTATCGTTCTCGTTGCCGGTCTCGACATACGTGGGACAGCTCGCCGTGCAGAGCCCGCAATGGATGCACTCCTGGAAATTGCGGTACTCGATCTTCCGGGTCAACCAGTCGAGGTCGATGCCCGCGTCTTGCACCGGCTGTCCGTTCGTCGTCGCCATGGTTCCGCCGCGCCTCGAGAAAACGAAGGAGTCAGATCCTGCCCACGAATCGTCCCGGGTTGAACGCACCGATCGGGTCGAGTGCCTGCTTGACCCGCTCAGCGAGGGTCCAGTCGGGCCGGGGCCGGCCCCAGACGCCAAGCCGGACCTTCCAGCCAGTGGGACAGCGCGCCAAGATCACGCTGCCGCCGTCGCGCTCGGTCAGGGAGCGGAATCGATCGATCTCGGCAGCAGCGTGGTCCAGCGTCCAGTCGCCCAAGGCATGTAAGCGGACGATCCCGTTGCCGGCATGCGCCTGCACGGCCCAGCGCCCCGGATCGATCGACTCGACGAAAGGGATGACGCCGGACGGCCGGATGCTGACGACGCAAGAGACCGGACCGAGCTCGGCCGCGGAGAACTCGGTGAGGCCCGCCCAGCCGGCCGCCGCGTGTTCATTCTGAAGAATTGTGAGATCCCCTCGTCCCAGCTCGATCATCAGGCGGTTGAGCTGCCAGCTCAAAGAGGTGGCGTTGTCTTCCAGGCCGATGACAAGGACCCAGTCGCCCGCCGGCACGTTCAGCGGCTCGCCGATGATCCTGGCGGCCGGTGCACTGAGCAGATCGAGGGCGACCGGTCGCGATCCGGAGGTGTTCAGCGCCTCGAGGGTGCCACCGAGTGATGCCAGGCTGGTGAACGGCACCCATACGATGGCCGAGGCTTCGGGCTTGGGGCGGACCTTGAGGCTCATCTGGGTGATGATGCCGAGGGTGCCCATCGACCCCGTGAGCAGCTTGGGCAAGTCGTAGCCGGCGACGTTCTTGACGACCCGTCCGCCCCCCTTGACCTCGATTCCCTGCGAGGTCACGAAGTGGACCCCGATGATCTGGTCGCGTGGCCGGCCCAGGCCAAACCTGCGCGGGCCGCTGGTGTTGGTGGCGAAGACGCCTCCCAGCGTCGCCCGGCCGGCCTGCGGGATATCGATCAGCAGCCGCTGGTTCTGCTCGGCCAGAACCGCGTGCAGCGAGGCCGCCGTGATCCCGGCCTGCACCGTGATCGTCATGTCGGCGTGCGGATAGTCGATGACCCGGCAGAGCGACCGGGTATCGATCGCGACCCCGGGGCGGCCGGGTATTCCTCCATAGTCAAGTGCCGTGGTGCCGCCCTGGGGATAAATGGCAAGGCCCTCACCCGCGTGCTCGCCAACGGCCTGGCAGAGGTCAACAACGGTCTCGGGCCGGAGCCGGGCCGTCGCCGGACGGCCATCGCCAAGCGGCCCCGCGGCAGGCGGATTGGGCCAGGATGGTTGTGCAGTCTCGTTCACGACGGATTCTCCGCGGCCCGGCTGTCCTGGGCCTCGTAGTAACGGATGTCCTGGCCCGAGAGGATCCGCTCGACCATTGCTTGAACGGCCCGGATGGCACCGATCGTGCGATCGTCGAAGACGCCCGGCCAGGCCTCGGTCAGCAAGACCTGCGATTCCAGGGCCAACCGATAGAGGGCATAAGCGAGCCTGCGGTCGAGCATGCTCGCCCCGTGCTGGTCGGCCTCGATCTGGTGCAGCGCGGCCATCAGCTCCGACACCCCGGCAGGGCTTACGGGCTGTCCTCTGCGGAGGCTGGGAAGAAACCCGTGGGGTTCATGATCGCCCGGTCCCACGTGGGACAGGACGGCCTCGAGGGCTGTTCCATCCATCACTTCTGGTACGATCCTTTCCGTGATGACCGGCCCGGTCACCCGCGGCGCCGGTTCGATGCGGACCAGCACCCTCGCGGGCGATCCGCCGTGCTCGGGGCGTTGCGAAGAGGCTGCGTTCAAAGGTTCGTTGCCGTCTTCGACGCCCGAGGAGTTCGGCCGTTGAGGTCTGCCGGCCGCGGTCTCGCGCGACTCGGATTGCTCGTGCCATTCGGCCAGGTAATCGGGATCGCCCGTGACCTCGTTGAACCCCTCCAGCGGTCCGCGCTTCTCCTCGACCTCGACCATGTGAGCCTTGACCCGCTCGACCTCGATGGCCCGCCCCAGGAGTCCGGCGCAGTATTCCTGGATGGTGGGCACGCCGGCCTTCCCGGCCAGAAGCTCTGCCTGATCCAGGACGGCGGCCGGCAGGTAAATGATGATCCGCTGCGGCTCCTCGCCGGGATCCGGAAGCTTGTGCTCCCCGGACCGGAAGACGGGCGGAAGCCTGCGCCAGCGCGAGTATGGATTACGCTTGGCCACCCTCCGGTCACTCCCCCCTTGAACGAGCGGACCAATCACGAGACCCAGCACCAGTATGGGCCGGTCACCTGCCTCTCAGTCCTATCTCATGATACCGGAGCGGCAAAGGCCGGTGAATGAGGCAGTTGCATCACGGATCGGGACAGGGCAGGACGGGACGGCTCGCATCACGCGGATGCCCGGCGCCCGGGGCTGGTGCGCTCAATGCAGTGACCGCCGCTGGGAAGCTTCTTGGACGGGCTGCATCGACCCTCGGGGTTCAGCGCGTTGCGAATCGCGATCATGGCGGCCAGGTCTTCCGGCGCGAAGAGCTTGGGCATGAGGGCTATCTTCTCCACGCCGATGCCGTGCTCTCCGGTCACGCTGCCGCCGACCCGGATGCATTCCTCGAGAATCTCGTGGCTGGCGTGGAGCACCCGCTGGACCTGCTCTCCGTCGCGCTCGTCGAAGAGCAAGATGGGATGAATATTGCCGTCGCCGGCGTGAAAGACGTTGGCAATTCGAATGTCGTATCGTCGCGAGACACCCTCGATGAAGCGGAGGATGTGCGGCAGGAGCGTCCGCGGCACGACGCCGTCCTGGGTGCAAAAGGCCGGGCTCAACCGGCCGATGGCGCCGAAGGCCGACTTGCGGCTCTTCCAGATGGCCACGTATTCGGGCTCTTTACGGGTCCGCCAGGTGATCGATTTCTGAACCCGGCCGCCGCGCGACTGGACGATCTCGGAGATCGACTGGGCCTCGCGATCCAGGCCCGCGTCGATGCCATCCACCTCGATGATCAGGATGGCCCCCGCATCGGTGGGGAAGCCGAAGCCGAAGGCCTGCTCGACGGCCTGGATCATCAGGTTGTCAAGCATTTCGAGGGCCGCCGGCACGATCCCCGCAGCGATGATGCCGCTGACCGTCTCGGTCGCCGCCTCGACCGTGTCGAAGACTGCCAGCAGAGTCCGTCCCGCTTCGGGGTCGCGCGCGAGGTTGACGATCACCTTGGTGACGACGCCGAATGTTCCCTCGCTGCCGACAACCAAGCCGGTGAGGTCATAGCCCGGAGGGTCGTCGGTGATTCCACCGATGGTGACAACCGACGCGTCGGGGAGCACCAACTCGACACCCTTCACGTGGTTCACCGTCACCCCGTATTTCAGCGTGTGCGGCCCGCCCGAATTGGTGGCCGTGTTGCCGCCGATGGTGCAGGCCGTCTGGCTGGACGGGTCCGGGGCGTAGTGAAACCCCGTTCCGGCCAGCGCCCGGGTCAGCCAGACGTTGACGACCCCCGGCTCGACGATCGCGTAGCGGTCGCGGGTGTTGATTTCGAGAATGCGCTTCATCCGCGTCAGGCAGATCATCACGCCGCCGCCCACGGCCAGCGTGCCCGCGGACAGGCTCGTGCCCGCCCCGCGCGGCACATAGGGAACGTCGTGCCGGTTGCACAGCTTGACCAGCTCGACGACGTGCTCGGTGCAGGTCGGGAAGACGACCACGTCCGGGACCTTCTTGTTGACCACGTAACCGTCGCACTCGTACACCAGCAGCTCGTCGCCGTGGTGCAAGACGTTGCCGGCACCAACGATCGCAGTCAGCTCGGCAAGCAGGCGAGATGCCAGCGGCGAAGAGCCAGAAACCACGGCGGTCGCGGACATGAATTTCTTCCTGGATCGGGGCGGTCGTGCTTGGAAGCCAGAGCGGGCTGCGCGCTTGCTGATCGGATCTATCCTACTCGTTGGCTGAAGCGATTGCAATTGGAGACCACGTCGGAGGCCAAAGAGCCAAAGAGCCGATTTTCCAGGTGCCGGGTGCCTCGGCGATTCTGGCCAGTGCGGCGAGCCTCGATGGTCGATAGCCGCCTTGTGGGATCCGGCAAACTCGGGTAACTTTCGCCAAAGTTAAGGTAGGTCTTGCTGCGCCTGCCCACCCTTCGACGGAAATCCCTATCTGGGCAAGGTCAAGATCGATCGAGGAGGCCGGCATGGACGCCAGCATCCGGAACAGGGAGGCCGCCGCCGCGGCCAAGGGTCGAGGCAGCCGCGCCAGGTCGGATGCAACCGCTGCGACGACCGCGCCGGAGCGATCGGGGCTCCGGGTGGCCCTGGTTCACGACTGGCTGACCGGGATGCGGGGCGGTGAGAAGTGCCTCGAGGTTCTCTGCCGGGCCTTTCCGCAGGCGACGCTCTATACTCTGCTGCACCGGCCGGGATCGACCAGCCCGGCGATCGAGTCGATGGCCATCCGGACCTCGCCGCTCCAGCAGGTGCCCGGGGTCTTTCGCCACTACCGGCACTTGCTTCCGCTCATGCCGCTGGCGGCGCGGGCGTGGAAGCCGAGAAACATCGACCTGGTCGTCAGCCTGAGCCATTGCGTGGCCAAAGCCATCAGGGTCCCGCGCGGGGTTCCTCATGTTTGTTATTGCTTCACACCGATGCGTTATGCCTGGCAAGGGCGGGACTCTTACCTGGAAAGCTGGGCGGATCGGCCGATCCGGCGGGCGCTTGCCGGTGGTCTGCTCGACCGCCTCAGGGCGTGGGACCGTGCGACTGCAAGGCGGGTGACCCACTTCGTCGCCATCTCGCAGACGATCCGCGAGCGGATCGCGACCTGCTACGAGCGGGATAGCCACGTGATTCCGCCGCCCGTCGATACCGAGTTCTATTCCCCCGCCGCGGGTTCCGAGCCACGTGAGGATTTCTACGTGGTCGTCTCCGCATTGGTTCCGTACAAGCGCATCGATCAGGCGGTTGCCGCATGTACGCACCTGGGCCGCAGGCTGTTCGTCATCGGCGCGGGGCCCGAGCGGGAACGGCTCGAGAAAATGGCGGGCGCGACCATCCGGTTCCTGGGTTGGCAACCGGATGAAGTGATCCGCGACCACTACCGCCGCTGCCGGGCACTGCTGTTTCCCGGCGAGGAAGATTTCGGGATCGTGCCTGTTGAGGCCCTGGCGTGCGGATCGCCTGTGCTCGCTCTGGGACGGGGCGGAGCCGTCGAGACCGTGGACGGCACGATCGGCAGGCTGTACGCCGATCCGACCGTGAACGCTCTCGAGGCGGCGATCGCGGCGTGGGAAGCGGAGGGCTGTCCGCACGATCCCGTCCTGGCCCGCCGCCGCGCCGAGAGCTTCTCGCTGCCCCTCTTCCGCGGCCGGATTCTCGACCTGCTGGCCGAGGTCACCGCCGGCACCGCCCCGGACGCCGTTCCCCCGCGGCCGCACGTGGATCTGTCCCGGGTCGAAACGCACAATCGGCGGCCTTCCTGACCGGGACCGCGTGCCCGTACCGACCAAGAGACTGGATGGGGCCACCCACTTCTGGCACCAACGTCAGCTTGTACAGGATCCGCTTTTCACCGGTACTGGACGGGCGTCCGGTTCAGATTAGTTGAGATTTCTGAAATTTCGGCGCCGCTCAATGTCCGCGTGGGACTTCCGGTTATTTGTCATAAGTAGTTATTCGGCAAAGAGAAACACCCGAGCATTCGGCCTTGTTCCGACGGTTCTCAATCATTTCCATCTCTTTCCCTCGGGTCCACTGGCTCAAAGCGCGGAGGGAGCGCGGAGGGGCCACTTACTTTGTAGCACAGAGTAAACGCGTGTGGCCGATTTCGCCCAGGTGGTTCTTGGCGAGCGCCTCCGAGGTTGCTTCTTGGTAGAACGGAATTCATTCCGTTTTCCACTTCCTTCCAGAACCCGTCTTCCGCCTTGTCGTTGATCGTCTCCAACGTCTTGATCGGGCGGAGGATCATGGCGTCGCGCCTTCTGGAAGTCGCACGAGATCAATTTCAACGGTTGCATCCTTTATGATTCCCCTGGTCTGATACATTGGGCAGTGCATAAACTGCTGATCGGGAGGGGAAAGATGAACGCAATCCAGAGTGTGGTCAAGAACGGTCGAGTTGAAGTCGATGCCCCGCCGGACTGGCCTGATGGGACGCCGGTGCGCGTTGAACTCGGATTGACCGGCCAGGCAGAATACGACGACGAAAGCCTCGAGACCCCCGAGGAGATTGAAGCATGGCTTCGATGGTATCATAGCTTGGAACCCATCGTGATGACGCCGGAAGAGGAAGCTGCTTGGGAGGCGGAGCGAAAAATGCAGAAGGAGTTTTGACATTGCGAATGCCGCCGAGCGCGACCGACGAATCGAAGGGATATTCGAAAGTTGGTTCATCGGTTCCGAACCGCAATGCGATCGGGTTCGCCTTCCCCCTTTTACAAGGGGCCTACCCAGGGATCAGAGGTCTTGTCGACGAGAGCCTGAGCAGCCCACGTCTGGAATTCCGATCCGCGATCGGATTCACGTAATGAACCAGTGGCGATGAGTACTCCGCCTGAGGTTTCAAGAAGGCCGTGCTCGTCAGCTCACCGCGCCGGGGCGCGGAGCCATCCCACGCCCGATTCGGGTCAGCGCAACCGGAATGCGTCCTCTGCCACGGTAAACGCACTCGGCCAGGGATGCCTACGCCCCCCGCGGCCGCTCCGAAGAACGACTCCAGAAACCTGAAAACAACTCCCGTCCCCTTTTCACCACCCAGAAACCTGAAAACGACTCTCGTCCCCTTTTTCCCACCGCCCCCTTTTTTCCACCAATGCATGGCTGCGAAACCATCCTTCCCAATGACTGTCCTATCCGTCCCGTTCGGACCTCCTCCGGGCGAATCAGGCGCTCGACGGCGGCGGACGTCCGGCCGGGCTTTGGCCTTGGCGTCGCCCTCCCTTGCCGAGGAAACCGCGAGGCGTCAGAATGGTGGCTAGATGCGTCGAGGTATTCGGAACCGCGGGGAAGCCGTTATGTCTCAAGTGACGATCGCTCCTCCCGACATCAAGACCCTGGCCGACCTGCGGCGGCGGCTGGGTGGGATCCCGCTGGAGCGGATCTGGTTCCACCCCGCGCCGGGCACCGCCACGGAGAAGGATGTCATTGAGGCCGAGGAACGAGAGAACCGTCTCTGCGAGCTGGTTGACGGCACCCTGGTGGAGAAAGCGATGGGGTTCGAGGAGTCGCGACTGGCCGGCAAGCTTTTGCATCTGGTCAGTTCTTATCTCGATCAGAAGGACCTGGGAATCTGCGTTGGAGCCGACGGCATGATGCGGATCGCTCCCGGCCTGGTGCGGATTCCCGATCTGTCGTTCATCACCTGGGAGAGGCTCCCTGGCCGTGAAAGCCCCCGAGAGCCGATCCCCGACCTGGCGCCCGACCTGGCCGTCGAAGTGCTCAGCGAGGGGAACACCAAGCCGGAGATGGCCCGCAAGGTGCGAGAATACTTCGGCGCCGGCGTCATACTGGTCTGGCTGATCGATCCCAGGAAACGCACTGCCCGCGTCTTTTCGACGATCGAGAAGTCGGCCCTCGTCCGTGCGGACCAGGCGCTCGACGGCGGTGCGGTCTTGCCGGGCTTCGTCCTTCCCCTCTCGGACTTGCTCGACCGCGGCCGGCGGCCTCGGCGGGGCTGATCGGCGGGCCCCATCCGCAAGCACCACCCCGATTTGACGGAGGCGGAGCGGTGGTTGAAAGGGGAACGACACGCACTGCATTCTCGCTTCGAGCCCTTTGGAAGTCGACCCACCCGGGATGCGCGGCCGGTCCTTCTGGGGTGAAGACGGGTGGTCTTCATCGAAAGTGCGGGAGGACGCGATTTTCTGCTCGGTTTCAGGGCTCGAGCTCATCTCGCGCGCGATCCACCCAATGTCACCGCTGCCGGGCCTGGGCTCGAAACCGTGACGTCAATTGAGATTGAAGATCAACGACATGCCCGCCTCGAGGGGTCACTTGAGGAACGTCGCCAATTTGGTCGCCTTTCGTGACAAGCTCCCCGCGAGAGGCTTGGCGGACTGAATCTGCACGATCAGGACGATGCCCGAGAGCAGAAGAGGGCTGAACAACGGTTCCTGCCACCTTTTCTGCCTCAGTTATTCCTGAAGGGGCGACGGATCCGGGCGGCGGTGGTCGACGAGGCCATCCATGGTCCTGATCCGTTCACCCCCGCAGAATTCGCCAGGGAGTATCAGGTCCCCCTGGAGGCGGTTCTCGAGGCTCTCGAGTATGTGGCCCAGAATCGGCCGCTCATCGAGCAAGAGCGGGACCACGAGGCGGCCAGGCTCCGCGCCCGGGGTCTCGACGGGCCCTCGCAGAGATGAGATTCCTTGTCGACGAGAACCTGAGCAGCCCACGTCTGGACTCCGGGCTCAGGGGCACGACCCGGTCCTGGCCAGCGACGTCGGGTTGCTGTCGGTCACGGATGCGAGAGTGCTTATATTCGCCATTGCCCAAGCTCTACCCGTATGGACTCGGGATTCCGAGGACTTCGAAGACCTGCATGACCTGGTCATGGCTGCCTTTGGCCATCATCCCGGAATACTGATCGTTCGGTTCGACAATGACCCGCGTCATAACCTGACCGATCGCGGGATCGCAACCGCCATCAGCAAGTTGGAATCCCCTGGAGTTCCGATTCGCGATCGGATCCACGTACTGAACCAGTGGCGATGAGTACTCCGCCTTAGGTTTCAAGAAGACCGTGCTCGTCAGCTCGCCGCGCCGGCGCGCGGAGCCATCCCACGCCCGATTCGGGTCATCGCAACCGGAAAGCGTCCTCTGCCCCCAATAATGCACTCATTCATCGATTATTGCGCGTGACATCACCGAGGCGAACAGGGAATGGCGCGACGAACCTGACGGCGAGCCAACAGTAAGCCGTGGTACGCTCGCGACAGGTCATTCGCCTTCGCATCCCAGTTCTTTCATCGCATCTCGGAATTCCTGTGCCAGGGGATCCCGCAGCAGCTCACTGATGAGCCGCAGCGCCTCATGCTACTCACGCCCGATTTGTACGCCTCTGGGGTTGTCTCGGCGATCCGCCGGGCCTCGTGGGGAGGGAATCGGCGGCTGATCCTGCACAACCGGATGCACCACGATAGCAACATAGAAGGACGTTGCCCGTACGATTTTGACAGGCATCCTCCGGGATACCTTCTCGTCGAGGTCAGTCCCGAGCCCCTCGGTCAGAACCAGTGGCGACTTGACCGGACCGTTCCGTCCTGCTGGAATTCTGTTTCAGGTAACCAGAAATGTGTCCAAATCGCTTGGTTTCAGCGTTCACCTGGGAAATGTCGGTTTATACTCTCGTCGCGATTTGCCTTGCCAGAATCCGTGACGCCCCAGGGGTTGTTTTTCAAATTACCCTCGTCGCCGCGGTAAATCCGTCAAGGCTAACATGGGGACGCTCCGACCGCGATCGACATCGCTTCGGGATGAGATTTAAGCATGAAGTTATTAACAGGCTTATTTTTGAGGTTTGGTCCTAGCAGGCATCGACGCAGAATTGCCGTGCAGTTGGGAGATCTACACGACACGCAGGCCGTTCCGCATCTGATCAAGGCCCTCGCCGACAGCGACTATTCGGTGCGTCACTCGGTCGTCGAGTCGCTTGGAAAGCTTGGTGACCCGCGGGCCGTTCCGCATCTGATCAAGGCCCCCGCCGACAGCAACTATTGGGTGCGTCAGTCGGTCGCCGAGTCGCTTGGAAAGCTTGGTGACCCGCGGGCCGTTCCACATCTGATCAAGGCCCTCGCCGACAGCGATCAAAGCCACAACAACGATTGGGCGCGTAAGTCGGTCGCCAAGTCGCTTGGAAAGCTAGGAGACCCGCAGGCCGTTCCACATCTGATCAAGGCCCTCGCCGACAGCTCTTATGAGGTGCGTGCGTCCGTCGCCGAGACGCTTGGTGAGCTACGTGACCCGCGGGCCGTCCCGCATCTGATCAAGGCCCTCGCAGACAGCAAGGTTTGGGTGGGAAAAGTAGCCGCCTCGGCGCTCGATCGCATCGACCGTGGCTGGCGTCACTCTCCGCAAGCTCGTGCGGCCACTGCCCACCTTGTCAAGGCCCTCGCCGACGGCAATGATGACGTGCGTAAGTGGGTCGCCGAGACGCTTGGTGAGCTACCTGACCCGCGGGCCGTTCCGCATCTGATCAAGGCCCTCGCCGACGGCAATGATGGCGTGCGTCAGTCGGTCGCCAAGACGCTTGGTGGGCTACGTGACCCGCGGGCCGTTCCGCATCTGATCAAGGCCCTCGCCGACGGCAATGATGGCGTGCGTCAGTCGGTCGCCGACACGCTTGGTGGGCTACGTGACCCGCGGGCCGTTCCGGATCTGATCAAGGCCCTCGCCGACGGCAATGATGGCGTGCGTCAGTCGGTCGCCAGGTCGCTTGGTGGGCTACGTGACCCGCGGGCCATCACTGATCTGGTCAAGGCTCTCGCCGACATCGATAAGCGGGTGCGTGGGGCGGCAATCAACTCGCTCGAAGAAATTGACCGGGGCTGGCGGCGCTCTCCGCAAGCACGAGCAGCCATCACCCAACTGGCTCAAGCCCTTTCCAGCTGGCATGGTGACGTGCGTGAGTCGGCAACCGAGACGCTCTACGCCATCGACCCTGAATGGCGGCACTCACCTCAGGCCCGTGCAGCTATAACCCTTCTGGTGAAGGCCCGTTCTGACCGCTTCAATGAGGCTCGGGATTCTACCACCGAGGCGCTCAATGAAATCGACCCCGACTGGATGCACTCTCCGGAGGCCCGTGCGGCCATCCCCCATCTAGTTCAGGCCTCCCTCAGCACCGACCTCGGAATCGGTATAACTGACGAGGTGCGTGCGTCAGCAGCTAGAACTCTTCGCGCGTTTGGTGATCTGCAGATCTTTTCTCATTTCATTGGGGCCCTCGCCAGCCCTGTTAGCGCCCTGCGCATTGCGGCTGTCGAGGCTGTGGGCGAACTTGGCGACCCGCAGGCCATTCCTTACCTAATCCAGGCCTTCAATAATTTTGACACTGACCGGGCCGCTGCCGCTGCAGTCAGGGCGCTTGGTAAGCTTGGGGCCGCGAAGTGCGTCGCCTTAGTGGTGCAGTTCCTGCAGAGCACATGCGTTATACTCGGTGGTACGGAGGGCGCCATCCGCGGTGATGGGAGGTGGACAAATGCCTATGTAGCCGTCGAGGCCTTGGAGAGAATCTTCTCGCATTCCGTCCGCGACGTCTCGTTTAATGATCTCCGTCTAGTCCTAAAACAAGCGTAATATATTACGCGACTATAGTAAATATCAGAATCTCATATGTGCGATCATGAGACGTACCTTCTACTACCCGGAGGTCTCAGACCCCGGTCTTTGATTTC
>JBEKTN010000231.1:0-17785 GCA_049516015.1 Isosphaeraceae bacterium | reverse complement strand
TTGGCCGGGTTCTTGAACTGCTGGGGCATGAAGGCGTTGGGCGTATTCTTGATCAGCTCCTCGGCTTTCCGCACGGCGCCCGGCATCCCCTCGGCGGCCGGGGTCAGCACGATCTCGGCCCCGAACGCCTTGATCAGCCGCCGCCGCTCCAGGCTCATGCTCTCGGGCATCGTGACCACCAGCCGGTAGCCCCGCGCGGCACAGGTGAACCCCAGCGAGATGCCCGTGTTCCCGCTGGTGGGCTCGATGATCACCGTGTCCTTGCGAATCAGCCCGGCGGCCTCAGCCGCGTCGATCATCGCCACGCCGATGCGGTCCTTGACCGACCAGAGCGGATTGAAATTCTCCAGCTTCGCGACAACCTCGGCGTGACAACCCTCGGTCACCTTGCGCAGACGGACCAAGGGCGTGTTGCCGATCGTCTGGGTGATATCGTCGTAGATTCGTCCCCGACTCATCACCCCAGCGGCGGGATTCTCCATGACCAATTGCTCCAGGATTGATCCGACTCCGCGGCGGATAAAACTCGTCTTCAGCGAGGACCCAGCTCGAGAGGTCGGTCGCAACGCCCGAAACACCGGACGCAGCGACTGAGCGTGGTCGTCGACGCGTCAAATCCGCCACCTTTCCTATCAGGATACCGGACAATTCATTCCGCAACAAGAACAAGATTGGGAATGCCCCACAGCTTACCCGCCCAGAGCGAGGACAGGAAGTGCTGGCAGCGCGCCGAGCCGGGTATCAACGGCCTGAAAAGGTGGGACCGCAACTGGTATGGAAAAGTCCGAGAAACGCGGAGTTCAAGCAGCCAGAAACGCCCAGAGCGAGGACAGGTAGTGCTGGCAGCGCGTTGAGTTGGGTATCCATGGCCTGAAAAGCTGGGGCGGCAACTGGTATAGAAAAGTCCGAGAAACGCGGGGTTCAAGTAGCCATCAAGGTCACGAAGCGGCGCGACCTCGACGATCGCTACAACCCCGCCCTGTTGGGGCCAGGCGTATCGTTTCGACTATCGGTGGCTCCTCTACGCCCTTACCTCGAAGCGTATCTCGGTCCCTCCAACGGCAACGCCACCGACACGGCACGGATGGCAGGTTATCGGTCGCCGGAAATCGTCGGTCGTCAGGTGCGATCGAAAAGTGAGCTTCGGGCTGCCCTCGATGCCAGGATGGCGACGGCCGCCAGGGCTGCCAGCGTGGTTTTGGCCCGCATCACCGACGTCGCGTCCCGCGACCTGCTCAATTTGCTCCCAGCGACCGGCAGAACTTATTTGTTGAGCAGCGCGACCGCGGTGAATCATCGGCGTCCGCCGTCGCTGACGCGCGCCGAGCTGGGTACCAATGGCTTGACAGGCTGGGGCCGTGCATGTAGAGAAATGTAGAGATTCCCGGCGTTCTGGGCGCCCGAAATGCCCGAAAACCCATTGGTGTCTGTCCAACTTACAACGTTCGTGGTCAGTGCTGTGGCGCGACAAGATATTTTGCGCCAATGGATTGCGCAATTGCGTACCGATCATGACTCGACGTAAGCCTTCTGGCCTGATGCTTCAGAGACCCGAAAAAAAACCCTGAGAACGTACGTTTCCCCCGACAAAACGGCCCCTGAGCCCTGATTTTCGGTCATTCTTCTGATGCTAACAACACCCGCTAGCAACGCAACGCCGTGCAGGCGTTGGCGGCTCAGTCGGGCATTGCGCTGTTGTTGCGTGCCGTCGTGTTCACCCGAACTGAACCTCATCGAGGGGAAAGTAACGCCCCGAGCGAGGACAGAAAACAGAGCATGGACAGACATTGCTTGGCGGCACTTTTGCTCGCTACGAACGCTGCGATCCGCCGACTGCAAAACGACCTTGCCAAGAAAGCGACCGTGGCCGAAGCCGATGAAGCAGCGAAACAGTGGGAAGGGCTTCTGTCGTGACGCAATCGCACAGGGTTTTTCGCTTCGATGCCGAGAATTCGAGGGGGCGGGGAAGAACTTCGACGTACGCCGAATGTCAGACAAGCCACACCCCGACAAGCCCTTCATCGGCAAGATCAGCCGGGGCTTCGACTTCCTGGGCTAGGGTCCGATCCCAAAATGCGGTCATGTTGCATTAGTCTTAGACTGTTGCTATGTTGATATTTGCGTCATCTTCTCGTCGTCCGGATCGCTCAGAATGCGGTTGATTTCTCAGTTTTCAAGGGCGTCGGGAGCCAGATTCTCGGAGACCGACGACTCGCCTGAGACTGTAGTAGGGGGATGGATCTTACCGGCGAAATTGAAAGCGCTTCTTGGATCTTCAACCCTTTTGTCGCAAGCTGTTCCAGGTAAAGACCTTATGGCTGAATCAAAATCACCGCTTTTTGGGATCGCACCCCCTAGGCTATGCGTTTACGCCTGTGGGGCTGGAGGTCGCCCCGCAGGAGGTGGAACGTTGCGTGGGACGTGTGTCCCGGCTTGATGAGCGAGGTGTGGACCTGAGCCACATCGGGACTCACGTTCGACGCTGGCAGCGCTCGGTCAGGAGCGGTCTCCGGGCGCTGGGAGAGGAACTGTCCGAGCGGGCCTTGGAACTGTCTGCCGCTCACTCGGTCGCGTCGGGCGGCCCCACTGGCCGCTGCCGCTGCGGTTCCCGGCGGTGGCGGAACCAACCGTAGGCGAGGCCAGCGCTGATCGCGATTCCAGCCATCCACAGGGATGCTGGCTCGGGGATGGCAGATGCCTGCGCTACGGCGAGGACCCAAGGGTCCGTTCCCCCGAGTGTCGTACGGTAGAGGTTCCAAAGCTCCGTCGATTCCAGGAATCCGCTGTAGACGCCTGGCTCTACGGTGGCTCGTCCCCAGTTGATGGAGGACCCGACGTCGGGTGCGCCAGCGGTGCCGAAGATGCCGAACTCTAGTTGGTTGAATCCTACCGATGGGCTACTCAGCGAAAGATTCGTGGCTGTGGCTTGTACGACCCCGAGGGAGCCGATATCGGCCCCTGGATCTGTGGACCGGAAAGTGAAGGTGCTATCGAACGTCACTGACCACGATGTTATGTCGGCAGATGTTATCTGGCCGATGTGACCATCGGTCGCTATCGTCCCTGAGACGGTGTGTCCGTTCTGGTCGGATGGGTAGTTCTGGATGGCGTAGATCGTGTCGGCTCTCGTCGTCCGAGGCGAGGAACTACAAGCAGCAAGCAAAGGGTCGCAGCAGCAAAACTGAGATGTCTCATGATCGCCCTCCTGAATGCTTGGTTTTCCAATCATCGAGATGGTGAGCAAGGGGGATGTCTCCGTACAATCAACCCGCCGAAGCCCCCTTCACCTCCCTTACCGCAAACCGCAACGTCTAGCGGTCTCGAAGGCCACATCACTTCCCGCTTGCGTTAGGTTAGCTTTCCGGAAAACCGTTCGTCAACCATCTTTTCAGAACATGCAAGGGATTTCTTGGACTTAGAGATCACCCATCTCCGTGCATTCTGTCAGTTTAGGCATGGTTCGGCGATATTATGCGGTGAAAGTTTTGTGATCGTGGATCGTTCTGGGGGTGGACACCCCGTGGCTGCTGCCTCCGACCCGGCTCATGGAGAGCCTGGGGCGTGGGGTCAGTGCGAGGGCATTTGTGCGCTTTGCCGCATGAGCCAGCTAGGGGCGGGCACCGACGGTATCACCATCGGACGCTGGTCGGGACCGGGCGACGACCTTGACGGCGATGGGACCATCACTTTCACGATGGACGCAAAAGTGACATCCTAGCGACGGCTGGGAATACCGGCCATCATACCGGATATATGGCGGTCACCGCCAAGTCAGACGCTCCGCAATCGGAACGTCATCGGAAATAGAAACGGTTACGTCTTCGGATAGAGCTTCCGGCATACGACATACGACACGACCCGCCAAACGCAAAAACGCCCCCGCCCCCGATCAGAAAAACCTAACCCCTAAACCACCATGAACGAATACCGATGGCGTTACGCAGTTGTCACGCAGCGTGATGCGGAAAACGCTCACGTCCCCCCACCGGTCTTTGTGTCGGTTTCCGTATCGGTTATTTTATCGGTTATCGGTCGTGGAAACCGATAAAACCGACATGGGATAGAATGGCATTCGCAAACGCTGATGGGGCGTTTTTCGGTTCACGATGGACGTAAGTCGTTAGTGAGTAATGGCGGGAACGTATGGGAATCGAACCCACCAGGAGCCTGTTTCCAGACCCCTCACCGGTTTTGAAGACCGGGCAGAGCACCAGCTACTGACACGCTCCCGCTTCTGTCGCACTGGATCATGCCTGCGGGCTTCGGTACGGTCAATACGTCGATCAGTCGCGATGGGACGGATCTTCACGGGCAGGGCTCATTGGATGTGTGGAGGTGGAAAAATTTTCCGCCTCCAGGCGCAAAAACTCCCAGCGTGAGATAAGGGGTCGGAGATAAGGGGTCGGTCGGAGACAAGGGGTCGGAGATAAGGGGTCGGGTCGGAGATAAGGGGTCGAGAGTCGTTTTCTTCAATGTCGCATTGAGGTAAGGGGTCGGAGCCCAAGAACGACTCCCGGTCCCTTATCTTTACTTCGTCGGAGCCCAAGAACGACTCCCGGTCTCT
Organism: Isosphaeraceae bacterium; assembly: GCA_049516015.1. Lineage (GTDB taxonomy): Bacteria > Planctomycetota > Planctomycetia > Isosphaerales > Isosphaeraceae > Aquisphaera. Next base: position 13,221 of record JBEKTN010000231.1, on the reverse strand, counting down.
TATCTTCGCGGTCCCTTATCTTCGTCCCGGTCCCTTATCTTCGTCCATCCCCGAACCGGGGCGTCCTGGCTCATGCCGGCTGCTCGAAGAGCACGATGCTGGCGAAGGCAGAAAAAGGGTCAGAACTATTAGCTTGATCGTGATCGACCAAGCGGATAATCTCTCTTCATGCCAAGACCCTTGAGACTCGTCGACGACCGCCTCGTCTACCACGTCATCAATCGCGTCCCCGTTTTCTTTGACGGGGAAGATTTCGCCGCGTTTCTCAAAATGCCGGGCTATCGTTAGGCGGTTCGGGTGTGGGGACGGAGGGCGGGATGCGGACGTTTACTGCTGTGATCGAGCGTTGCCCGGACACGGGGCTGTTCATCGGGTATGTGCCAGGCTTGCCCGGGGGCCACTCCCAGGGCGAGACGCTGGACGAACTGAACCACAACCTCCGGGAAGTGATTGCGATGCTCCTGGAGGACGGGGAGCCCGAATTGGAATCGCAGTTCATCGGCATCCAGACGGTGCAGGTGGCTTGAACATGCCCAAGCTGCCGGTGCTCAAGCCGCAGGAGGTGGTGTCCCGGCTGGAGGCGTTGGGGTTCGTCGAGGTCCGGCAGCGTGGGGCGCATAAGCAGTTCCGCCACCCCGACGGGCGGGGCACGACCGTGCCCTTCCACAAAGGGCGGGACATCTCCCCGGTGCTGCTGCGGAAGATCACCCGAGACATCGGGATGTCGGCCGAGGAATTCGTCGGTGTGAGCGGGTAGCTCGCCTAACCATTATGACGGAGTTCCAGGGGCCGCCCTTCGCCGCAGTACCCAGACCGGCCTCCCCTACGGCCACCCCGACTGGGTCGAGCAACTCGGCAACAGACTCGGCCTCGACCTGACGGTCCGTCCCGGCGGACGTCCGCGGAAATCTCCCGTCCGTTGACGGCTCGGTCCCGTGCCGACCCCTCGTCTCGTCGCCCTCGTCCTGTCCGAAACCTCGAGCAGACTCATTGACTGGCGCCAGGGGGATGCTGGTAATCCTTGGCCCAACCTCGGCAAGACGGGGTGTCGCTTTTCTTTCGCTTTCATCCATTTGAGTTCGGAAGATGGGTTGCGGCACGATGGGGATGGTCGCGGAAACCGAGCATCGTAATTACATACAACGACCCGACGGACGGCCAAATCGCGAGGATCGGGAGACAGAACTCCCTCCTGCAGCGATTTGGGAGCCGGCTCTGCCTGGCGACTCGCTCTCGCGTCCAACTTGCATCGGAGAGTTGAACCCACAGGGAGGACGGGCCCTCCCGGCCTCCCGCATTGGTCGAGCAGGCCTTCTCCGTGCCATCAGAAAACCGCTTGGAAAGCAGCTTCGTCTCCTGCCTGGTCAATCCCTCAAGTGCATGACTTCCCTGGGAGATCACGAAAACCTGATAATAAACCGTCAGGGTAGACGAACATCTCCGCGAGACGTCGCCCTGCGTGCCGGATGCGGCCTGGAGGCATTATTCTTTTGTGTTGCCAGAGCGTTGCCAGCCTCGCGAGCTATGGGAGCCCCTGACGTGTCTGACGCTGAAGGCCTCAAGCGGGTGTACGGGATCGACCTGGGAACGACCTACTCGGCGATCGCGTACGTGGACGAGCACGGCAAAGCGGTGATCGTCCCCAACCAGGAGAGCGAGCGGATCACGCCTTCCGTCGTGTTCTTCGACGGCGACAACATCATTGTGGGCAACACCGCCAAGGAGTCGGCCAAGGTGGAGCCCCACCGGGTCGTCTCCCGGATCAAGCAGCACATGGGCGACCCGAATTTCGTCTTCCAGTACGAGGGTCAGGCCTTCAGCCCGGAGGACATCTCGTCGTTCATCCTCCGCAAGGTCGTGGGCGATGCCCAGATCGCCACCGGCGGCGAGCCGATCACCGACGTCGTGATCACCTGCCCGGCCTACTTCGGAACGCCCGAGCGCGAGGCGACCGCCAACGCCGGCCGGCTGGCGGGGCTGAGCGTCCGCGCCATCCTCAACGAACCGACGGCGGCGGCCATCGCCTACGGGCTCGAGCAAGGGGAAGACCAAACTGTCCTGGTCTACGACCTGGGCGGCGGCACCTTCGACATCACCATGATCGAGATCAAGGACCGCCTGATCCGCGTCATCTGCACCGGCGGCGACCACCGTCTGGGCGGCATCCTCTGGGATGAGGCGATCGTGATGTACCTTGCCGAGCAGTTCCGGATTCAGACCGGCGAGGAGTCCGACCCGCTCGACGACCCCGAAGTGCTCAACGACCTGTTCCTCCAGGCCGAGCGCGGCAAGAAGACGCTCACCCAGCGCGATAAGGCCCCGTTCCGGGTGACCCACGCGGGCAAGCAGGCTCGGGTCGAGCTCGACCGCCCCCGGTTCGAGGAGATCACCCGGCACCTGCTCGACCGCACCATCGAGCTGACCCACGAGATGCTCGCCGACGCCCGTGCCAAGGGCCATACCACCTTCGACAAGATCATCCTGGTGGGCGGGGCGACTCGCATGCCCCAGGTCCATGATCGCCTGGTCGCCGAGTTCAACCTCCAGCCGGAGATCTACGATCCCGACGAGGCCGTGGCCAAGGGCGCTGCGCTCCATGGCCTGAAGGAGTCGCTCCACGAGGAAATTCAGGAGATCATGGCCAGCCGCGACGCCAGCCTGGATGTCGCCGCCGGACCGATCGACCTGAGCGATGTGCCCGAGGAAGAGGTCGCGCAGGCGCTCGACCACCTGGAGAAGCAACTGGGGTTCACCCTGACCGGCCCGGTGCGCCAGCTCGTGGGCACGCGCATCGTCAACGTCCTCTCCAAGAGCCTGGGCGTCGTCGCCCGCGACCAGCAGAGCCAGGACATCGTGGTTTACCTGCTGCCCCGCAATACCGAGGTTCCCATGGAGCGGGTCAGCGACTTCGGTACCGACGCCGACAACCAGGCCGCCGTGGACATCCGCGTGATGGCCGGCGAGCGCGACAGCACCGCGCCGGCCGACTGCCAGGAAGTCGGCCTGGTCACGCTCAACCTTCCCGAGAAGCTCCCCGCTCGCAGCCCCATCCGCGTCAAGTTCGCCATCAACCAGGACGGCCGGCTGAACGTCTCGGCCATCGACCTGACCGCGGGCGGCTCGATCGACGTCGAGTTCCAGACCGAGGCCGTCATGAATGCCGAGGAGGTCGAGGAGCGCTCCACGGCCCTGCGGCTGCTGACGGTATCTTAAGGGAGAAACAATCATGGCAACCGTTGTGTCTGACACTCGCCTGGTGCAGGGCGAGAATCGAGTGGTGATCCGCGGGGTGGGTTGGGAGGGGTATCAAACCCTCCTGAGCCTTGTGGGGAATCAAAAGGTCCGCTTGACTTACGACCGGGGAGACGTGGAACTGATGTCGCCACTTTCCAGGCACGAACGGAACAAGTCACGACTTGGACGAATGGTAGAAATCCTGACGGAGGAACTAGATATTCCGGTTATCTGCATGGGTTCGACAACGCTCAATCGTGAAGACCTCGATCGCGGACTGGAGGCAGACGATTCCTTCTACCTGAAGAGTTACTCCTTGATCGGCAACGTGGACCATCTTGATATGAACGTCGACCCGCCGCCCGATCTGGCTATCGAGATCGAGATTTCCCGATCCGTACTGAACCGGTTGGGGATCTATGGTGCGCTCGGGGTTCCTGAGATTTGGAGATTTGATGGGAAGAAACTGAGAGTGCTGCTTCGTCAGGAAGATGGAGCTTATCGCGAAAACGCCGAGAGCGTGGCTCTGCCGTGGATCTCGATTGAGGAACTCTTGCAGTTCGTCGTCGAAGACGATTATCGCGAAGACACTCAATGGGCCAAGGCGTTCCGGCGGTGGGTTCGCGAGACGATCGTGCCCCGGGCAAGAGGTGGAAGCGAGAACGACTGATGTCAAGACTGACCCCTGATCTCATGGCCGAGATCAGTCGGCGCCTTGTTACGGAATTCGATCCCGATCAGATCATCCTGTTCGGCTCGCACGCTTGGGGCATGCCCGGCCAGGACAGTGATGTTGATCTGCTCGTGATCGTCCCTGAGACAGACGAGAGGCCAACGGCGCGAGCCGTGAGAGCCCATCGTTGTCTGAGGGGCATCCCTCTGCCCATGGACCTGATCGTCAAGTCTCGGGATGAGATGGCCCGTTCCGCTCGAGTATCGGCTTCTCTGGAGGCCGAGATTCTGGATCGAGGTAAGGTGCTCTATGGACGAAGCGAAGCGGGAACTGGTGAGCAGTTGGCTCCGAAAGGCGTCGCATGACCTGGCTGCGGCAAGGTTGCTGGGAGCGACCCACCCGCCAATCCTCGATGTGGCCGCGTACCATTGCCAGCAAGCCGCGGAAAAAGCTCTCAAAGCCTACCTTGTCTTCTATGATCAAAGAGTGGCGAAGATTCACGATGTCGGACAGCTCCTCGATCAAGTTATGACTATCGAACCTGTATTTGAGACCTGGCGGGACGCGGCAGATCGGCTGACACCGCTCGCCACCTTGTATCGTTATCCGGGATCAAGTGACGATCTCCTCCCCTTGGAGTTCGAGGAAGCGCTCGACGACGCGACGACCATCGTCCGGCAGGTCCTGACCCTGCCTCCCGAGAACGTCCACCCTGTAGCTGAGGATTCTTGAGTTCCCCATGTCCACCTTCGTCGGCATCGACCTGGGCACCACCAACTCGGTCGTGGCGCATCGCAATCGCTACGGGCGGCCGGAGGTCATCGCCAACCGCGAGGGGCAGAACATCACGCCTTCGGTCGTCTATTTCGGAACCGACCCCCCCGCGGTGGGCCAGGAGGCCAAGGAGTGGGCACGGCTGGGCGACTCGGAGATCGCCAGCTTCTTCAAGCCCCACATGGGCTCTCCGCTTTACCAGCTCCAGTTCCACGGCAAGACCTACTCGGCGACCGAGCTCTCGACCCTGGTGCTGAAGCGGCTCAAAGACGATGCCGAGCTTGCCCTGGGGCAGTCCGTCGATCGCGCCGTGATCACGGTCCCGGCCTATTTCGGCGACGCCCAGCGCAAGGCGACGATCGAGGCCGGCAACGCTGCCGGCTTCCAGGTCATGCGGATCATCAACGAGCCCACGGCCGCCACTCTCGCCTACGGCCTGAACCGGACAGGAACGACTAGCGAGACCGTCCTCATCTACGACCTGGGCGGAGGCACCTTCGACGTGACCGTGGCCCGGATTGCGACCGAGGACATCATAGTGCTGGCCACCGCGGGCGACCATGACCTGGGCGGCAAGAACTGGGACGACCGGATCGCCACGTTCCTGGCCGAGCAGTTCGCCGCCCAGACCGGCTTCGATCCGCTCGACGACCCGGTCGCGCTCAACGAGGTTCTGCTGCGCAGCGAGCAGGCCAAGTGGGCCCTCTCGGAGCGGACGTCGACCCGGATCACCCTGCAGCTCGGCTCGCGGCGCCAGAGCTTCGAGCTTTCCCGGTCGGAGTTCGAGGCCATGTCGTTCCCCCTCATGGACCGCACCCGGCGCCTGACCGAGGAAGCCCTGGGCGAGGCACGGCTCGACTGGCAAAGCCTCGACGGCGTGCTGCTGGTGGGTGGATCGACCCGCATGCCCATGGTTCGCTCGTACGTCACAGAGATGGCCGGCAAGCCGCCACGGACCGGCGTCAACGTCGACGAGGCCGTCGCCCTGGGAGCGGCCATCCAGGCGGCCATCGAGGTGGGCCAGCCAATCGGCGATGCACTGCCAAGATTCACGCTCTCGACCGGCCCGGCGCGGGGCAGCGCGGCCCAGACGGCCGCGCGCCGCGTCACGGATGTCATGTCGCACAGCCTGGGGACCGTTGCCGTCAGCCCCGATGCCGCCAGCTTCGTCAATGACATCCTGATCCGCCGCAACATCCCGATTCCCGCGCGGAACACCAAGACCTATATCCACGCCACGCACGGCGGGGCCAATACCCGGCTCGAAGTCTACCTTACCCAGGGCGAGAGCACCTCACCGCTGGACTGCACGATCCTGGGGAAATACGTCTTCACGGGAATTCACGCCACGGACGGCGAGGTGATGGTGGACGTGGGCATCTCGTATGACGTCAACGGCATGGTCCAGGTGCAGGCCGTCCAGCGCGACACGGGCCATAGCCTGGCCCTGGCGGTCGAGCCCGTGCCCGATGACCTCTCGTGGCTGGGCAGGCCGCCCGAGGTCGCCGTCGTCGGGGAAGCCGAGCGAATCCGCGTCTTCCTGCTCATCGACGTCTCGTCGAGCATGATCGGCCAGCCCCTCGTCGAGGCCCAGACGGCGGCCGGAGAGTTCCTCGATCGCTGCGACTTCACGACCATGGAGGTCGGCCTGATCTCGTTCTCCAGCCTGGTCGCTCTCCAGTGCGCGGCGACCAGCAACGCCAGGCGGCTGCACGCCGCGATTGGCCGGCTCGAGGCCGAGGGATCGACGAACCTCACCGACGCGCTGGAGATGGCCCGCGGTCAGCTCGTCGCCACCGACTGGAAACGCTACATCGTGATCCTCACCGACGGCTTTCCCGACGCACCCGAGAGCGCCGTCGAGCAGGCCCTGGCGGCGCGGGGACAGGGGATCGAGATCGTCGCCATCGGCACCGGCGACGCCGACCGCGACTACCTGGGCCGCCTGGCCAGCAGCGAGCGCGCGTCGATCTTCGCGCGCAGCGGCGAGCTCGTCCAGACGTTCGGCCACATCGCGCGGATGATCGCCGAGGGAGGCCGCGCCCTGCGAGTGCTGTCATGACCCAGGCCGCCCCGGCGCCTGCCGCGACCGAGCCTCACCCTTTTCCCAGCCCGCGTGCGAGCCAGGGGTGGGCCAGCCTGCGCCAGGCCTACGACCTGGCCCTGGCCGGCGCTGTCGGTGCAATCTTTGGGTTATACCTTTATGTGGAGTTGGTTCAGGCGGAATCGGTCTACGTTCGCGACGCCCTGGCGGGCCTGCTGATCGGCGGCTCGATCGGGTTCTTTCTGTCCGCCTGGGGTCCGTTTCGCGACGGCGCCTGGCACAAGCTGGCCCGCGCGGTGTCGTGGGGCGTGCCGGCGGCCGCCCTCGGCGGCGCCCTCGGGCTGGTGCTCGGCGAGCTGGTGATCGGCCTCTGCCGCGGCGGCCTGCTCGGTCGGGCCTGTTCCTGGTCGGTCCTCGGCCTGGGCATCGGCCTGGGCCAGGGGCTGGCCGACCGGTCGCGGCAGCGCCTCATCTTCGGCCTGATCGGCGGCGGACTGGGCGGCTTCGTGGGCGGCTGCAGCTTCGAACAGTTGCGTATCGCTCTGGGCAATCGCTACGACCTGGGCCAGGCTCTCGGGATCGTGATCCTGGGTGGCGGATTGGGCCTCTTCCTTGCCCTGGTCGAGCAGGCCCTGCGCCGGGCCTGGGTCCAGGTGCAAAGCGGACGCCAGGAGGGCCGCATCTACCTGCTGGCTCACAAGCGCTGCCGCCTTGGCCTGGACGAACGCGCCGAGATCGGCATCTTCGGCGATCCCGACGTCGCCCGCCAGCACGCCGAGATCGAGGCAACTCCCCAGGGCTACCTCTTCCGCCACCTGGCCGCGCAGCGGCCTTCCCGGCTCAACGGCAAGACCGTCACGGGAACCGAGCCCCTGCACGATGGCGACCGGCTGGAGCTCGGCAAGACCGTCCTGGTCTTTCGACGGCGTTAACGATTCGATCTGGTAGGCGGCATCAAGCTTGCGACATACTGCATAGACTCAATACATGTGGTGAAACTGAACAGTCATGTCAACCACGTCAGGACGCGAGCGCTGGATCCTCGAGGTCGTCCGTGGCCGGAACATCGGCCGGCGCTACCAGGTCGGAACCGGTGAGACCCCGATTGGCAACGCGCTCGCCGGCGCTCCGGGCTTCGACCTGGCCGACCAGGAGTCGAATTCGCCCAGGCGAATGGCCGGACGACACGCCTGCCTCACGGCGGCTGGCGAAGCGCTCAGTATCCGCGACCTGGAGAGCCCCGGCGGCACCTTTGTGAACCGCCAGCGGCTTCTGGCTGGACAGGTGCGGCCGCTCCAGCCCGGCGACCTGATCCAGCTCGGCGCCGTCCAGCTCGAGGTCAAGCGCGCAGGCCAGCTCGAGGCACAGACCTCGCGGCCATCCCAGCCGCAGCCCCTCTCCCAGCCCCAGGTCCAACCACGTCCGGCAGCACTGACCATACCGTTCACCATCAGGGGAGGGTCCACGTGCAAGACCTGGGACGACTTTCTGACCCTGGCAGCCCAGCGCTGGGCCTTGGTCCGCGACGAGCTGACCTCGAGCCGCCTTGCCGAGCATCTGAGGCGCATTGGCCACACCGACCTGGTTCCTCGACCCGAGCCCACTCAGACCGCTGACGAGCAGCTCGACGCCTGGCTGGCACGGCTGCCGGCCAGCCGGTCGAGTGATCCGGAGCTCGACGTCCATCCGCAGACTCTCGTGATCCGGGCCGCCACGGCCGGGGGCCTCATCCGCAAGTCGCTCCGGATCACCAACGTCGGCTACCGCCTGCTCCGCAGCACGGCCCGGGTCGAGCCGGCGGCGAGCACGACCATCCGGGTCGCGGCCGAGTTCTCCGCCCGCCCCTTCCTGACGATCGACCACACCGACATTCCCGTCGAGATCGAGCTTCCCGAGAATGCCAGGCCCACAACCCTCGGCACGGTGGTCGTCGAGAGCAACGGTGGCACCCGGCGGATCGAGATCCGGCTCGAGCGGCCCGCCTTGAACGCGGCCACCGCCGAGGGCGCAAACGGTTCAGGGCCCGTTGACCTCGTCATCGACACCCGGCCGCTCGGCGAGCTCGTGGCGGCCCAGCCGGTCGCCCGCCGTTTGATTCTCGTGCCACTGGCCCTCGTGGTCTTTCGCCTGCTGGTGCTGGTTGCGGCCTTGATTCCGCTGGGAGCGTCCGGAGCCAGCCGCTTCGAGCCCCGGCTGGGCTCGATCACGCTCCTGCTCGCCGCCGCGGGCGCTCTCATCGGCATCGTGCGGGGCAGCGAGACCCGCGATTGCGCAGCCTGCGGGTTCACTCGGCGGCTGGGCCTGCCGGTCTACACGCTGGGGCTGGGAACCGAGGAAGAGATCGCCAGCGGCGACCTCCGCCGGCTGGCCAGATCGACCCGCGCCCAGTACTACCCCGCCCGCAACGCCGACCAGCTCAAGGCAATTTACGAGACCATCGCCGCCCGGATCGGCGCCGGCTACACACTCGTTTACGAGAGCGATCGCCGTCTTCCCGACGGCACGCTCCGTCCGGTCCGAATCTTCCATCGCGGCAGCCGCGAAGCCGGCGAGACCGCCGTATTCATCCCCGGCATGGTCGTCCCCGCGGGCGGCTGGTCGCCCTTGTTCCTCGCCCTGCTCACGGTGCTCGCGGCCCTGGCGCTGCTACCTTCATGGCTCAGCCGCAAGCCTGTGTACGAACGCAGGCGGGACCAGGTCCGGCCTGTTTCATGACTGGAGCGTATGGGAATTGAACGTCCCTCGCTTCAGCTTCACTGACGACCAGTCACCGGCCACTGGCCACTATTCTCTCGCCTCTCGCCACTCTCACTTTTGCTGCCCCGAGCCCTCTTGCTGTTCGCGCGTGCCCGCGCGATCGGGTTGTCGAACAGTTCGTCGCCAGTGTCGTGGGGAACCGCACCACCCGCCGAGGATTGGCTTCGTTCACGACCCGCAGGCTCGTTCTCTGATGACTTAACCATTGGCGGCAAAGAGTTTTGCGTTGATTCCAGTTTGGCTTCGTTTGGCGCGTTTTCTGGCGCCCGGCACTCCTCTTGCGTCGGCTCGCTACGCTCGGGTTCGTCTTCCCCACAGTCACCCGACTCCACTCGCCGCTCGCCACTCCCTCCAGATTCACTGCCCACTATGGGCGTGAGACGTGGAGCGTGGAGCGTGGAGCGTGGGGCGTTATCTCCCTCCCATTGGCTTCGTTTCCGACCCTCCGGCTCGGTCGCCGATGATTCAACCTCAAGTGGCAACGAGCTTTGCGTTAATTCCGGATTGGCTTCGTTTTGCACGTTTTGCGGCGCCCGGCACTCCTCTTGCGTCGGCTCGCCACTCCCTCCAGATTCACTGACTACTGACCACTGACTACTGACCACTATCCCTGTGCCACTGGCCACTCCGATTTCACTCGCCACTCGCCACTCGCCACTCGCCACTCCGTCTTCGCTGGGTGCCTGAGGCGTCGGCAGGCCGTTCTCCGCGTCACCACACCCACCCGACCTCACCTCGCATCCGTCATCCGCCGTCCGGCATCTGTCATCCGCCCTCTGCCCTCTGTCATCCGCCATCCGGCATTTGCCATCCGCCATCTGACATTTGCCATCCGCCTTTTCGCCTTCCCCATTCCCCGTTCCGAATTCCTCCTTCCGCATTTTCCGAAGGGTTTCCAGCGTGCGCAGCAGCTCTCGGTGCCGGGCGGACTGGTAGCGGCGGTGCCGCTCGAATGCCGGGCTGCAATCCAGCGCCGCGCGGTCGTACCGCTCGGCGGCCTCTTCTGCCTCGATTCCCTCATGCTCGGCCAGCAGCTCCTCGAGCCGGCCGACGTGCCGCTCGATAACCGAGCGGATGAGGGTCAGCGCCGCGGTCTCATCGCTGGGCGCCGGGGCGATCTCGCGATAGGGCACATTCATGAAACCGCCCTTATAGCCCACCGGCAGCATATCTCTCCAGTCCTTCCAGAACTTGTGGCCGATGCGGTTGCCCAGCGCATCGAAGGCATGGAAGAGGGAATTGAGATCCGGGTCGAAGTGCGCCTCGATAGTGCGCTTACCCTGGAGCCCGGCGAATCGGAGGATTTCCGGATAATCCCAGGCGGCTTTGCGGTCCAGAACGTTCCGTAATTCGGCCCAGCGAGCGAGCAACCAGCGGCAACCTTCGGTGTTTTCTTCGAGCCGGCGCACGATCACCGCCGGGTAGTCATCCCCGGTCGAGTCTGGGTAACCCAGCCCTATCCCGGCCTGAAAAAACAGCTTGCTGCCGAGCTCGTGAACCTCCTTGAGCTCGCACGCGCTGACCGTCTCGGGCCCCGACCGCGTGGCCATGCGGACCCGGTGGGCCAGGTGGGCCGTCGCGACCCGCTCGGCACGATCGAGCTCCCCGGACAGCCGGACCGCGCGGCAAACCAGATCATGCTCGAGGGGATTGCGGGGCTTCATGGCCGTGATGGCCTGCTGGGTTTTGTCTTCCACTTCCTTGGGGTCTTCCTGGGGCAGGACGGGCATGATGGTTCGGGCGCTCATGCCGTGTGTGACAGCGTTGAGCTTGGCGCGGGCCTTTCCCCTCTCGGTTTTGGGCCCGGTGCTCTTCCGGGCATTGAGGCGGTTGGCTTCGATTTGTGCTGCGGTGGCCATGGTGTAAGTTCTCCAGTTGGGATCGACCATGAAAAGACGGGGGGAGTGGAACCACGAAGATGAGCAAGAGCACGAAGGAAAAGACGGAGCGAGAGCCTGGTTCGGCGAGGGTCTCCAGACCCCGCTGCTCGGCCGACCCTAGGTCTCAAGGTGACGCGCCGACGGTCGAGGACCGGGAGACCTGCGGTCGCAGAAGACGGGCGGGTCAGGAAACCCTGCCCGAACCGGTGCTCGGCTGGTCCGTCGAGCTTGCGATGACGCACCACCCAGCTTCCCGGTGCGTCTTTGCGACGCACCCCACTCGCTGGCAGGCGCAATGCCCGTCCGCTCGTCGCTTCAGCGAGCCCTGCGAAACGACCTTTCGTGTAGCCGGGAAACTCGAATCCCCGGAATCGAGTTGACGATGGTGACGTCAGTCACGTAGGACAGGCTTTCGAGCCTGACGTCAGCCTGCAAAGGCTGACTTGCATTGCGCCCCGGAATCGATTCAAGACGCTCGCTCAACTCAGTGCGGGGGGGAGCCGCGGTATCGGCCAGCGCCCCCGCCTGCCCGTCCTGCTGTGTCAAATCGGGGCTGACGCCACGAATCCAATCCCTGAGCTGATCGCAACATAGAGGGCAAAGAGCAATCGGAGTATGGACGCAACTTCGGATCGGTCCCGCCGTCGCCTCGATGATGCTGTACGTCGTGACTGCCAATCCGCAGACGTCGCAAATGAACACGGGTTGTTTCAAGTTCTTACCTCCAGAGGACCTTTCGCAAGACCCCTGACTGCCGCCTCGTCCCCCCGGAATCCAACTGACGAGGGTGACGTCAGCCACGTAGGTCAGGCTTTCGAGCCTGACGTCAGCCTCGAAAAGCTGACCTATCTTCTCGTGAGACCCTGGCCGCGCCGCCCTCGACCCACCGGGACGACGGCCAGGTATTTCGCTGCGTTGCTATTCGTTGAACGGGCCATGTTTTCCACTCTCTTCCAACCCTCTCGTCATGTCGCGAAGCTGATCTACCAGGTCCGCGAGCGCCTGTTGTAACGACCGAACGGACATCGCGGTCAGCCGGGCGAAATCGCGGTTGCCCGGGAAGCAACGAGTCTTGTCTCTGGCGAGCGACTCCAGGGCCAGCAGGATATTCAATTGCCGGTGAGGCAACCGCTCGAGGGCCAGCGCCTCCAGAATCGGAGAGGACAACCGAGTGACCGACGACCCGGAAGGCTTGCCATTGCTGCCGTCCCCGCCGTGTCTCTTGCACCCTGTCCTCAGCCTGGCGACATCTTCCCGCAGAGCCCGGGTCTGCTCCCGGTGTGTGCGGGAGCCCGCGACCAGCGGCGTGCGGCCGCGCTTCGTTGCTGCTGCTTCTGTGACGGCCTGGGAAAAGCGATTCCACGCCTCGATGCTTGTGTAGTGCTTACCTTGAATCTTGAGGCTCTCGAGGCGGATTCCGCGCACCCCCAAAGTGCACCAGCTGCGCAGAGTGCAGGGTTTCACGGGCTTGTCTTCCCGTCCCGGAATTGCCGGGGCGGGAAGCTCCTTCAGGGGTATGAGTCGCTCTGTACTCGTGTCGAACATGGCTATCCCTCGGTGAAGAAAAGCAGTTGCGATCACTGCCCTATTCCCAGAATGCGCCATAAATGGCTTTCTCTTCCCGCTGTTTGAAAATTTTTTTGTTATGCTCCCCGCCGGCGGCTCGCGTGAGCAGTAGAGCAGTTGAGTGTTCCGCCGCGGTGCTACGGGAAGAGAGCGCATGGTGCCACCCGAGCGGAAGGTGCCACCCAACGCCAATCAGGGATTCTATCGATTCTTCAAGTATCTCATGGTCGCATAATAACTTAGGCCGCCGCTTGCTTGAGGATTGAATCCTCGATCTGGCGCTTTTGCTCCGC
>JBEKTN010000230.1:0-13803 GCA_049516015.1 Isosphaeraceae bacterium | reverse complement strand
AGGGCTGAGCTGCTTGCCTTGGCCCGCAAATCCCCTCATCCGGCCGTTCCGGCCACCTTCTCCCCGCGGGAGAAGGAGAGAAGGCCCCGCCGCGCCTGCAACTCAACGGTAAAACGCGCTAACGTTCAAAATCTTCGAGGCGTGCGCAGATTTCCTAACGCCTGATGGACTCGGAAGTTGTAGGAAGCGCCGAAATTTCGGCGCTCATCGTTCACTCGTGCAGTCATGCGGTTGCGGCACGGCCGCGCTGGGTTTTCCGTGGTTACCCGTTTGTGATGATCTTTCTTGCCGTGGTAATACCGGGCCGATGGGTCATCGTTGATCGGGAGTTTGTGCAGGCCGACGAAAGATAAATCGACCCATGGCGTGATGGCTTGCGAAACCGCTCACTCTGCCCGGGGAAATTGGGGGCCTTGCAGGCCGATCACTGCTTGACGGGCGCCGCCCCTTCGTCCAGCAATAGCTCGGGCAACCGCCGCACCACTGCATTCTCCGCAAGTTGAACTCGCAGGCTCGTGCGTTGGGCGCTTTGACCATAGCGAAGATAGCGAATGCCCGCGTGCCCGGCCGACCCTGGTTCGGCGTCGAGGATGCGAATCCCGTGCTCATTCTCAACGAATCGAGGCTCCCACTCGACTTCGAGGTGAGGGGTAGGCGGTTCTGAGGGCTCTGGCACCAGCGAGCGGATCAGATCGACATTCAGGCGTAGTACCGCGTCGTTGGCTGGCTTCCTGCCGGTCAAACGCCACGCTTGCTCATCCGTGGTCAACCGCTCAGCCCAGATCGAGAGTCGTGGGATTGGGGCTTCTCTGTCCTTGGTGGACAGCTCAAAGTTCGACTGGTGCGCGGCATAACCGTACTTCGAGGTTTTCGCAACACGTATGACCCATTCCCCGGGGGGCAAGTGATCGCCATCGTTCCCCCGAGCCAACGCCCCGCCGAGTTCCGGGCTCGTCCCAGAGGCCACTGGCCGTGCCCTCCATCACACTCTTCGAAAAAGCCTTAGTTTCGAAGCGGCCTCTCGGGGCAGAGGAACATTAATGCGACTAGAGAGATTCCAGAGTCTGCCGCTCTGCGCGTTGCGGTAGAAGAATTCCGTCTCGCCGTCAGGGAACATTTCCAAGTCAAGGTAATGTTCTCCCGACTTCCACGTATAGAATAGCTTGCCGTCGACACCAGGGATCGCATCGGGAACATCTACATCTTCCTCGAACAGAATGCTAAGGAGCATAGTCCAAGCCGATCGCCCCAGTTCTTGCGAGATCTCTCCTTCGCGTGCGATCTTTTGCAGGTAAAGGCGGTGCTCATGCAGGAGACCGGCCAGCGACTTCTTTGCCTCTGACTCCGTCGGTCGTCCCGGGGTTGCCTCAGGCACCCCGAACGTGGCCAAAGAGTCGTCGAAAGCATGTTTGTAAAAGATCCATGGAACATACGATCTATTCGGAATCGGCTTGAACATTGCGAGCCATGGCGATGTCAGCGATTGCGCAATCCGCTCGAAGGAATTGCGCCACCAGTTTGACCACAAGCGATTGAGATCCAGATCATCGTGGCTTGTCTCTCTGGGGCCATCTTGTTGGTAGAAATCCCGGACTCTATTCGTCCGGTTTCTCTCCTCATCCAGAATCTCGCCGGAGATCACCGAGCCGACCATCGAGAGTGTCCTTCAGGGGGAAAGTAGAGACTGAGAATCCGGTCCAATTCAACGCTGACTGGCGTGAAAAAGGCATTCATCTCATCGGGAGCGAATTCTCTAGCCCGGTCGCCATCTACGACTGTGTTCAGATCCTGCTCGACGACTATGACGCGTTGCTCGGGCTTCTCAGCAACTGCCTGCTGGACGCCGGTCCGGCAGCGGACCCAACTGTTAACCTCGATACCTCTGTCGAGCGAATATCGCTTCAGCGCGTGAAGCTCGAATTCCTTCGGCCGATTGATCGGACCAGCAAGGACCTCGTCTCGGCAAAAGTGCCGAGACAGCGTCCACGCGGGGTCATCATCAGTAGAGGCTCGAACCAAGACGCAGGCCAAACGCCCGGCGACACCATCTATGATACCAAGATACCCGGCAAAAAGATCGGTCGCCAGTCTCAGGCTCTCCGAGAGCTGGACCTCCGCCCCCCCCTGGGGCGTCACTGTTCGAATCATATCAAGCCGATCCGCACTCGCCTGAAGGACTGTCAGACCATCTTCACTACGGAGTATTGCGCGAGGAATTTCTGAAGGGACATCCGGCGGTAAGTCCACGGAGAAAGGCTCCCCCCCAAACAACTGTCCGTATGATCCCAGGAAGTAGGAGAACACTCGACTCACCTTTACGGGAAACCTCGGTGTCCAGATGACAGCCTGGAATCTGATATTCCTGAACGGATGCACCGCAGTCCTCCCAGCCGCCCACGCCTGCTTCTCCGATCGGGGGAACCGGATCATAATACCGATAACCCCGAACGTAAGGAATGGACGGCGGGGTCGGGAGACCCACGCCGAACACAGCGTGAGCGCCATCCGGTGTTCGTCTGGAAGCGTGCGACGGGCAAGGTCGCCGTTGCTATGCCGGCCGAAAATGGCGCGATCGAAGCCAATCGGGCAACGTCGTCAAGGCTATTCAGAACAAAGATTTAGGATAACCGTCCCGCGAAATCGCCGCGCCGAACGAACCCAATCCTCATGGGGCTGACGGCCGCAACTGGCCAGATGCCTGGCCCCGATCGAGTGCTTCGCCAATCCAGGAAAAGGAAGGGGAATTGAAAGCGGGAATCCGAGGCAGTCGCCCGTCTGCACGCAAGCATTGTGTGCTTTCGTTGACTTCACTTTCCTCGCTGCCTAGCATAACAACGGTTTAGCGACATGGTTCTTCCGCATAGAGGTTCATCGGAGAGGCAGGCGCGCGATGGGGATGGATCGGCCCCGGACTGTGGGTGAATTGCGGTCAAGCGGCTACCGGATCGAGTCGGTGAAGGACGAGATGAGACGCAACCTGGTCCGGCAGCTCCGGGCCGGTGAAACGCTCTTTCCAGACATCCTCGGTTACGAAGAGACCGTCGTCCCCCAGATCCAGAACGCCATTCTCTCGCGGCATGACATGCTGCTCCTGGGTCTGCGGGGCCAGGCCAAGACGCGGATGCTGCGGCTGCTCGTCCATCTTCTGGACGAGTTCTTGCCGGTGATCGCCGGATCCGAGCTCAACGACCATCCATTCCATCCGATCTCGAAGTATGCCCGGGACCTGGTGGCCGAGCAGGGGGACGCGACCCCGATCACGTGGATTCGCCGCGAACAGCGCTATCATGAGAAGCTGGCCACTCCCGACGTGACGATCGCCGACCTGATCGGTGAAGTCGACATGATCAAGCATGCCGAAGGCCGCTATCTCTCCAGCGAGCTGACAATGCACTTCGGCCTGATTCCGCGCACCAATCGAGGCATCTTCTGCATCAACGAGCTGCCGGATCTCGCTCCCAAGATCCAGGTTGGTCTTTTCAACGTGCTCGAGGAGCGCGACATCCAGATCCGGGGCTACCCGATCCGCCTGGAGCTTGACGTCTGCATGGTCTTCTCGGCCAATCCCGAGGACTACACCAACCGCGGCCGGATCGTCACACCGCTCAAGGACCGGATCGGGTCGGTCGTGCGGACGCACTATCCGATGACCCGGGAGATCGGCATCGCCATCAGTGAGCAGAATGCCTGGCTCGACCGGGATGGCGGCACCGGCCAGGCCAGGCAGTCACTGGCAATCCCGATCTACGTCATGGAGGTCATCGAGGAGATCTCGCGGCTGGCCCGAACTTCGCCGCATGTGAACCAGCAATCGGGCGTCTCGGTCCGGATGTCGATCGCGAACCTCGAAAACGTGGTCTCCAACGCCGAGCGGCGGGCCCTCGTCAACGGCGAATCGTGGATCGTACCCCGCGTTTCCGATCTGGGCTTCGCGGCATCCAGCTCGCGAGGGAAGCTCGAGCTGGCGATGAACGAGGACGATGGGCACGAGGACAAGCTGATTCACCGGATCATCGGCGAGGCGGTCAAGAACATCTTCGGCGTCCACTTCGACGTCCGCGAGTTCCGCCCGATTGTCGATTTCTTCGAGACCGGCCAGAACGTCGAGATCGGCGACATGCTGCCGACCAAGGCCGTGCTGGAGCGCATTGCCAAGGTGCCTGGCCTGCGGAAGCGCGCCGAGGAGATCGGCCTGGCACTCTTGCCTGACCTCAGGGATCGCGATGCCCGCGACGCGGCCACGGCCAGCGCAGGGGAGTTCATCCTGGAGGGCTTGCATGTGCACAACAAGCTCAACAAGGCAACCAAGACGGGTGAATCGACTTACAGGCGGTGATTGAACCTTGGGAATCTCAGGGTGGCCCGCTGCCACCGAGCGGATGGTCTTCATGTCGTTGTTTGAGTATTCCAAGTGGGATGGATCTCAGAACTTCCTTCCCCAATCGGCCGATAAGCTGTTCGACCAGCTTTCGGAGTACGTGCTCCAGTATGGCGAAAACGTCCTGCGCAACCTGGAGGACCTCGACGAAGACGATCTGCCCGAGATCGTCCAGTTGATCGAGAAAGAGGGGCTCATCGAGCGCGACGAGGAGGGCCAGTGGCAGGTCACGCCCAAGGGCATCAGGAGGATCCAGGACAAGGCGCTCTCTGACCTGTTCCAGACTTTCCGGCGCGACAGCGTGGGACGGCACGACACTCTGCACAAGGGCGAGGGATCGGACAAGCTCGAGGACACGCGGCCGTACGTCTACGGCGACTCCCTGGCCAACATCAACATGCACGAGACCCTCAAGAACGCCTATGTTCGCCAGGGGGGCGGCGTGCCGATCCGGCTCAACCATGAAGACTACGTCGTGCACGAGACCGAGTATCAAACGCGCTGCGCCACGGTCGTGCTCATCGACATGAGCGGTTCCATGGGGCGGTACGGCAAGTATTACACGACCAAGAAGGTGGCGATCGCGCTTCAGGCCATGGTCCGGGCCCAGTATCCTCAGGACGCGATCGAGATGATCGGCTTCTACACGTTCGCCAGCCCGATGACCGAGCGGCAATTGCTCAACTCGGCCCCCAAGCCGGTCAGCATGTTCGACAGCCGGGTCCACTTGCGATTCGATATGGACCAGCCGCAAGGACGCGTGCCCCAGCATTTCACCAACATCCACGCCGGCTTACGGCTGGCGCGGAGCCGGCTGATGCGGCAGTCCGCGAGCAACAAGCAGATCATCGTGATCACCGACGGCGAGCCCACCGCGCACATCGAGGGCCGCGAGGTCGTGCTGATCTATCCCCCCGCGGAGAAGACCGCGACCCACACCCTGAACGAGGTCCGGCACTGCGCCACCGCCGGCATCCGGGTCTCGAGCTTCGCCCTGATCGAGGACTACTTCTACCTGGGCCTCGTGAACTTCGTGCAGGAGATGGCCCGCGTTTCCGGCGGCGTCGCCGCGTATTGCTCGGTGGACGACCTGGGCAAGCTCGTCTTCGAGAGCTTCATCGGCGGCAGGCATACGAGGCGGTATAATCAATGAACAGTCGATGCCGCCGCTCTTCGCCCCTCGTCTGGAACATTGACAAAACCACGTTCCACCCAGCAGCATGAAGGGGAACTGGTGCTCGCTTTTCTTTCACTCCCGCCGAGCTCATCGCCATGGAACCCACTCAGGAACTCTTGGACGCCATTTACCGAGATCGCGTGCTGAGAGCCAGGCAGGTGCCCCCGGGGAAAAAGCTTCTCGCCGGCGTGGAGCTTTTTGAGCAAGTCTGCGATCGGATGCGGGACGGCCTACGAGACGAGAATCCCGGAGCGGACGAGGAGACCATCGAGGAATTGCTTCGTGGACGGCTTGACTTGCTGCGCCGCCTGAGGTCGGGACAATGACCGGCAACGAGGCGACGTTGGCCGTGATCGATGCTCTCGAGGCCTGTTCGATTCCCTACATGCTCGTCGGCTCATACTCGAGCAACGTCTATGGCGTTGAACGCTCCACTCAGGATGCCGATTTCGTCGTTGAACTCGTGGAGGGGGCCATTGGCGAGCTATCCCGTCGACTCACCCCTTCGATTCGAATCGATCGTCAGTTGAGTTTTGAAACGGTCACGATGACGACTCGATTTGTGGCGAGTGTGGCGGAGAGCCAATTCAAGATCGAGTTTTTCATCTTGAGTACTGACCCGCATGACAGGGAGAGATTTCGTCGCCGCCGCAAGGTCGCCGCGGCTAACCGCGAGGTTTGGCTTCCAACCGCCGAGGACGTCATCATCACCAAGCTCCGCTGGAGCCTGCTCGGGCACCGTTCCAAGGACCGCGACGACGCCCGCGACGTGATCGCCGTGCAGGGCGACCGCATCGACTGGGATTACGTCCATTCCTGGTGCGATCAGCACGGAACCAGGGGCTTGCTTGACGAGATCCGCCAGTCGATCCCGCCCATTTGAGGTTGCGATCGCGCACAGGGGTGATCGTGAGTCGCGAAGCCGGTGAGCTTCCGAGATCATCGATCCGGGCTGTCCAGCAATTCCTGCAACCGTTCCTTGAGTTCTGGAGGAACACGCATCACCCAGCTCTCGTCGACGAGACCGACTGCGGCGAGATCGAGCACGTGAACCTGGTCCTTTCGTCGGAACGAAGTCAGCTTCATGCGGACCAGCGGCTCGAGATTCAGCAGGCGAAACTCGGGTGTCTGTTCAGCATCCGTGACGTCGGGAACCGGCAAGAGATACTCGGGACGGACCTTTTCGCCTGAGAAAACCACGTGCACGGCATCCCTCGCCTTCGCTTCCGGGCCGTCCAGGAACATGTCCACGCCCTTGACGTGGAGATACACGAACCCCGCCGCTGCGAGGGCGTTCTTCGCGATTTCGAGGTCGCCGCGACGCAAGAGGATATCGACATCCTGAGTATTCCGGACCGCCGATTCATCGACGCGCGAAACCCAGGCCGCCACGGCATTTCCTCCCACGACCGCGTAGGGAACCTTCGCTTGCTCCAGTGCAGTTGCAGCACGAAGCAGCCGGATGCGCACTTTCTCCACGGCCCGGACCATCCTTTCCAGGGAGACCTCGCCGACTGTCAGGTCTGGCTCGCTCAGGCCCATTGCTTCTCCAGGCTGTAGGGAAGCACCTTGATCCCGCGCTCGCGAAGCGGCTCCAGGGCTTGCTTGAAACGCTCCCGCTGCCGGGTCCATGCCTCCCCCATCAGGGCGTTGCCGTCACCGCCTTCACGAGCCGGATCAGCGAGCTGGCGCTCATCCAGCAGAAAGAGCGTGTCACCGCGCGTGAGTCCCAGGGAAGAGAAAAGCTGAGCGCTCTGCTCCACGTGCGAGTCGGCGTGTTCCTGTCCTCCGGCGCCGACCAGGGTCAGCACGCTCAAACCGATGCCCGCGGACTTCACGTCCGCCACGACCGCGCGAAGATCTTCGTCGCACCACGACTTGTGGTAGAGATCCCGAACGCGAGCAGCGCCCGATTCGACACCCAGGGTCACATGCTCGAGGTGGCATTGCCGGAATGCCTGGAATGCGCCGGGGCCGGGACAGGGTGCGGAAAAATCATCCAAGAAGGCATAAATGCCCTCGACATGCGGAGGATCTTCCAACGCTGGCTCGGTCTGGCCCTGCACGCGGGGAGCAATCGTGAAAGCCCGGCCCACGATCTCGAGATACGTCATCACATCGTCCGCGGGACGGCGGAGCACGTCGCCCGAGGCAAGGAAGGCGATCCGCGTCTGGAGCAGGCGGCGCCCCACCAGACGGGCGACGTCCAGGACATGCTGCTGGAACTCGGCGGGCGAGCGGATCACGTGCCCGCTCGCCGGACCATTCCCGAAACTCAAGCCGGCGCTGCCGTACGTGGCCTGAAGGACGACCGCATTCTGGCAATCGGGTGGAAGCAAGGGCAGGGGACCGTAAGTCGCCTCATACTGCCGGTGATGAGCAGCCCAGGCTGCGGCATCCCAGCGGGCAATTCTTGCCAGAAAATCCCGCAGAGCCGCGTTGTCCAGGGGTTGGGCCTTGCCCAGCGGCGGTTCCTGGCGGCGCAGGCGACCGCCGTCCAGCTCGGCGATCAGACCCAGGGCGATGCCGCGAACCTGGAGATCGAGATCGCGGATCTCGTCAGCGCGCAGAGCACGTCGCCGGAGGACGAGATTGGCTCCCTGGCGCACCCGGTCGATCGCGTGGACGCTCGTGTCCAGGCTCTTGAGATAGTGCGTCACCTCGACGTAAGCGCGTTGCCAGCGGCCCTCAAGGTCGAAGTGGTAGATCGGCGCGTCGCCGCAGTAGAGCGAGAAAGCCCCATCCTTGAAACCCGCGAAGAGCAGGTCCACCGGTCCCGATGCCGGCACGAGGCCGACCCGGCTGCGGTACAGGGCGCCACCCTGAAGCAAGCACGACGCCTCGGTTTGCTGGAGCTGGGTCATCGCTGATCGTCCGTAAGCCTGAGCAATTATTGAGTTCTGGGGAATCACTGGGCGTCCGGGAAACGCTCTCGCCAATTCCAGGCGTCTCATTATACTGACAGGGCGTTGCCCTGTGCTGAATTGTTACCGCCCTTTCAGGGCTGCGATGCTCCCTGCGTCTCGGTTACTTACACGCCCCGAAGGGGCAATACATTCCAGCACGGGGCGGGCCCACACACGATGTGGGGAGGCACCTGTCTACTCTGATGAGGGAGGGAGCCGTGGATCGAGACGCCCTGCCTGCCCCCGGCAGTGAGCCAGGTGCCGATGGGCCAATGGGGCGTTGGGGTTGGACCGCCGCTCTCCTGATCGCGGCGCTCGCCTTGCTTGAGAACCTGGCTGGAAATGCCCGCACGGGTCTCTGGGATCGCGATGAACCACGCTACGCGGTGGCCGTCCGCGAAATGAGGTCGCGGGGAGACTGGTTTTTTCCCACTTTCAACGACGAGCCTCGGTATCACAAGCCGATCTTGATCTACTGGCTGATGGGCCTGAGCACGGCGATTGCGGGGAATTCCCCGTTCGGTGTGCGACTGGTCTCCGGAGTCGCCGGCTCGGCCACGTGCGTGCTCATCTGGGCCATTGGCCGCCGCATGTGGGGACCCCGCGTAGGTTTCTTGGCCGGCTTGATGCTGGCCGTGTCGCCGATCATGGTCGCCGAATCCAAGCTGGCGACGACCGACGCCACGCTGACATTGTGGCTGGTCGGCTGCCAGTTTTGCCTCCGCGAACTGGCTCTCCGTCCGTCGCGCGCACTGGCTGCGGCCTTCTGGGTGTGCCTGAGCCTGGCATGCCTGACGAAAGGGCCGATCGGCCCCGTGTTTCTCGCTGCGTCGACAGCCATGGCGTGGTGGTGGGGCTGGCCGGCTGCGCGGGTCTGGAAGCGGCTCTTTCCCCGCTGGGGCCTGCTCGGACTGGCCGTTGCGACCTTACCGTGGTTCCTGACCATTGCCGTGGTCTCCCGTGGCGAGTTTCTCCGGTTTGCCCTGGGCACGCAGCTTGTGCAGCGTCTCACGTCAGGAATGGAAGAGCACGGGGGATTTCCCGGTTATTATCTGTCGCTCTCGGCGCTGGCGTTTTATCCCTGGTCGGTTCTGGTTCCCGCGGCAGTCTGGGGTGCCTGGGCGCGGCGGAAGACGAACCCCGACTTTGGCTTTTTGCTGGGATGGGTGATCGGCCCTTGGGTCTTCCTGGAGTGCTTGCCGACCCGGTTGCTCCATTACTTCCTGCCGGCCTATCCCGGGTGCGCTCTGCTGGCGGCCTGGATGGTGGAAGCCGTTGCCGGTGAGGAGGTGACCTTGAGGAGGTGGCCGCTGGGCCGGCTGGGTCTCGGTTTGCTGGGAGGGATTGGCATTGCGGGAACCGTCGTCTTGCTCGCTGCCGCGGTCAGCTTGCCAGCCCTGCTGCGGCTGCCTCTGGCCCTTCTGGCGGTCGTGCTGGGCGCTGGGACGTTGACGGCAATGCTCTGGCTGCATCGGGGATTGACCGGGAAGGCAGGGATCGGCCTGGGCGTGACCTGGGCGGTCTTCATGCTGGTCGTGGGCGGGTGGCTGATCCCGGCGGCCGAGCCGTACCGCACCTCGAAGCGGATTGGTGAGCGGCTCGCGGTCCTCTCAGCTCGAACCGGGGTCGAGCCGGTCCTGCTCAACTACCAAGAGCCGGGCGTCATCTACGCCATGAAAAAGCCTGTCGCCACGGTCCGAGACCGGGACGGCTTCTACGACCTGCTGGACCGGAAAACGTCGCTGCTGACAGTGATCACGCCCGAGGAGGCGCCGGTTCTTCGCGACCGGTATCGGCTCGATGTGAACATCATCGACGGTGTCGAGGGTTTCAGCCTGACCAAGGGGCAGAATTACGAGCTCCAGTTCGCCGTCTTGCGGCGTTCCGCCACGGCTCTTCCGCGTGAGGAATCAACGGCACGAGCCGGGCACGTCGAGCAATCGCTCGTAAAGTGAGCGGAGTTGCCGGGTCATCGTCTCGTGCCGGAACTGGTCGGCAAACCTGCGCCGACCTTCCTGGCCCATCGTGCTGCGCAGCGACGGATCGCCGGCCAACCGCAGAATGGCGGTCGCGAGGCCGGGCAGGTCACGCGGCTGCAGCAGAATGCCGGTTTCGGGGAGAACCACCTCGCGGGCGCCGTCGACGTCGTAACTGATCACCGGGCGGCCGACCAGAAGCGCCTGGGGGAGCACTCGGGCCAGACCCTCGCGGAGGCTGGGATGAATCACCGCATCGACCCCCGCCAGCAGTTCGGGGATGCGGTCGGGCGGAACGAGACCCGTGAGCAGGAAGGCGTGCCGGATACCCCGGGCTTGAAGGCCGGCGATCAGCCGGTCACGGAGGACGCCGTCGCCGATCCAGACGAACCGTACCTTGGGGTTGGCATTCAGGACCGAGGCGGCGACGGCCACGATGTCGTCGTGTCCCTTGAGCTCAAAGAGCCGGGCGACCGTCGCGAAGGCGACCTCGTCCTCAGCTAGCCCCAGCTCGCGCCGGACTTCCTCGCGCGCGCGTCGCGGTTTCAAGAACGCATCAGTGTCCATTCCGCTGTAGACGGTCAGGAACTGTTCCGGCTGGCCCACCCCGGCAGCCAGCGCCTGCTGAGTCATGGCGTCGCAGACGCTGACGATTGCGTGGCAGCGATAAGCCGCCCATCGTTCCAGGGTGATATAAAGGCGGTTCTTCAGCGGGCTCTCGAAGGCCCCGAACGGCATGCCGTGGATTGTGTGCACGACAGCCGGCACCTGCTTGTGCCAGGCGGCCGCCCGGCCCAGGATACCCGCCTTCGAACTATGAGTATGAACGACGTCGGGCTTCAGCCGCCGGATCGCCGACCGAAGTTTCCCGTAAGCCCTCAGGTCCGTCCAGGGACGGATCGGACGGACGAGCTCCGACATCACCTCGACCTTGAGCTGCCGCTTCCTGGCACGTTCGAATAGATCGCCCTCGGGGCCCTCCGCCGGGCCGGTAATGAGCGTCACATCATCGTGGTACTGGTGCTGCAGGTCGTCCACCGTGAGTAACGTGTTCTCCTGGGCGCCTCCGAGGATCAGGCGCGTGATCACGTGGACGATGCGCATGGTCGTGGTTACCCGTGATTGCCGGATGCCGGATCGATCCCGGCGAACGATCATTCCGGAGCCGATTCAGCCCGGCTCCGACCCATGGCGAACCTGCACCAGAAACAATCCCTGCGGAGGCGCCGTCGGCCCCGCCTCGACCCGATTCTCCGCCCGCAGCACGTCGCTGACCCACGATTCGGGCCGCTTGAGGGACCCTACCCACGACAGCGTGCCGGCGATGGCTCGAACCATATTGTACAGGAAACCGTCGGCCTCGACCTCAAGCCAGATCAGATCATCGCTCCGGGTCACGACGAGCTCAAGGATCGTGCGTACGCTGCTGGTCCGGTTCGGCCAGTCGGTCTCGAAGCTTCGAAAATCGTGCCGCCCCACGAGTAAAGCGCCGGCCCGGTTCATCGCCTCGATGTCGAGCCGGCGGAGCACTTGCCAGCTATAGCGAAGATGGAACGGGCTGGCGATCGGTCCATCGTCGATCACGTAACGGTACCGCTTCGAGGTGGCGTCCAAAGTTGCGTGAAAGGCCTGGGGCATCTCGCGGACTTCGAGCACGCGGAGGTCGCGCGGCAAGAGTGCATTGAGGGCCTTCAAGATGATCTCGGGCCGGTGTCGCGACGAGGTGTGGAAATGAACCACCTGGCCGAGCGCGTGGACGCCCGCGTCGGTCCGGCTGCTTGCGGTCGTCTTCGGCCGAGCCTGGGTCAGCGCAAGGATGGCATCCTCGAGCGTTTGCTGAATGGTCCTGAGCCCGGGCTGGCGCTGCCAGCCGTGGAAGTCAGTGCCGTCGTAACTGAGGATCAGCTTGATGTTCCGCATGATCCGGAGGGATCGCCTGCTGCTGGGGGCAAAGTCCGGCGTAAAGCTTCGAGCTCGCGGCGGAGGCGTTCGTTTTCCGCGTCTTTGAGGGTGAGTTGCTGGTTCTGGAGGGCGAGTTGCTGGTTCTGGATCGCGAGTTGCTGGTCCTTGAGCGCGACTTGCTGGTTGCTCGCCGCAAGTGCCTCCTCGCGGGTCGGCAAACGTGCAGCCGTGGCTGGATTGTAGAGGCGCAGCTCTGTCCCGTCGCGCTCCAGGTCCAGACCGAGAATCTGGCTCGGAAGACGGCCATGCACCACGGGGATCGGCTGGTAATCTCCGTCCACGAGCCGGTGTCCCTGGAGCGACGGTTTTAGATAGTCTTCCGTCGGGTCGAACTGAAAATACTCCGGCACCTGGAGGACATCTCGGTAGAGTGCCAGCTTCGTGTTCTGATCCTCGCGCCTGGTCGTCTTCGAGGTGATTTCGATGACCACCTCCGGGGCCTTCTTCTCCTTCCAGAGCAGGTAATAGTCCCTGGGAGGAAGCTTCGGCACCCCGCGGACCACGAAAACGTCGGGAGAAACGTGCTTCCGAGGGTTGCCCTCCTCGTAGTAGAGCAGGAGATTGCCGGTCACATAAACGTGCGAGTCGCCGGCAAAGTGGTCCTGCAAAGTCGCGATCAGGTCGACCATGTCCTGGCGATGCAGATCGGTCTCGGCCATGGGTTTGCCATCACCTGTGGGGTATTCGACCGGGCGCGTGGCCCGTGATCTCGGAGCGGTTGACACGGTCGTCCTCCTTCCGGCCTCAGGAGCGGGCGGGTTCCAGCTTGAGCAGTTCTTCGGCGATCTGGACGGCGTTGGTGGCTGCTCCCTTGCGCAGGTTGTCGCTGACGCACCAGAAGAGCAGCACGTTGGAGCGGCTGAGATCCTGACGAATCCGGCCGACGAAGACATCGTCGAATCCAGCGGCCTCGGCCGCCAGGGGGTAGATTCGGTTCGTGGGGTCGTCCACCAGGGTAACGCCCGGGGCTGCTGCCCAGAGCGCGCGGGCCTCCTCGACCGTGATTGGCCGCTCGGTTTCCACCAGGATCGATTCGCTGTGACAGAATGGCACGGGCACGCGCACGCACGTTGGGGAGACGTCGATGGTCGAATCGCCCATGATCTTGCGGGTCTCGTTGACCATCTTCAGCTCTTCCTTGGTGTACCCGCCGGGGACGAAGTCGTCGATCTGCGGAATGCAGTTGCCGATGATCTGATGAGCGAACTTCGATGGGGCAGGGATCGCTCGCTGCTGGACGGCGGCCTCGGCCTGAGTCTCGAGCTCGTGGATTCCTTTCATGCCGGCGCCGGAGACGGATTGATAGGTGCTCACGACGACCCGGCGCACCCGCGCCGCGTCGTGCAGCGGCTTGAGCGCGACGACCATCTGGATGGTCGAGCAGTTGGGGTTGGCGATGATTCC
>JBEKTN010000229.1:0-13865 GCA_049516015.1 Isosphaeraceae bacterium | reverse complement strand
TCTGGGGAAACTGGAAAATTGGGGAAAACGTCCTTAAAGTCTTCCTCAGGCTCAGGGGTTCTGCAAACCGTCGCGTCGACCTTTTCCTCCCTCTCATAGCTTCAATTTCCGGCCGGCGGCAATAAGACGCATGCAAGTGTGAGATGAGCCGGCTTGGTCGCGTTACCCGAGCGCTGGGCGTGATGTGATCGATAGGAAAGCTTGCTTCCTGTCCCTCCTGGCGCAAGCGGCAGTCTGGCTGCTTGAAATCCGCGTTGCTCGGACTTTTCTAGACCAGTTGCGGCCCCGATTTTCAGGCCATGGATACCCAACCCAACGCGCTGCCAACACTTCCAGTCCTCGCTCGGACGTCCTTCGACGCTGGTCCCAGGCGACCGGTCCGTGTGAAGGCACTACGGCGCGCCAATGTCTTTGCCTTCGAACCGGGTCCGGCATCGCGGAAGCACGGCCCCACCCCCGAGCGTCGCCCCCGCCAAGAACCACTTGGGCGAAATGGACCACCCACGTTTACTTTGTGCCACAGAGCAAATGGCTCCTTCCGCGCTCCCTTCGCGCTTCCGAGCCAGTGGATCCAAAGGAGAGAGGTGGAAATGACGGTGCAGTGTCAGAACAGAGCCAATTGTGCTGGTGTTTATCATTGTCAGATTAGAACTTATGACAAAAAAACGCGGGTGTCGAACGGCGGCATTGACGGCTGAAAAAACTTCAGAATGTCTACTTTCAACTACCAAACGCCTGTTCAGTTCTAGTGAAAGTGGATCTTGTACAAGCTGACATTGGTGCCACAAAGTGGGTGGCCCCTGCCGCGCGTTCCCTTGAAGCAAGGCGGTTCGCCGTGCTCATCTCCGGCCTGGCCACCGGGCCCCCGGCAGGGGTGGGCGGCGCGCTCGGACCGTTTCTGGCAGCTTGAACTCCGCGTTTCTCGGACTTTTTTAGACCAGTTGCGGCCCCGATTTTCAGGCCATGGATACCCAGCTCAACGCGCATCTGGAGACCCTCGCCGAGCGAAACAAATTCGCAACGACAGCAGTCGGGATCAAAGAGCGGTCGAGACCAACGTTGCAGCATGCCAGGGCGAGGCTTCCGGCGAGGCATTCGGTCATCCTGGCTCGGCAGGTTTCGGAGCAGTAGTCAGTGAATCGAAAACGCCCCGAAGGGGCGCAACAGACCAGCACGGGGCAACGCCCCGTCCGTTTTGTGGCGATGAATGGACGTCTATCATGATACTATCAGGATGTCGATCGCGAGGATTCTGTGTCACACGGGAGGGCCTGCAATGTTTTCTGAGCGCGTCAGGGTGGTGATCGACCGGGTTGATCGGCTGCGAGATCAGGTTGACGACCACTGGCAGATCCCTGGGGATGAGGCCATGGTTCTGGCTCAGTTGGTTCGGATCGGTCGGTGCGTCTCGATCTGCGAGATCGGCACCAGCTACGGTTTTTCGACCCTGCACCTCGCGGCCGCGGCAAGTGAGCGCGGGGGACGCGTCCATTCGATCGACGCGGACCCGAAAAAGGTCAAGGCAGCGGGCGAGAGCCTCAAGGAGGCTGGCCTTGCAGAGTTCGTGACCCTTCACGAAGGAGATGCGCGCACGGTCCTGACCAGCATCAAACCCCAGGCGCCCTTCGATTTCGTATTCATCGACGCGACGAAGGCGCAGAGCGACGAATACCTGGACACGGTCTGGAGCAAGCTGGCGCCCGAGTGCGTGCTGGTGACCGACAATACGACCACGCACGCCGAGGAACTGGCCCCGTTTGTTGCCCGCCTTCGCAGCCTGCCGGAGTTCACCAGTTGCGGCGTGCCTGTCGGCAATGGATTCGAACTGACCGTGAGACGACGTTGAGCGACTGGATCGGACTCGTGTCGCCCGACCCCGATCTCATTTTTTCGCGAGAATTTCGACCCGGGGAAGGAGGACAAGATGGGTGCAGCCGAACAGGCTCTCGGAGGAGAACGCGTCGTCATCGACCCCACCCAGTACGTCGACGGCTCGGCGATGCAGCAAGCCGGCGGCGCGGTCCGTGACTTGAAGCTGATCTATCCCGAAACGGGATTCGATGTGATGAGCCTCTGCCTCGGCGTCGTCGAGATTGACCCCGGTCATCACACTCCGCTTCACCGCCACCGCTGTGAAGAGGTGTATTACGTGGTCACTGGTGCCGGGGAGCTGGAATCGGCCGGTCGGCGCCACCCGATCGGACCCGGCTGTGCCGTCTTGAACCGCCCCGGGGTCCTTCACCGTGTCTTCAACACCGGCTCGGAGGTGCTCAAGCTCGTCGCGGTGGGCGGAATCATGCTTGTCCCTCTGCTCCCGCGCTGGCCAACGTCTTCTCCTTACGAGGTCCTCGAAGGCACCACGGCGCCTGAGCACCCGCCAGCCGGTGATTGAATGTGCTTATCATTACTTTTGGCGGCAGAATGCGTAGATACCCGGAACCATCTGGACCAAAAGAAAGGGCCCTGGCAGACGAGAGCCCGAAAAAAGAAATCCTTCGTTTCCTTGAGTCCGGCTTCGCCGGCGTTCCCGAAGAAGCAAATAAGGTTTTATCTTATAATATGGGTATACAATCGTCCCATGGCTTGTTGACCTGGCAGGAACAAAGCGGAACGCTTATGATCGAGTCTGGACTCCACTCCGTGGCGAGGAGATTGACCATGATCGACGAGATGACTAAGGACGGACTCCGTGTTTCGACCGATGGCATCGCCGGACCCTACCTCATGGTGCCCGTGGCCCAACTCGATGCAGTCCTCGCAGTGCTCGACCGCCACAAGGTTCGCTACTGGGTAGATGCCGACGCGATCTCTCTGGACAACGAACCGGCGATCACCGTGATCAATTTCGGCCGATCCGGCCAAGCGGCCCGGATTCAGGCCATCCTCGACGAGGCCGGCTGACGGCCGGGCGCCCGAGCCATGCCCCTGTCCGACGACATCCGCGGCCTGGCCGATCAAGTCCTGGATCGCGTGGACGAGGCCCGCGAATTCTACGTGCATTCCCGGCAAGCCTGGCGGCTCGTGCAGCAGCTTGCCCGCAAGGGCCGTCCGGTTGGGATCGTCGATCTGGCCACCAAGCGACACTTGCCTGCTGGGGATCTGGAGTCACGGGCTCAGAAATACGTGACCGTCCAGCTCGCCGAGTCTACCTTCAGGGACCTTTCCAGCCTCCTGGAGGACTGGATTCTGGGACTGATCCGGCTCTGGCTGACGGCCTACCCCGAAGATATGGACCTGAACTTCGACCCGGCCACGGGCCAACGCCGAGGCAAGAAACAAGAGGAAGTCCAGATTCCACTGTCTCGGCTACTGCACCTGCGCGACTGCAGCGCGATCCTTGGCGGCTTGATTGAACGTGTCGTCCGTGACCTGACTTACGAGCGGCCGGACAGGTGGTTCCGATACATCGACAGCCGGCTCAGTCTCGGATGCCCGGGAGCTACTCAGCGGGCAAAACTTTACGAGATGAAAGCGGCGCGTGACTGTCTGGAGCACAATCGGGGCGTGATTAACCGGGACTACCTCAACAAGGCAGGTACCGCCGCGCGCTACGCTGAGGGCGATCTCGTCCAGATCGATGAGCCGTACCTGATGGAGTGCTTCACGTTGCTTCGAGATGTCACCGTGGCGATGGCCCGGGCGGCTGGCATTGCGTCCGGTCCGAAACCGCGTCGACGTCTCCACGGTGGTCGGAGCAGTGGGAAGCCCACTCCTCCATGACGAGGCCGACCTCAGATCATCGTCATAAGTATTTGGCATGTAAGGAAATAAAAAATCCCGGCCCCCACCGAGGGGGCCGGGCACAGCCAGGGAGAACGACGCTTGCTCGTGGTTTTATTGGGAAGGCTGGAACCGAACCCGGTCCGAATCCAGCCTACCCAGCCAAGGCTTTCGGGTAACCTTGGTTCGATGAAAGAGGAAAACGCATAGGGCGTGCCGTCAGACTTGGATCCCGAAAGATTCTTTGTTACGCCAGCTAAACTACTGCTGAGAAAGGAGTTACAATACACGATGCGGGGACCGGGGGAATCGAGCATTAGCCGTGTCAACTTTTTCAGCCGTATTCTTCGGCATAGATGTCACTTTCTTGGGCGATCGGCAAAAGCGGTCTCAGCGGTCTCATAATCCTGAGCCATCATAGCGTTGTCGCACGCACGAATGTGCTTGTGCTGGGCCTGGTAGGACGTGGAACCTCGCGCTGCGTCTTGCCATCTGTCAGGCTACACTTCACCTCCGCCTTTCGGGAACTCCCCGGATTTGGCACGGCGTTTGGAATCGTTTTCCATGCCAGGCTCTTCGGCCAAGCCCGAGTGGCATCTGAGGACTTCCGGGAGTGGGGTGGACTGGGATAAGTTGGGCGACTTTGATGTTTGCACGGGGTTTATAGTATAGGATAAGATATTCAGGATGTTCGCCGGACTGGCCGACGATCGGATTGCTTCTCGGTGAGCACGTCAAGAAGGCGGGGAAAGGATCGTGGTTCGATGAAGGTGCTCGTGCTCGGTCTGGATGGAGCAACCTGGGACATTCTGGACCCCTTGATGGCGGAAGGCCACCTGCCCAACCTGGCCCGGTTGCGGGAAACGGGGGCTTCCGGCAGTCTCGATTCGGTTTTCCCACCTCTGAGCCCAGTGGCCTGGACCGGGGTCATGACGGGCAAGAACTCGGGCAAGCATGGGGTCTTCGAGTTCCTTGAGTACGGGCACGACCCACTCAAGGCGCGCGTCAACTCCTCACGGTCGATCCAGGCTGATTTGCTCTGGGAGATCGCTGGCCGGCACGGCAAGAAGACCGTGGCAGGAGGCGTGCCGATGAGCTATCCTCCCCGGCCCGCCCTCGATTTTCCTGGCTTCTACCTCGGCGACTTTCTCAGCCCCGAGCAGGCGGCCGATTTCACCTCCGACCCCGCGCTCTTCGCCGAGCTCGAGCGGGTCGTCGGCCCCTATCGTCCCTGGTCCACGAGCATTCATGACGGCGGCAACGAGGCCGGCGTGATCGACGATCTGACCGAGTTCCTGGACCAGCATCTGAAGACCGTCGAGTTTCTCATGCAGCGGTGCGAGTGGGACCTGCTGATTTTCGACCTCATGGCCACGGATCGCCTGGGCCATGAGCTGTGGCACGTCTGGGACCTGACCCACCGGGCGGCCCGGGGCAGGGAGGCAGAGCTCGCGGCCCTGCGTCCCAAGCTGATCGAGTTCTGGAAGACGCTCGATCGGGGTGTGGGTGCCATCCATGCGCTGCTGCCCTCCGATTCGGCGCTCTTGCTCATGAGCGATCATGGATTCGGGCCGATCGAATGGTATGTCAATTTCAACGTCTGGCTGCTTGAACAGGGATTCATTGCGCTCCAAGACAGTCTCTATGTCAGGCAAAAACATTGGTTCTATCGCCGAGGGGGCACGCCCGAGTTCGTTTACAACGTGATGAGCCGGCTGGGGCTGGGCAGTCACCGGGTGAGCCGGTTCCGCGGCAAGCAGTCCAGCTTGCTGGAGCGGCTGAGCGAGTCGGTCTTCCTGTCGCGGCGGCACATCGACTGGACGCGGACGCGGGCCTATGCACAGGGCAACTTCGGCCAGATCTTCATCAATCTCAAGGGGCGGCAAGCCCACGGATGCGTCGAGCCCGCCGACGCTCGGGCCCTGCGACGCGACCTCAAGGACGCCTTGCTGGAGATCGTTCATCCCGAGACCGGCCGGCCGCTGATCGCCCGGGTCCACGAGGGGGAGGAGCTCTACCATGGACCGCATGCCCACCTTGCCCCCGACCTCACCGTGGTCCTCAGTGACTGGCGCTACCGCACAATCGGGCTTCACGACTTCACGACGCACAAGGTCATTTCCCCGGCGTTCGGCCCGACCGGCGACCACCGCATGGAAGGAATCCTGATTGCCGCGGGCGCTGCCTTCCGTCAGGGTTCGTCGCCTTGTGAGGCTGACTTGCTCGACATTGCCCCGACCGTGCTCCACCTGCTGGGTGTTCCGGTTCCCGCCGACATGGACGGCCACATTCTGACCGAACTGCTCGATCCCGTGGCTACTCCGCCCCCGGCCGGCGCGATTCCCGGCTCCACGCCGGGGTTGCTCTACCAGTCGTCGCTGGCAAGCGTGGGCGGAAGCGGTGGTAACGACGCCGGCGTATCCGGCCTATCCGGCGTGCCAGTCGCGTCTGCTTACAGCGACGAGGAGGATGCCGCGATCCAGCAGCGGCTGGCGGATCTTGGCTATCTTTGACCCAACGCCAGACATCGGTTGATCAAAAGCCGGGGCGCGACTATGATTCAGACAGCATGATTCCGCGTTCGTGGAAGCTCAACGATCCCCGGTCACTTCACGCTCTCATGCATCTGGAAGGAGGCCCACCATGCCGATGACCCGCCACCTTATTGAGTCATCGAGCCTGAGCCCCGTTTCCGGATTGCGACGGGGCTAGGACCGCGCGCGGTCCTTTCCCCCCGGCTGGCCCGCCAGGGACCAGGCACTTGCCTCGATTGGCTTGTGTGATGAATCGAGATCGCCGGAATCTTTACCGGTGACTTTTGCGGATCTGCGCGTTCATAGCGCATCATCAGTTCACATGATTTGCGGGAGATAAATCATGAAAGATCACATCATCTCTCGAAGAACCATGGCCAGGCTATGTGCCGAACCGAGTCCTGACGACGGGCTGGATCCGCATTCCAGATCGCGGATCATGCCGGGAGCCAGACACTTGCACGGCCGATCTCAGGAGGGACCGGATCGCAAGGCTTTGCAACTCTGTCACCAGGTGGCCGAGACTCTTGAGGAAGTGCTTGCCGAATGTGGCGACGTCGTACTGCAAGCCCTGCGGGTGCTGGACGTGGAGCCGGCGCCCGACGCCTCGCGGCTGCTGGTGACGGTGGCCGTCGATGCGACACCGGACGACACGCTTGATTCCTGCAACGTCCATGACCATCTGGTGCGCGCGTCCGGCCACCTCCGCAGCGAGGTGGCAGGTGCCATCACACGTAAGCGTGCGCCGGTGCTGGTCTACCGTCTGGCGGCGAACCCGGACGCGTTCTGTTATTGACGCCAATTCGGAGAGCCGGGGGGGTTTGCTTCCCCGGCTCTCGCTGGTTGCGGTTCAACCGACCACGACGCGGCCGTGCTGGCCTTCCGTGCTGGGCTCTTCGATCGTGATCGGGCGGTCGAGGAAGGCACCGATGGTGGCGGCGTTGGTGCGGAGGTGGTCCGTGGTCTGGCTGACGGTGTATATGGAGCGGCCTTCGGCGAGCGCCAGGGGGAGAAGAATTTGATCGGCCGAGTGGGGGTCGACGGCCCCTTGGTCCACAGCCTCGAAGGCGAGTAGCTGGTCCACGGCCTCGTCCGCGACGTCCTCGGAGGACTTGCCGCGCTGGCCCAGGCCGACGAATGTCGCGGGAATGACGCCCTCGTGTTCGGCAATCAGGCTGAGGGCAGCCCCCTGCCCCGGGCTGGGCCAGCGAACCGCCTCGATCTCGACATCAGCGGTCAGCCCCTGTTCTCGCAGCCGCTGCACTGCACGGTCGCGAAGTCGCCCGGCGATGTTGTCGCTAAGATTGGCGACGCCGGCGATGCCGAGGATTCGCCGCAATGACCCGCGACCGGTCTGGACCCAGGCCTTGGGCATGGCCGGCTCGATCCAGGCCTCGAGCCGGCCGCCTCCTCTGGGGTAGAAACCCGCGGCCGGCATTGCCAGGGCGATGGGCAACCCCAAGGCGGCAAGATAGGCTCGCCAGGTGTGCTCGAGGAACGGATAAGCCGGCGCCTTGGGGTTGAAGGTGCCTCCCGTGAGGACGACGCGCACAGCCGTTTCGGCCCGCATGGCAAGGGGCAGGTGTAACGTCTGAAGCACCAGGCTCGTCGAGCCCGCGGTGCCGATATCGATCGTCAGGTCGGTCGGCGAGTACGCTCCCGGTCGGAAAACCAGCTCCCGCGATCCAGCCGCAGCGCCGGTCACTTCCGCTTGCCCAAGCATTGCGGCGGCTGCGACGGCCTTCAGGTGCTGGGGCCTCAGCCCAGGCTGGTCGCGATTGGCCCGGATGCTGGTCATTCTGAACGGTAGGCCGGTCAGCAGCGACAGCGACAGCGCCGTACGGAGGATCTGACCACCCCCCTCGCCGTGGGAGCCGTCCAGATCGACGAGTCTTTCAGAAGGATAAGTTGATGCCGTCACCAGCGGTACGTCTCCCGGTTGTCCGTGCTTCTCAGGCGCGTTCCATGATACCCGAACGGGTGGGGGAATTGCGTCATGCGGTGCGTGGCTCACCCACCGTTTTCGGGCGCAGCGATCCTCGAGCCTTGCTGCGGGCAACGCCCGTCCATTGTTCCAGCGCAGTCTCCCCTCCATGGCCGTCGCTCCTTCGATCGGGCCTCAGCGGATCTCAACGTCCGTCGGCCGGCTCTGCATGCTTCTCAGGCTGGGAATCGTTCTTGCTTGTCGTGCTGACCTCGGGGTTTCCCTGGGTTCCCAGCCTGATCTTCGAACCGTCACCAGGGACGGGACGATCCGTCCTGGCGGCCTTCTCGCCGAGCGTGCCGAGCTGGTTGCGGTCGGCCCAGACCAGGATCAGCTTCTGGCGTCGCTGGTCACCGTGGGCATCGGACTGGGTGAACAGAAATGTTCCCAAGCTGCGTTCCTGTTCCGGGCGGCAGCCGACCACGACCACCTGGCCGGTTTCGAGGACGAGGTTGGCGGCGAGGTCGGGAAGTGAGTCCTCCTGCTGGCCGTCGTTGATCTTGAACTGCTGAGCAGCGTAGGGGGTGGCGTTCACCATGGGCTGGTACGAGCGCTGCACTGGCCCGTGATGGATCTCGGGCGTGAAGCGAAGCGAGACACCGTTCGCGCCGTCGTGGGCAGCGATCACGCGGAAATAGCCGCTGGCGGCCTGGTAGTCCTTGCCGTAGGGGTGGTTCTCCCGGTTCAGGAGCAGAGTGACTTGATCGACGGCCTCATTCGTGCTGATGAGTGTCTGCTCGCCGTCATCGAGGAGAAAGGTGGCGGGCTCGACCTTGTGCGGTGGAGGCGCGGCGAGAACCGACTCGAGCTCGGTGGGGAGTTCGCCGGTGATCCGGCCGAAACGAAGGCCGTTGACCTGGAGGGCCCGCCGCTCTTCGGGGGTGATGGCCTGTTCATCGGCCGTCTTCCAGACGATTTCGTTGATTGATGGGTCGCGGAAGGAACAATCCACGATGGCCACGCGGAGAATGCACTTTCGGGGTTCGATAATCTGGCCGCGCTGGCGGCCAATCTGCTCGAACAGGTTCTCCGGGCGCAGTTGATCCCGGTGGGGATTACAGCCTGAAAGTCCAGACAAACCCCCGATCACGACCAGGGCAAGGGCCGACACGCCCACCGTCGCCCACTGCCGGCTCTCAGAGTTCATGGGGCGGAATCCTTTCCGCGTCGTCTCGAGAGGATCTGCTCAACAGAGGGCTAGAGGGACACCAGGTCCCGGCAAGTTGGACCACTCGCCGTGTGCTCCAACCCCCGCAGGCGGGCCGCTTTATTCAGACAATCGGAGTTGCGAGTCTAGGACGATTCCGGTGAGTCGTCAATCGGAAATCTTCCTGGGCAAGCCAAGCTAGAATGCTTGGGTAAGACAAGGGAGATCAGTCTTGGGCCCGGCGATGTGCATGCACCAGCGTGTGCCCAGTGGTAGCAAGAAACATGACTTGTGAAGGTCGCTCGCGAATTGTATAGGAGTCATAGCGACGATGCCCGTCGAGTCCCTTCGCAGGTGCCTGGTCATCAGGAAGTCGCTTGGAATTCGGCCTGGATCTTGAGGGCACAACAAGGAAGGTCATCCTCTTGAGCACTCTCCTCGCTTGGAACCACGCCCGGGTATGGGCGACCGCGCGGCCGTTGGCGATCTGGCACTGGGAATTCTCCGGCCTCCACCGCAAAGCCGATCTGTCGATCAGCCTGGCCTGCCTGGTCGTCTCGCTGTTTCTGGTACTCCGTTACTTGCGTCCGTGGAGGCGACGAGACGTTCCCTACCAGTCGATCGTCTGGATGATCGCGGGGTTCGCCTTGCTCTGTGGATTCTCTTTTCTTCTCGAAGCGATTGCAGACAACACGGCCAACCCCCTGACCGGCGCAATCTCGGTGGCCATGGCGGCGGCGTCCTGGACAGCCGTTCTCACGCTGGCTCGCCAGGTCCGCGGGACCAAGGCCCCTTGCCATCCAAGGGAAATCGAGAAGGAAATCGCCGAGCGGCAACGCGCCGAGGAAGCGCTCAGGAAAAGTGAATCGACGGCCTCGAAGCTCGCACTGGTGGCCAGCCGCACTGATAATGGCGTGATCATCACTGATGCTGAAGTCCGCATCGAGTGGGTCAACGAAGGATTCACGCGGATCACCGGCTATGCTCCCGAGGAAGTCTCGGGCCGCAAACCGGGCTCGTTTCTCCAGGGACCGGAGAGTGATCCGGCCACGATCGCCCTGATGAGGGAACGGATCAAAGCGGGGATGGGATTCCAGAGCGAACTGCTCAACTACGACAAATGGGGGCGGAAATACTGGGCGGCGATCGAGGTTCAGCCCATTCACGACGAATCGGGACAGCTCACCAACTTCATCGCCGTGGAGAGTGATATCACCGAGCGAAAACGCACCGAGCGGCGAATAGAGGTTCAGCACGCGACCATGCAGGTTCTCGCGGGATGCTGCCGCCTGGACGAGGCGATTCCCAACCTGCTTTCCACCATCGGACGCTGCCTGGATTTCGACGTGGCCGAGTGCTGGATGGTCGATCGCCAGGCAGGCGTGTTGCGGGCCGCGGCGCAACCGTGGACCTCGCAGCGCGTCGGCCCGGCGTGGGTCAGCACCGCTGAGAAACGCGAGTTTCCACCGGGAGTCGGAATGACCGGGCGCGTCTGGTCCACGGGCTGCTCGGCCTGGATTGCCGACTTGACGCAAGAACCAGGCGGTCGATTGGTGCGGAGAGAACTCGCGGTTCGCATGGGCCTGCGCAGCGCGTTCAGCTTTCCGATCATCGCCAGCGAGGCTGGGCCGATCCTCGGGGTGATGACGTTCCTGTCCCGTGAACCGCTGGAGCGCGATGAGCCGCTCTTGCAGGCCATGACGACGCTTGGGCAGCAGATCGGCATGTTCGCCGAACGGGGGCGGACCCAGGCCGAGCTGATGCAGGTCAACGCCCGGCTCAATGCCCTGCTCGACGCCTCCACCCAGGTCTCGATCATGGCGACCGACCCCGACGGGCTGATCACTGTCTTCAACCCGGGAGCCGAGCGCATGCTGGGATACTCCGCGGCGGAGATGGTCGGCGTGACGACTCCCTTGCTGATTCACGATGCCCAGGAAGTCAGCGCGCACGCGGCGCGGCTGTCGGCCGAGTTCGGTACCAGGATCGAGGGGTTCGACACTTTCGTCGAGCGGGCGCGGCGGAGGGGCCACGATGTCGGAGAGTGGACCTACATCCGCAAGGACGGCACGCGGTTGACCGTTCTGCTCGCGGTGACGGCGGTGTTTGACCCCGAGGGGAATATCAACGGGTTCCTCGGTATCGCCACCGATTTGACCGACCGCCAGCGGGCCGAACGCAAGCTTCGTGAGAGCGAGGCCCGATTCCGCCGCCTGGTCGAAGCCAACATCCTGGGCGTCGTCTTCGGAGACATCCAAGGCAACATCACCGACGCCAACGACGCGTTTCTGGAGATGGTCGGCTATACCCGCGAGCAGATGAACGCCGGCAGCCTTCCCGGGGATGCGCTCATCCCGACAACATCCGTCGAGCTCCTGCAGCGCTGCAGCGCTGAGCTGAAGCACCGGGGAAGTTGCGCCCCGTTCGAGCTGGAATGTCGGCGAGCGGATGGCCAGAGTCTTCCCGTGCTGCTTGGGGTCGCTCTGCTCGACGAGCGGCGCCCCGCCGAGCTCGGCGCACCAGTTGTAGCGTTCTGCCTGGACCTCTCGGAGCGGAAACGCCTGGAAGACCAGCTTCGCAGACACGCCAGCGAGCTGGCCGAGGCCGACGCCCGCAAGAACGAGTTTCTGGCGATGCTGGGACATGAGCTGCGCAATCCCCTGGCACCAATTCGCAATGCCGTCAAGATCATGAAGCAGCGCGGTTCTGACGACCATGCCCTCTGCTGGGCCCGCGACGTGATCGACCATCAGACGCGGCAGATGGCACAGCTCGTCGACGACCTGCTGGAAATCTCACGCGTCACCCGGGGCAAGGTCCGGCTCCAGAAGGAAGTGGTCACCGTCGCCACCATCATCGCCTACGCGGTGGAGACCAGCCGGCCGATCATCGATGCGCATCGCCATCGACTCTCGATCGCGCTGCCCCCTGAACCGATTCTTGTGGATGCCGACGCGGTTCGCATGGCCCAGGTGCTTTCGAATCTACTGAACAACGCGGCCAAGTACACCGAGGCGGGAGGGCACATCCGCCTGGCCGTCCAGGTCGAGGAGGAACTGGTCGCTTTCCGGGTCCGCGACGACGGTATCGGCATTCCTGTGGAGATGCTCTCCAGCGTCTTTGACCTGTTCACCCAGGTCGATCATTCGCTGGACCGCTCGAATGGGGGCCTGGGGCTGGGCCTGACCGTGGTGCGCAGCCTGGTCGAGATGCACGGCGGCAGCGTGCAAGCCGCCAGCGAGGGGCTGGGAAAGGGAAGCGAGTTCATGGTCCGCTTGCCGACCTGGAAAGCGGAGGAAACGGTGGCCACTGACCGGCCACCCTTTGTCTCCTCTCTCTCGGCAGAGTCTCACCCCACCACGAGCCCGGCTCCGCGCAGCCGCAAGGTACTCGTGGTTGACGATAACGTCACGTCGGCCCAGAGCCTGGAATTGCTGCTTACACTCGAGGGGCACGAGGTCCAGGTCGTCCATGACGGCCCTTCCGTGCTGGAGGCGATCAGCCATCACCATCATGAAATTGTGCTCATGGATATCGGCCTGCCGGGGATGAGCGGCTACGAGGTGGCCCGGCAGTTGCGCCAGCAGCCCAAACTGGGCAGCCTTCTCATCGTCGCCGTCACCGGATATGCCGAGGACGAGGCGCGCCGCCTCTCACGCGAGGCGGGCTTCGACCACCATCTGGTCAAGCCCGTCGACCCCGACGCCATCCTGGCCCTCCTGGCGTCGCTCGAGTGGTCGGAGCGGTCTGACCAGTTGAAGCCGTTGAAATCCAGGAACCCGGCGGTTGAACTGGTGGATGGATAGGTCATGGCCGCTGTTGACTCTCCGCCGCGATCACGCTGTTCGCGTCATCAGGGTCGGGGAGTGATCAGGGAAATCAGCTCGTGCTGATCGAACGGAAGCATGAACTCACGATCGCTGAAGGTCTTGAAGTTGCCACAGAACCAGTGAGGAAACGCGGTGTTCAGGCGCGCGACGGTCTCACCGAAGATGCACCGGCTCAGGGCCGCACCGCCGGCTCCCGAATTGTTCGAGATCACGACGGCCAACCGCGGGTCGCTCACCCCGGCCCAGAGGGCCGTCTTGCCGAGTCGGGAGTGGCCCATCACGGCGACCTTCCTGGCATCGATCTCCGGCGCGGTCTCGAGGTGATCGAGCATCCTGCTCAGGCCCCAGGCCCAGGCGCCGGATGCTCTCTCGTGCGGTTCGGTGCAACCGTCGACCGGCTCGAGTGAGCGGCTGCCTTGCTCACAGCGCCTCCCCGGCTGCTTGCATGCGACTCCACATTTGCCTCATCATCTCCCGCTCCGAGATACCCATCCAGCAATGGCCATGACCGGGGCCGTAGGTGATCGAACCCCATACGCTCAACTTAAAGGAAGTTGGTCTAGCATGAAAAACGGGAAGCCGTTATTCCATCACGTGTTGCAATGCGTCTCGTGCTGGAAGAAGGAGCTTCCCGATGGAGATTGTAGACA
>JBEKTN010000228.1:0-13899 GCA_049516015.1 Isosphaeraceae bacterium | reverse complement strand
CTTGGCCCGCAAATTCCCCTCATCCGGCCGTTCCGGCCCGACCCCGCAAGCGGGGTTCCCCCCGCTCCCCGCGGGAGAAGGAGAGGACGTCCCGCCGCGTCTGCAACTCAACGGTAAAACGCTCTACGTCGAATGATGATGACCGTGTTCATGTTTCTCGCCGCGGGCGTGTGCGTCGTGTTCATGATGATCGCGAGAGTGTCCATGCCCGGCAGCTAGCTCACAATGGCCGGAGACCGGGGATGCGGCTGTCAGGACCAGCCGGCCGGTCTCAACTCCCTTGGTGCCGATCAGCTTGTCTGCAAGCTCACGAACGCAGCCCGCGGAGCCACGGAGCAAGATCACCTCCAGGCATCGCCGCTCGTCCAGGTGGACGTGAGTGGTCGTGACGACCTGCTCGAGATGGCCGTGTTGCAGTTCGGTCAAACGCTCGGCGACCCGGCCGGCGTGGTGATCGTAAATCAAGGTGATCACACCCACGGCCTCGCTGTCTTCCCTGTCGATCACTTCCTCGATCAGCGCATCCCGCATCAAGCCCCGGACCGCCTCGCTTCGGTTGGGATAGCGATGCTGCTCGCGATACTGGTCGAACCTCTGCAGCAGCTCGCCCCCGATCGCAACGCTGAAGCGGACGAGTGGCTCTTTCATTTTGGCCTCCAGTGGGCAGTGTGCGTTGAGCCCTCGCTGGCGGTCGTCGCCCAGAAGCCGCCTAGCGTGCTGAGCTGCCCGAGGAAGATCGATCGGATCGCGAGGGCTCGCATGGACAATGTTCCTGAGCTCAGCGGGGCGGGACACGGTGCTCCAGAGTCAGTTCCTCGAGTGTAAACGAGCCCGTAAACCGCCGCGAGAGGACTCGACCCTTGGAGTGGGCCCACGGCGCGGCTATTGTGGCCACAAAGCCACCTGAGCGAGTGATGGCGACGTCGCAGTCCGCGCTTGGTTTGCGGTTTCCTGAGCGAGCGAGGAGATTCTCGATGCGTGAGATCAACGTGGCGATGATCGGCGAAGGCTTCATGGGGCGGACCCACTCGAATGCCTGGTCGCAGGTCACCAGGTTCTTCAAGCCTTCAGTCCGCCCGGTCATGCACACGTCGTGCGGGCGCAGGGAGGAGCATCCCAAGATCTTCTCCAATCACTGGGGCTGGAACCACGCATCGACGAACTGGGAGAATGCGGTCAAGTTGCCCGAGATCGACCTGGTCGACATCGTGACGCCCAACTTCATGCACGCCCCGGTGGCCATGGCCGCCATCGAGGCCGGCAAGAACGTGTCTTGCGAGAAACCGATCGCCAGCACGCTGACCGAGGCCCGCGCCATGGTCGAGGCGGCCGAGCAAGCCCGGGTCAAGACCTTCGTCTGGTACAACTACCGCCGCTGCCCGGCCGTCGCCCTGGCGCACAAGCTGGTCAAGGACGGTGCGCTGGGGACCATCCGGCACGTCCGGGCCTTCTATCTTCAAGATTGGGCCGATGAGTCGATCCCCCTGGTCTGGCGGTTCCAGAAAGAAGGCGCAGGCTCTGGCGCCCATGGCGATCTGAACGCCCATATCATCGACATGACCCGCTTCGTCACCGGTGAGGACATCACCGAGATCAGCGGCGCGGTGGCCGAGACGTTCATCAAGCAGCGGAAGAAGATGACGGGCACCTCCGCGGGGGGGATCACGGCCGGCGTCCAAGACGGGGAAGGCACAGGGCCGGTGACCGTGGACGACACGCTGCTCTTCCTGGCCCGGTTCTCCGGCGGGGCAGTCGCCAGCTTCGAGGCTGCCCGGCAGGCGACCGGTAATCAGAATCGCAACGGCTTCGAGATGAACGGCACCAAGGGCTCGCTCAAGTTCGATTTCGAGCGTATGAATGAGCTCCAGTACTACGACGCCACGCGTCCCCGAGCCGTGCAAGGCTGGACCACGATCATGTGCACCCACGGCGGCGACCATCCTTATGCCGAGCACTGGTGGCCCGACGCCCACACCCTTGGCTATGAGCACGGCTTCATCAACCAGGCCTACGATATTCTTCAGGTGCTCGGCGGCCACGAGCCCACCGTCCCCATCCCCGACTTCCACGATGCCTACCAGACCCAGCGGGTGCTGGAGGCCGCCCTCGTATCGGCTGCGGAGCACCGGCCCGTGGCGGTCAGTGAAGTGAAATGAACGAGGGATCGCACCGTCCATGGATCTGGCCCAGTTCATCACCCGATTGCACATCGAGCAGGTGGATGCCGACCTCGCGACCTTTCACCCCGAGCGCAAGCAGCCGGTCGGCGGGGCAGAGACGTTTTCCGGCCCCGGGGGTAAGAAGGCGACCGAGTCGGTGAAGATCGTGACTGAAGACTACGGAGCGGTCTTGCTTCATCGGCTCGGGCTGCACCGGCCAACCCCGCTTCCCGACCTTCGCCGACGGCGACCGCGAGGTCCGGATCTGCGAGGCCATCGCCCAGAGCGCCCGCGAGGGGAAGTGGGCCGGCGTGAGCTCGTGATTGCTGAGTGGACGCCCCGCAGAGGACGATTCAGACAACCGAACGCAAGCGTGGCCCGCGGTCCATCCAGGGGTGTCCGCGGGCCACGTTGTTATGGAGCGCGCACCTTGGCTTCCCCAGGCGTCAATTGCGGTTATTGGCGAGCTTCGAGAGCAGACGGAGCATCTCCAGGTAGAGCCAGACCAGCGTGACCATCAGGCCGAAAGCGCCGTACCACTCCATGTACTTGGGCATCTGCCGCTCTGCTGCCTGATCGATGAAGTCGAAGTCGAGCAGCAGGTTGAACGCCGCCAGGCCGACGACGAAGAGGCTGAAGCCAATGCCGATCGGCGATGAGCTGAAGAGGAACGGCACGGCCACGCCGAAGAAACTCAGGATTATCGAGAGGAAGTAGAACAGGCAGAGAGCGCCCGTCGCCATGATCACGCCCGACTTCAGCCGGTCCGTGACCCGGATGATCCGGTTGGCATACAGAAAGACCATGAGCAGGAGTGTACCGGCGGTGAGCATCACGGCCTGAAGAGCAATGCCTGGATAGACTTTGCCGTACCGCATTTCCACAATTTGCGAGATGGCACCCAGGAAGACTCCTTCCATGGCCGCGTAAACCGGTGAAGTCCACGGGGCGACGGTCGGCTTGAAGATCGTGACCATGGCCAGGATGAACCCGGCGATCCCCGCGACGGGAATCACGCCAAGCTGAAGCTGGTCTGACGCCACGGCGAAGAACGACCAGAGCGCGGTCGCCGACATGATGGCCAGGAGCAGGAAGGTCTTGGCCATCGTTCCCTGTACGGTTGTCACCCTGCTGCGGGGAACACCGTAAACTTGGTGGTACCCGGCGAAAATATCCTGGGAAAACGCAGGATTGCTTGTTGTCACTCTCTTTGTCTCCTCGGTTCGAAGCGATCCGAGCTCTCACGTGAGAGGGTTCGCTCGCTGAACACACCTTTATTATACGTTCTACGGAACGGGAAAGACGAACCCGAACCCGAATTCCTGGCCTTTGCTTAGCTCCCCGTATTGTTCGCTTTCCGACTCCGTTTGGCAATAAGAACCTCCGCTCCTCTCTTGATGCATCAATGCACTTCGGTTCCCGGACCGGATAGCTATCCTGGCAGCACCTTCGGCCAGGCAAGCTCGACCCCCTGCGCGGTCAATCGTGACTGAAAGGCCGCAAGTTTTCCCGGCGTGTTCCGCACGGCGGATGGCCTGAGCCTGGATTCCAGGCAGAACGCGACGAGGGCTCCGGCCGCCTCGCCGATGACCCATTCCACGGGATGAAGCCGGA
This sequence comes from Isosphaeraceae bacterium, assembly GCA_049516015.1. Classification (GTDB taxonomy): domain Bacteria; phylum Planctomycetota; class Planctomycetia; order Isosphaerales; family Isosphaeraceae; genus Aquisphaera. Next base: position 10,126 of record JBEKTN010000228.1, on the reverse strand, counting down.
AACAGCCATTGGTGATGTGCGTCGTGCCCGGGTTCTTGCAGGCGGGCAGCAGGTTCTCGATCCGGCGGGGAATCAGTGCGCCCAGCGGGATCTGAAAGGGTAGAGCACTGATGTCGATGTAGTTCACGCCGCCCGTGCTGGGATGGAGGTCGATCCGGTAGCTGCCCACGCCGACGCTGTCGGGAAAAGTCTCGGCAACGACGTTCTCTATGATGCGCATGCCGCCGCCGGGCCTCGGTACCGACATGCTGCTCGACCACGGTGAACTCGGCCTTGATCCGTCGCCACTCGCGGATGTAGGGGGCCTTCGCCAGCCCATCCTCGGTTCCGACCAGGTCGGGCCTCAGCCTGAGGCCTTTCCAGCCGGTCTTGCCGTCAGCGCGGGGGCATTCGGCTCTTGGCATGATCGGTGTGTCTGTTACGATAAACGTGATCGAGTTGCTTGATCGTGCAGGCATGACCCCCGCGCGAGAGTGGCGGAACTGGCAGACGCGCAGGACTTAGGATCCTGTCCCGCAAGGGGTGAGGGTTCAACTCCCTCCTCTCGCAGTGTTGAAACCAATGAGGCGCCGGCGGAATTTCGTTTGACAGGTGACGGGCCGGCGTTAGGATGAAGTTGTCAACCCACCCCGCGTCGTCCCTGTCGAGACGCCTTGGCCTCCGGTTGGCGCCGAGCTGTCGGCCCTCCCATCCCTCGACGTCACTCCCGTGCCCCCAGCGTATTGGTTCTCACTTCCGGTCTCTACCAAGCTCTCCTCGGCTCTTGCCGCGCCTGTGCATGGCCCCGTCCGTGAGCTGGGTTGTACACGCATGCAGCGAGATTGGCGCCGGAGACCGGGAGCGGCGGGAGCAGGTGCCTCGGAGGCAAGACCGGGCTTGGACGACCGGCTCACGTGGGGTGGGAGCCGGTATCGGGAGACGGGACATCATGATTGGCCTGCGGGAGCTCTTGTTGATCGGGATGGTCGTGCTGGTGCTCTATGGCCGGACGGGCGTGCTCAAGAGCCGCCAGGCGAAGACCATCATGCCCTGGCTCTCTCCGGTCCGCCGGACGACCGCCCGACGCGTGTCTCCGGGATCGCCAGCGGCCGCGGCGCCCGGCAGACCCGCGAGAATCCCCGGGGCGTTTCTGACTCGGGGAAACCGATTTTACTGGTTCGTGACAATCCTGGCGGCGACCGCCGTGGCCGCGCTGATCATCGCCCGGACCCTCATCATGAGGGGGTCCCCAGCCACTCTCTTACCCTGACGCTTCGCGGCTTTCATGCCGCGGGAATGCGCCGTGAATCCCCGAGGTGCGGCTCGCACCCCATCGCCTTGGACGTGACGTGACCTGGTACCCTGGCCCCTGCCCTTGACTGCGCCCTAGAAATGAGGACCTTGCTCATGATGCCGTTCGCCTTCTTTCAGAACATCGGCGGGATGGAACTGCTGATCGTGGCCTTCGTCGCCTTGCTGGTCTTCGGCAATCGCCTGCCCAGCGTGATGCGTTCCCTCGGCAAGAGCGTGACCGAGTTCAAAAAGGGCCTGTCGGGGATCGAGGACGAGATCGATCAGGCCGTCACCACCGACAAGAAGACGACTCCTCCCAATCCCTGATCGCGATTTGCCGGGGCTGCCGCCCGCGGTGCGCAGTATGACCTCGGCAAGGAAGTAGGTCAGGCTTTCCAGCCTGACAAGTCTCAGTCAGTGTCAGGCTGGAAAGCCTGACCTATATTTTGCCCACGCCGTGATGAAATCGGTCCCCACCCGCTGGCCTTGGGCGAGTCGGTTCGGACCGAGACTGACCAGGAATCCTCGTCCTCATCAGATCCACCCGGAGATGGTCGTATCATGCCACAGATTGGTCCGCTCGAAATGCTCATCGTGATGGGCCTTGCGGTGCTGCTCTTCGGAAAGCGCCTTCCCGAGGTGGCACGCTCGCTGGGCCGGGGCATCGTGGAATTCAAGAAGGGGCTCAACGGCGTTGCCGATGAGCTGGACGACAGCTCGTCGAGCAGCGGCATCAGCAGCTACTCCTCGAATTTCAGCTCACCGCGCCGGTACGACGAGAAGCCGCACGGCGAGGCGGTCTACAGTGATGCATCGGTACCGAAGTTCGAGCTCCCCGGCACCGTGTCGTCCTCCGCGCCCCAGATGGACCATCCCCAGCAGCCCCCCCAGGAATGATTCGGGCCACGCTTGCCGGATCTCACTACGAATCTCCCTACTCCCGCTCGGCCCGTGCCTCGGCCTCGGCCCGCGCCTCGGCCCGGCGGGCCAGGCGGATGACCTGGCGGGCACGTGCGAACTCGTCGCGACGGTGATCGGCAGCGGTCTCGCTCAAGAGCGGTGGAACTAGCTCATGGCGCTGAGCATTGTCGTCGAGAGCGACGTACAGGCCGTAGCCGACGCCGATCCTGCGCCTGTCTGCTCGTTCCAGGCGCTCGGCGAAGATCTCGATGCGCGACTCGAGGGACGACCTGCCGACGTAGGTGACCTCGGCGGTCACCTCCACCCGCTCACCGACGAAGACCGGACCAAGGAAGATCATCGAGTCCATGGCCGCCGTGGTGATCTGGCCATGGCCGACGTGCCGCAGCGCGGCGATCGCTCCGCACTCGTCGGCCAGCCGGAGCATGACGCCGCCGTGCAGCGTGCCATAGAAATTGGCCTGTCCGGGCATGATGACGATCGACAGGCTGACACGCGACGCGGCCGCGGACCGGGGGGTCAAATCGATTTCCATCGTCGAGGATCCTCGCTTCCCGGGCACGAGGCCGAGAGCCCATGGCCCTTTTGATGTCTTGTGCCCCAGGCGTTCTGGATGCAACCTGGATTCTATCGTCGCCGCGCCCGGTCCCATACCCCTTCCCCTTGGAGGTCCGTTCAAGGTGCTCGAAGAGCGGTTGTACGAACTGATCGACCCTGTGCGGGTCAACCTCGGCCAGGAAGCGACCGCCTTCGCGATGAAAACGAGCCCCGACCAGCTCTTCACCGAGCCTGAGCGGCTGGCCGACACCCTGAGCGAGCACTTCCGCCGTTTCGTCCCGTTGATCGAGATGTGAGGTGAGGCGATCCAGCGGGCGGGTGGCCGGTACCGAGGCCTGCCGTCCTCGGCTTCAAGGAGTTGACCTTGGGACAGCAGTTCCAGACCGAGCCGCAGCAGATTCAGGAGCGGGAGACCGAGTACACAGGGCCAGTCACGGTCACGCGGCTCGAATTCCGCGGCCGCCCGGTTCGCCTGGTCCGTCCCGCCGACCCGGACCGGCTGCTCGACGATCCGCTGGTCCGGCAATGGAACCAGCGCGACGATTACATGCCCTACTGGGCGTATCTCTGGCCCGGTGCGCTCTTCCTGGCCGAGGTCGTGGCGAGCGAGCCGTGGCCGGTCAGCAAGGAATCGGTTCCGTCTCTGCGGGCGCTCGAGATCGGCTGCGGCGTCGGCCTGGCCGGGCTGGTCGCGCTGGACCGAGGTCTCTCGGTCTGCTTCACCGATTACGACCGGGCCCCCCTGCACTTCGTCCGACGGAGTGCCCACGAGAACGGCTTCGATCCGGCCTCGTACACGACCGGTCTGCTGGACTGGCGCGACCTTCCCGAAGAAACCTACCCGGTGATTCTGGGCTCGGACGTTCTTTACGAGCGCCGGCTGGTGCCCCTGGTGGCCAGCCTGCTGGCGAAACTGCTCCAGCCTGGCGGCGTGGGCCTGATCGCCTGCCCAGGTCGGACCTCGGCCCAAGGGTTTTCCCCGGCCCTCACGTCGCTTGGCCTGGCCTGTCGTGTGGAGACGATCGAAGCTCGGTCCGAGGACGGCCAGCTCATCCGCGGCGTTCTTTACCGAGTGACACGCGATGCGTGACCTGGAGAGCGCGGAAGGCGCGGAAGGGGCGGAAGGGGCCACCCACTTTCTGGAACCAAGGAAACGTGGATGGCCCGAATGGCATTAACTTAAGCGTAAGCCCAAGGGGCCTTTGCACTTGCGGTCGTCTTGGCGAGACTTAACATATGAGTTTCATATATGTTACATTGTTGCCATGGCAAAAAAACCTTGAATAACAGCGATGTATAATAATTCTAATATCAACATCACACCAAAACTACAGGCCCATGTGATTGACGCAACTATTGTGGTAACAATGCGTTAGGTTTTATGTTAATGCCATTCGTGGGTGGCGCCTTTCGCTCTCCGTCGGTTTAGGGTCATACGGCGATTTTTATTGGTATTCCAAAACAATCTATTGAATTACCCAAAAAATGCGTTAGGCTTCTCCAGAATGACCACTATCAGACCGATCCTGGAGGGCCGAAGGTGCGTGTTTATCGAATGAAGAACGTCGAACCCGGCGGTTTTACTCTCATTGAGTTACTGGTTGTCATCGCCATCATCGCCGTGTTGATCTCCCTGTTGCTCCCGGCTGTCCAGGCCGCGCGCGAGGCGGCCCGACGGTTGCAATGCACCAACAACGAAGCAGATCGGCCTGGCGATCGCCAATTACGAGTCCGCCGTCGGTTGCATCGTGTCGGGATACATTAGCGTAACCGGGCCGATGCCTATTCTCGGTGTGCCGGGTTACAACCCGGACCCGCAGACGGGCGACAACGGGCCGGGTTGGGGTTGGCTGGCGTTGCTGCTGCCCCAAATCGAACAGAGCCCGCTCTACAACGCGATCAACGTGAACCTGCCCACGTGGGTGGCCGACAATGGCACGGTTGTCCTGATTCAATTGAACGTCTACCTCTGCCCGTCGGCCAACAACCCAACCCCGACCTGTGCGATGGTCGACGCCAGTCAGAACCTATTGCCAAACCCACCTGTGGCGAATCAGTATTTCGCTCGTGCCAATTACCAGTACAACGTCGGCTGGAACGATTCGGGCATGCCGGCGACGGTCAACTATGACAACACAGTGACTGGCTGCAACGGGCCGATCTACCGTAACAGCCATATCATTTTTGCTGGGGTGACCGACGGCCTGAGCAACACGGTCTTCGCGGGCGAGAAAACCCCCTTCCTCGCGGACGCCACCTGGGTGGGGATCATCCCCGGCTACCGGCACTTCCCCTACAACGCCTTCGCCAGCCTTGGCACCGGCGGGCTCGGGGTCAACTACGACTACGCCAGCGCCATGCTCGCGGCCCATAGCGGTCCGTCGCTCTACGAGGACCCGATTGTCATCCATCCCCCGAATAGCCCGCTGGGGCACACCGACGAGATGTATTCCCTTCACCCTGGCGGGGCCAATGTCCTCTTGGGGGACGGCTCGGTTCGGTTCATCAAACAATCGATCAATTTGTTCACATGGCAGGCCCTGAGCAGCCGGAGCAACGGGGAGGTGATCAGTGCGGACGCCTACTGAGGGACGGCCACTGGCAAGGCATGAGCGCCGATCGCGCGGCCGCAGGCCCCCGACGACTTGGCTGCTGGCGGTCTCGCTCGCGTTGGCCGGCTGTGGTGAGCCGTCGGAACGAGAGTACAAGAACCGCCGTGAGCTCGAGGCGCTGCTGACGGCCATCACGCTGAGGAACAAGAAAGAGCTGGACAAGGACATCCAGTGGATCGAGAAGCGCCACACCTCGGGCGAGCTCTCCGACGAAAGCTACAAGGATCTCCAGGAGATCATCAAGAAGGCTCAGGGCGGGAACTGGGGTGGGGCCCAGAAACAGGCTTACGAACTGCGCGAGTCGAAACCGTTTTTCAAGTGAGCGGAAAGGGGCTCGTGTTCCGATGAAGAGACTCATCTACGCGTCCGCCCTGATCGCCGTCATCGCCCTCTCGGTGCTGTGGGCGGGGATAAGGCTCCATGGGCAGCGTGCCGCCCGGCCGGTCCCGGGATTGATGTCCCGCTCGAAGGTCGACCGCGCCGGCCACACCCGGGGCATCGTCCAGGTCGACCTGATGCGGCACATCATGGCCGGCCGGGCCCGGACCGGCCCATCAGCCGCCGAGCCGGGCAAGCCCGACCTGCACCGAGTCCCAAGCCAAGCTCATCCCCTGCTCGGACGCGCAGCTCCGGCGCTGGTGCTGGAGGACGCAGAGACGAAGACCCGGGATCTGCAGGCTGCTGCCACGGAGGGGCCGGTCGTGATCGTCTTCTACTTGGGTTCCACCTGCGTGGCATGCATGACCCATCTGGTCGAGATGGAGGCGGCGATGCCCCGGTTCCAGGCGCGGAGCGCGGAGGTCTGGGCCGTCAGTGCAGACCGCCCCGAGCTCTCACGGGAACGGATACGAAGGTTCGGAAGTTTTCAGATCCACCTCCTGAGTGACTCCAACCATGCAGTATCCTCGGCTTTCGGTGTCTGGAAGCCGGTTCCAGGCGGGAACCCGGACGACGGGGAAGCCCTGCACGGCACGTTCATCGTCGCTCGCGGCGGCTCGGTCCGCTGGGCCTACATTGGCGATCGACCGTTTACCGACATCGATGCGCTGCTGGCCGAGATCAACGGCCCCACGGTCCTGCCGCCACAGTGACTCGCAGCGCCGGCGTATCGACCACACATGGGGCGTATAGCGACCAGCGGCTGGAATTTTACTCAATAACCCGCGACGCGATGTTCCCACTCCGCGAACTTGAGTCGGTCGATCCAGTCGAAGCGGTTACCGGCATGGGAGACTATCGCGTTCAAGACCCGGGTGAGGGTCTCCTCGCGTGCGAACAATTGCGGCAAGATGCCCAGACTGCGGGGAGGCGGTTTGCCTGGATCGTTCAACTTACCAAGAGAATTACGAATGTCCCCTCTGCGCGCCCCTGTCCCCTTTCCACGCCCCGATCCAGATCGCCTCGAAGCCGTCGAGCGGACCGTCGCACAGGTGTCCTGCCGGTTTCCGCGTACACGACTGTGCAAGACACGGGAAAAACGATAGGAAGCGCTTTACATTTAGTGGTATTATAGGTAATCTGGATAAACTATGGGAGCTTCGGCTTCCAAGGACAAGAATGCGGAATCGTGGTCGATTCCAATCCTTTGGGGATTCCCTCCCATCACCAGAGCTCGACACACTCGAGTCGAAGGAGACATCGCATGTGGCAACGCATCCGGGGACATGTATCCCAGCCAAGATGGTCGATCAGGACCAAGAATGCGCGGAGTAGACGCCCGCGTGCGCACCGACCATTCCCGGAGATTCTCGAAGATCGCCAGCTCTTGACGGCCTCACTGGCACCCATCCCCAACCTGACCGTTCCCGCCCAGCTCGGCTATCAACAGGCCCTCGATGGGAGTGGCGATACCGATCCCAACCAGACCTACACCGCGACATCGAGCAACCCCGACATCAAGGTCTCGGTGGCCCAGGGTGCGTTCTGGACGATCACGGTCTCGCACGTGGCCGCCAACAGCAGCGACGTCACCATCAACCACGAAACGATGACGTTCCAGCTCTTCGGCGACCTGACCCCGCAGACAGTTGCTCGGATCACGACTCTGACCAACGATGGCTACTATACGAACGGGTTTCCAGGTCAGACCCCGCCGGTGCTCGCCGGCCAGTACATCCCGCGAATCACGTCGGTGGCCTCCTCGGGGGTCGGCGTCATCCAGGGAGGTTCGAGCAGTGCGACCAGCACTGACTCATCCAGCGGGCTGCCGCCGATCGCCACCGAGCCCGTTCAACAACTGGCATACACGGGTCAGTACCAGATCGCCATGGCGCATACTGGTGCAGCCAACAGCACCGACGCGCAGTTCTTCATCACCAGTGGCGTTCTCGCGGCGTCAGTGCAGCAGGCCTTCGATTTCAACTACACGATCTTCGGCCAGCTTGTCTCGGGCCAGCAAACGGTGACCGACCTGTCCAAGGTGGAAGTCACGACCAACCCCTCGACGGGCGAAGACTCGCAGCCGCTATCGCCGGTGGTCATCAATTCGGTCGCGCTCACCTCGACCAATCCCAACGGCGTCTTGCATATCGACACCACGTTGGCCAGGGCGTGGGGTGAAACGGCCGCCATCACGGTCACGGCGACCGATCCCACCGATCACACGACGGCCACACAGAGCTTCACGGTCTCCGTCGGCGCCTACAACGGACCCACCAACCCGGTGATCAATTTCAGGCCGTTTGCCAATCCCACCACGGCGACGACCAATGAAAACCATCCGACGACCATCCAGCTCTATGCCCAGAGCGGCTACCCGGACCCAACCATGCCGGGAACGCCCAATTACAAGATCCATTCACAACCAGCCCACGGCACCATCAGCCAGTTCAACCCGGCAACCGGCAGCCTGGTTTACACGCCCGCCCCGGGATACTCCGGCCCCGACTCATTTCAGTGGCTGGTTCAGGCGACAGGTCCGCAGTCGAGCCCGACGCCAAACACGAGCAATGTCGCATCGGTTGCGATCACCATCAATCGCCCAGTGCAGTCGCTCGTGACAGTCACGGGCGCGAGCGAGGTTCTGAACAGCAAGAATCAGGTGGCGCAGATCGTGATCGACTTCAGCGGCCCGCTCAACGCGTCCGAGGCCATTCAGAGGTGCCATTATCGGCTGGCTTTGCCGGGCAAGTACGGATCGTACACCGTCAGAAGCGCGCGGGTCGTGTTGCTCAAGAAACCCGTGTACGACGCCACCCTTTACACGGTAACTATCACGCCCGGCAGGCCGTTGGCCTTGAACAGCAAGGCAGAGCTCGCGATTCGTGGGAATCCTCCCAACGGCCTGCGGGACAGCCAGGGCAACCTGATCGACGGTAACGACGACGGTCATCCCGGTGGCAATGCCTACGTGTTCCTGTCGAGTTCGGGCGCGATCGTCCTGTGAATGGTTGCGGGGAGCAGGCGGCGGGTACCTCAGGCACTGGAAGTGCCGACGTCACTCGAACTTACGATGTAACCCGAGCACGCCGCGGCCAGGGGCACGGAATACCCGTGGTCCTGGTCGCCCTGCTTCATGAACGGCTGGCGACGTTTTACTTTCCGAGAATTTGCTGGACAAATGAGTAGGCAGTTGCGATACTACTGCGGGAGTTTACTATCTCTTTGTTCACCTGGGAGGTTCACCATGAGCAGGACGATGTGAGCTTTCGCAGGATTTGTGGCGGGACTGGGGCTGTTCGGTCTGGCAACCCTCTCGAATGCTCAGGAATCACCCGTGCCCAAGCCGACTCCGGAGCACGAGCGGTTGGCCCAGGATGTGGGTACCTGGGATGCGACGATCAAGAGCTGGATGCAGGGCCCCGGGTCGGAACCGTCGGTGTCCAAGGGGGTGGAAATTACCAAGCTGATGCCCGGGGGCCTCTGGGTCTTGAGCGAGTTCCACGGCAAGTTCGGCGACTCGGCGTTTCACGGCCAAGGGCAGACCGGCTATGACCCGGCGAAGAAGAAGTACGTCGGCACCTGGGTCGATTCCATGTCGTCGTCCATCACGATCACGGAAGGGGACTTTGATCCCCGGACCAACACGTTCACCATGTATTCCAAGGGCGTGGATCCGGCCGGCAAGCCGTCTGATGCCAAGTTGGTGAACGTTCACAAAGACAAGGACAGCCGAGTCTTCTCGATGTCGATGAAGTCTGATGAGACCAGGGGAGACATCAAGATCATGGAGATCTCGTACGTCAAGCGTCCGGACCAGGGCGTCAAGAAGTAGTGGTCATTCCGGCCGCCCCGACACTGTCGGGCGGCCGGTCGCAATCAACCAGTTGGTCACCGCGGAGCCGATCCGGCGGATGGCCAGCGAGAGCTGCTTGCCGGCCGGGCCGCCGAAACGGAATGCAAGCCATTCGACGGCGCGCGTGTTCAGCTCGGCGACAAGGCCGATCATGGGATGCGTTTTCACGATCTCGACTCCGCTGGCCACCTGGGCGTATTTCGACGACCTCGTCGCTCCGCCCGACTTGCAAAAGATCGCGAAGTTCTCGCAATTGAATGTGAGTAAATTGTAACGATACGTCTTTCCCACCTCGGAGAGGGCCGTATCCACGACGGTCTTCACCGGCACGAGTGGCAGGTCTGGGTAGGTCCAGTGCTGGGGAATTCGGTTTTCAAGAAACTGATTCCAGGTGACCTTGTAGACGAGGTTGTCGTTGAGGTAGTGGACGACCTCGCCGTTGCCGATGTAGACGCCGAGGTGGAACGCGGTGCCGAAGTAGACCGCGTAGAGCTCACCCGTTTCGGGATCCGGCAGGTCGGCTTCGTAG
>JBEKTN010000227.1:0-13945 GCA_049516015.1 Isosphaeraceae bacterium | reverse complement strand
ATCTGTCATCTGTCATCTGTCATCTGTCATCTGTCATCTGTCATCTGTCATCTGTCATCTGTCATCTGTCATCTGTCATCTGTCATCTGTCATCTGTCATCTGTCATCTGTCATCTGTCATCATGCCATTCATGAGCTCCCCCGGGTGCTGAAGACGACTTTCCCGCCCACGTCGACGGTGTCGACCAGGCCGATCACCACGGCGTCGACGGGAAGCTTTTCCGTTTCCGGGGTCAGCCGGGCGCTCGAGCCCTGGCAGATGAGGACCATTTCATCGATGCCCGCCCCCAGCGTGTCCACGACGACAAAGGTTCGACCGGTGGGGACCAGCCGTAGGGCGCTCTTGTCGTCAACCTTGTAGGGTTCGACGGTCAGGAGCTTGTGTCCGGTCATCGAGGCGACCTTCTGGGTCGCAACGACGCTGCCTGTCACCCGGGCCAGAAACATCGCCGAGAAGTCCTCTGTTTGCCTTGAGATCAGGCCGCCTGGCATTGAAAGGTCACGTTGACACGTTCGTTCACATCATCGATTGCTTGCCGGAGTCGAGAAGTGCCCGGGACTGGCGAGCCACCACGAGCTCCTCGTTGGTGGGCACGGTCCAGACCTGAACACGCGAGTCGCTGGTGGAAACCCGCCGCTCGGCCGGGCCGCTGGCATTCTGCTGCGGGTCCAGCGCGATGCCGAACCAGCCCAGATCGCGGCAGACTCCCGAGCGAATCCGCGCCGAGTTCTCGCCGATGCCGCCCGTGAAGGCGATCACGTCGGCCCCTCCCAGCTCGAGCAGGAAGGCACCCAGGTAGTGGCGAATCGAGGTGAGGAAGGCCTTGAACCCGATGGCCGCAACGTCCCCTGGGTCGGCCAGCACGCCGATCTCGGGATCGGTGAGCTGGTCGAGGCAAAGCTGGACCGCATCGCCATGGTCGGCGATCGGCCGATCCAGCTCCCGCTCACCCCTGGTGGACTTCACAACGACCCGGGCCATCGGGCCGCCGATCCGCTCGATGGATCCCCGCGCCAGGACCGGCTCGGCCGGGTCGCTGACGTCGAAGAGTCGATACTTGAAGCTGGTGGATCCCAGGTTGGCGACGAGGATCTTCAACGGGTCGATCCTCCCAGAAAGACTCGGACCACGGCCTCGTCCGGACGTGGGATGACGTGGGCGGCACGCAATTCACCGATCCGGGCGGCGGCCTCGGCGCCCGCCTCGATCGCGGCGCGGACGCTGCTGACGTCGCCCCGGACCATCACGCTGACGACCCCGCCGTCAAGCTTGATGACCGAGCTGGCCATCTCAACGGTGGCCGCCTTGAGCATGGCATCAATCGCACCGATCAGCCCGATCAGGCCCATGGTCTCGATCAGGCCCAGCGCGGTACCGTTCATCTCGTTGGCTCCCTTCTTGTTCGCTCGTGTCGGGTTCGCTCGTGGGTGGGAGCCTCAGCCCAGGAAGGTCGTCAGGACGGCCTCATCGGGCCGAGGAATCACGTGAGCGCTGACCAGCTCGCCAACACGGCTGGCGGCCTCGGCGCCGGCCTCGACCGCGGCGCGGACGCTGCCGACATCGCCCCGGACCAGCGTGGTGACGAACCCGCCGCCGACCTGCACGCGGCCGCCCAGGTGGACGTTTGCCGCCTTGAGCATCGCGTCGGTGGCCTCGATCATGCCGACCAGCCCCTTGGTCTCGATCAAGCCGAGCGCCTCGCCGGGGTTGCCCGGCCGCAAGGTGGTCGTTCGTGAAACCGATTTCTCGAGCGTCGCCATCGTCTCAAGCTCCGTCGTTCTTGGTAGTTTTGGAGGAAGAGGAAGCGGCCGGAGCGGCCGCGGCTTTCGCGAAGGTGAGAACTCCGCCCAGGTCTTCGTGGGGCCGGGCGATGACCTGGACGCTGACGACCTCGCCGATCCGGCTGGCCGCCGCGGCGCCCGCGTCGACAGCCGCCTTGACCGCGGCCACGTCGCCGGCCACGAAGGCCGTCACCAGGCCGCCGCCGATCTTGTCCCAGCCGACCAGCTCCACGTTGGCCGCCTTGAGCATCGCGTCGCTGGCTTCCACGAGCGCGACAAAGCCTTTCGTCTCGATCATTCCGAGCGCTTCGATTGTTGCTGAGGCCACTTCGGGCCCTCCTTCCGCGGTTTTGGGTCAGTTGCCGTCAATTTCGAGCACCGCTGCGGTGGTCTGGGAGAAACCAACGGGAAATCACGTCATTCTTTGGTCAAGATCACATTGGTGGCGTGGGCCAGGTCGCAGGCGTTGGCCTCGTCGGTATCGATGTGCACCTCGAGCTTCCAGTCGGGATGCGTCCGCACCAGCAAGCCCTCGAGCGTCGAAGGGCAGGGGCTCTCCACCCTCATATTCAGGCGATCCAGGTGCTTGACTCCGTAATACTCCGCATCTTTCGGTCCCATGTGCACGTGTCTAAGGGCGCGGATGACGCCCTGCCGCAGGACGAGCGAGCCCTTGGAACCGATGAGCAGGCAGCCTGGCGTTCCTTCGATGTCGCCGGAGAGCCGCACGGGGGCGTCGATGCCCACGCTGATCGCGTCGGTGAACGCGAGCTCGACCTGGCTGAACTTGCGGCAGGGCCCCAGGATTCGCACCTCGGGAATCATCCGCTGGCGCGTGCCGACCACGGCCACCGTTTCGTTGGCCGCGAAGTCGGTGTCCTGGTAGAGCCGCCGCATGGTGGTCAACTGATGCCCCGGACCAAACAGGATATCGACGTCGGCCTGCGTCAAGTGGCAGTGCCGGGCCGAGATATTTACGACGACTTTCGGCTTGTATGCCTGGACTACGACGTGGCCGTTGCCATTCGCGGATGACCCGGTCGCAAGCTGCTTCAGGATGATCGATCGGACCAGTGTCTCGACCCGATCACGGGTCACGAGCGTGCTCATGCCTCCGTCCTCATCGTCACGGTGCGCAGGGGCTCGCTGATCGAGCTCCCGTTCAGGTTCCCGGCTTCTCCAAGCGGTGCCAGGTGGATTGCCACTCCCGCCGCCTCGAGGATGCCGCGGTACTCTTCGGGAAGGCCGGGGTCGGTCACCACGCGGTGAACCTCGCCAAGGCCGCACAACCGGGCCAGGGCCAGCCGCCCGAACTTGGTGGAGTCGGCGGCGATCACCACCTCCTGCCCGCACGCCATCATCTGCCGCTGGGTCTCGACCAGCAGCAAGTTCGAGTTGTAGATCCCGTCGGCGACGATCCCGCCGGCCCCCAGGATCGCCTTGCGAACCCGGATGCCCTGCATGGTGACGATCGCCAGCGGCCCCATCGCCACTCCGGTCCGAGGATAGACGTAGCCGCCAATCAGGATCAGGTCGGTCTGCTGGCTCGACGCCAGCAACTGCGCGATCGGCAGGCTGTTGGTCACCACCTGAACTTGGCGGCCCAACAGCGCCCTGGCGACTTCCAGGGTGGTCGTTCCACCGTCGAGCAAGACCGTATCACCGTCTTCGAGCAGCGCGGCCGTGACCCGGCCAATGGCCTGCTTCTGGGCAATCGCCGTCTGCGTCCGGTCCTCGAACGCCGGCATCGAGCGCACCTCGCCCGAGTAGACGGCCCCGCCGTGCGTCCGCTTCACCGATCCCGCCAGGTCAAGAGCCTCGAGATCGCGCCGGACCGTGCTCTCCGAGACCCGCAACGTTCTGACCAGCTCGTCCAGGGTCGCAAAACCCTGCCGGCTGACCAGCTCGACAAGGCGGCGTCGGCGTGTCTCGACCAGCATCAGAACCCCGCGGATGGAAGAAACCCTTCCTCATAACCCGTCATTAATTTCCAGTATACGCCACAATATGTCAATAGCCTTCAAATTCTTGGTGGAAATTGAATGAAGATGACGGGTTTCTGGCTGGTTGTCGCAGACTTAGGGGCTTTGCTACGATGGCAGCGGGGTTCCTTGGAGGAGACGTTGATGCCCGAGCTTCCCGAAGTGGAAACGATGGTGCGTGGTCTTCGCCCGGCCTTTCTGGGACGGTTTGTCGAGCGAATCGAGGTCCACGATCCTTTCCTGCTCCAGGGCTGTGACGCGCAGGAGTTCGAGAAACGCGGCCGGATGGTGCACGTCGAGGAGGTGGCGCGCCGGGGAAAGTGGGTTGCTATCACGTTCGCCGACCACCGGGGAATGATCGTCATCCAGCCCCGAATGACTGGAGGCTTTTGGCTGGTTCAGCCGCCCCGAGGCGAGCACATTCGCCTGACGTTCCGGTTGGCGAAACCCGAGGCAAAGATCTGGTATTGCGACACACGGAGGCTGGGCAAGATTCAATGGTTCGCCAGCCCCGAGCAAGCCGCCCTGGTTTTTGCCCGGTCGCACGGCCCGGATGCTCTGGAGATCAAGCTCGAGGACCTGACAGCCCGGCTCCGTCGCACCCGGCGCGGGATCAAGCCGGCGCTCATGGACCAGAAGCTCCTGGCGGGAATCGGCAACATCTACGCCGACGAGATTCTGTTTGCCGCGCGGATTCACCCGCAGCGCATCGCCGCGCGGCTTTCGCGAGACGAGCTGGCGCGGCTGCACTCGGCCATCAGCGTGATTCTCACCACGGCCATCGCGGCCGAGGGTTCCAGCTTCGACGCCGGCTACCGCACTGTCCTCGGGGTGGAAGGCGGGTTCCTCGCCCAGAACGCCACCTACGGCCGCGCGAGCCAGCCCTGCCGCCACTGCGGCCAGCCGATCGAGAAGACAAAGATCCCCGGCCTGATCGGCCGGCCGACGTATTTCTGCCCGAACTGCCAGCCGCGGCGGCGGCCACGAAGGGCGTTGTGACGACGGCGAACATCGCGGGGCAGACCGAAGCTATGGTATTACCCCGGCACGAAAGAAACGCGTTGTAGGTCAGGCTTTCCAGCCTGACTCTGAGCCTTGTGAACCGACCAAGCTCGCCTGCCGGGGCCGCTGCAAGAGTTCGGTGTCGCGCGAAACCAGTGTTGCGGCCACGGTCAAGTGCAGCCCTTGGTTCGGCAATGCGGCTTCGGTCACGATCACGGCAGCTCCTCGACGGTGATGTCCGGGAAGTTGGACAATTGGCTGTCGTTGGTCAGAAACACGTCACAGCCGGACTCGATCGCGGCGGCGAGATGGAGGGCGTCGGCGAGCCCGTACCGCTTCGGTTGAGCGGGCGGAATTGCCGGGTATGTGTGACCACCCCGGATAGCGCTGGCCCGGGCATGCATGGAGGCAGTCAGGCCCAGCGTGCGCAGGTTCGGCCCGTGGAAGAACCGGAAAAAGTCCAACAGCCGCTGGTCGCCGCCCGGGCCAAAGACCGGGACCAAACATTCCGTGCGGGTCAGGTCGCTGATCGCGAATCGACGGCTGGCCTGTTCGAGCGCGGCCAGGTGATTTAACGCACGTTGCTGGTCGGCAAGGTTGCCCTCGACCGCGTAGATAACGATCATGGTGTCCAGGTAGTACAGCACTCACGGCCCCCCCGACGAGGCCCCGCGGCGCGCGGCGTCCAGTTCCTGATCCCGCTCGGCGTCCTCGGCCAGGCGCTCGTCGTCTTCGGCCCGCAGGTCTTTTGCCGACCGCCCGGGGAAGCCGCGGGAGCGCTGCTCGGCTGCGATCTCCCGGATCACGTCCGCCAAGCCGCGCTGTGGCCCAACCGCCGCGACGACACGGATCGTGACTCGCACGGGGCCGGGCGGCAGCCGCGGCCGGTGTGTTAGTCGCAACTGACCGTTCGAGTCCAGCGTGGCCTCGATCGTCTCTTCGATGACATTCATGGCGAGTCCTCCTTCAATCCATCGTAGCCGGGACGGCGGGTGTCAGGAATATTCTCCGCCTGGAAACGTTCTTGACACCCGAATGGCGCCCACGCGCGAAACCAAGGATGGCGGCCCCGCAGGTGCAGCATATGGTTAGGCGCTGATCCTAGTGGGTCCCGAAGAAAGTAATGCAAGAAATTCAGAGCCCATGTTTCTCAACCCACTGCCTCATCTTCTGACTCGACCATGTCCATTCGAATGGATGGGCGTACAACCGATTGTACTCCGGCCAAGCTTGCCTCACGTAATCGATGAACTCGGCTCGACTGTGCCACGATCCTCGCTTCAGGTAGTGGTAACCGAATGCGCCGATCAACAACTCCGCTTCGTCGAGCCACGAGGCGTGGACCGGGGTGAAGCGACTTCGCCACCAGCCGGAGCCTCCCGCCAGGTAGTCCCTCGTCTTTGCGGCCGTATGGGTCGGGTCGTTATCGTGGATCAGATAGTCTCCGCGCAGGTGACGATGCCGACGTCGGAATGCCCTCAACTCCTGGACGTAGTGCTCGGCGCTTTTCGCGTCGAAGCACGCCGCCTCCATCTGTCCACTGTGAACGATCAGGAAGAACAGGATGTTGACCGTGCCGTGCCGCGTGTAATCGAACTCACGCTGCGCGATCGAGCCGGAGATGGAATGCCGGATGGGATGTCGTTCCAAGACTTGGAAGTTGGGTTTCTCATTGGCACAGACCACCCAGAAGCCCCGTCGGGCCAACCGCTCGGCGTTGGCGTAGCACCAGAGGATCTTCTCGGCACGCTCCTTGAAGTGAGTGTCGATGCGAGACGTCCGCCAATACCGCGTGCGATGCGGCTGGAGGTCCACCTGATTGAGGATCGCTTGGACCGTCCGATCGCTGATGGCCGGGACGATCCCATCTTCGACCGCTTGGCGGGCCAGATCCTGGCTCGTCCAGTGGGTGATGTGCAAGCCCTTGGCGACTGGCTCCAGGCAGGCCAATTGAACGATCTGCGCACGTTGCAGGGGGGGAAATCCGGGCCGGTCGCCCGGCCCGTTGGGGTGGTTCCAGGAGATCGGGCAAGCCCGCGTCCTCATAGCGACGGCAGATCCTCCAGACAGTCGACGGATTGCATTGGGTGCGGATGGCCAGTGTTCGGATCGGCTCCCCCGCGGCGACGGCCAGGAGGATCTGAGCCCGTTGGACTTGATACCAGGGGAGTGACCGACTCCGAGCGATCTGTTGGAGGATCGGGACATCGTGGGGGGCGATCTCCAGGGGACGAGCTCTTCGGCCACGCATGGGGCGGCTCCAATGGCTGGGAAGAGAGATCAGTCCCAGCTTACCAGCCGCCCCGAATTTCTTGCATTACTTTCTTCGTGACCCACGAGGGAAAGGGGACATTGCTATTCACGGCGGATGTTTGGAGAATTTAGGAAATCATCTATTTCTGGTCCTGGGCCTATTCACGTGGGAGATCCGCCATGCCTCGATCTGCCCGGGCGTCGGCCGGAGGCTAGTGCTATCACGTGATCAACCAAGGCAAGGCGAGAGTGTGCCCGGAATACAGCCTTGGACCACGAGGACGACAGCCCCCGTCCTACGGCGACACCGGGCGAGCGATCACGGAAAACCGTCTAGACCACCTATCCTGCGACGACTAATAGAAATGTCCCCTTTAGGTTCTGTCCCCTTTAGGTTCCCGCGACCGACCAAGCTCAGCAGCGGCGGCCGCGAAAGATATTGACCCGCGCGAAACCGTGATGGCCGCCCCGGTCAGCTTCAGCGTTTGCTTGGGCGGCTCTTGTTGCGGCGGGTGAGTTTTTGCAGCACCCAAGCGCGGATTAGCTCTTCCCGCGACACGCCCTTGGCTTGAGCCATTTGCTCGACCGCTTCGACTTCGCCTGATTCCAGAGGCACTTTGATCGCGGCGCCACGCACGAAGACCGGCTCGGCTACCTCTTCCAGTTCGTCTTCAAAATCGGTCAAGTCATGGGTGTCCCAAAACTCGGCTAATTCCTGGATGGAATCAGTCTTGGGGAGTTTTGACTTCTTCATCGGCCTTTCCATTTTCGATATCGACGTTTCTCTTTTGTGGTCATCTCCCGCGCAGTGACGGGGTATCCGTTGCCATCAGGAAATCGGATAACCACGCAGAACAAGTAACGACCCGCTTCGGTTTGCCCCAGGACATAGCATACCGGATTCTCTCCTTCGGATTTCGCCCGTCGCACCAAGGACTTCCCGAAGCACACTTCTTCCACTTCTTCAGGCGTCACGCCATGCCGGGCGATGTGCTCGATTCTTTCCTCGGGCCAGACGAATGCGTCGAGTCTCATGTCCGGATTCTACCCGACAGCATCCTGCCATCAGCCCTCACGGGTTTTTCTCTAGGCTGGCAAACTTGCGTATCCATCCAGGGGGTCTCCGTCCAGGGGGTCTCCAGGGGGTCTCTCCAGGGGGTCAGACCTATTTTCATCCAGTCCAGGGGGTCTAAGTCCAGGGGGTCTCCAGGGGGTCAGACCTATTTTCATCCAGGGGGTCATCCAGGGGGTCTCATCCAGGGGGTCTCATCCAGGGGGTCTCATCCAGGGGGTCTCATCCAGGGGGTCATCCAGGGGGTCAGACCTATTTTCAAGTTATTCCGGATGGTCCGGATTCATCCAACTCCTCCTCCAGGCCCCTCAACCGCTCGCGAACTCTCGCATCGGTTGCCAACCAGGCCGCGAAGCGCCGGGTCAAGTTGGGCACGCTCTCCGCACGCGACACCCCGAGCACTGCCGCCAGTTCCGCATTGGTCGCCGCCGTCCGACTCCGCGCGAGATAAGCCAACGCCGCTCGCGCCGGATGCCGGCTACCGCGACGCCTCAGCTCCGCGCGATCGACCTCATACGAGGCGCAGACGACCTCACTTACCCGTGAGAGTGTTAGGCCCTGTATCAGTCGCGATTCCCGTCGCCGCTCGCGGCGAGGTTCGACGCGCACCATGGCCCTGACTCGATCGATGAATGCTCCACTCCCGAGGATCCATCCGTGGTACGCCTCCTTCCAAGGCGACTCCGGCGGCTCGGACAACCCCGCGGTCACATACCGCCGATAGGCCCCCGCCGGGTCCGGCCCGCCGAACGCACCGCCCCAGGACGCCAGCAACTCGTCGTAAGCCACCCACTCCAGACGGCGGCCGCGACGGGCATAGCCGGGATAACTCGACCAGGCCCACGCCGTCGGGTGCTCAACCAGTCGGCCTCGGACCGGGTTGAGGTGCACGTATCGGGTCACCGTCCAGAGGTAGGTCTCGTCTTCGACCAGTTCGGTACGATAGCGGCCCTGGAAAACATGCCCAGAAAAGCGGTGGCGGCGCGACCAGCCATTCGCGTAGCCGGAGAGAAACGCCTGCATACCGCCAGCGAGATTGGGCTGGGGCGTCTTGAGAACGACGTGCAGGTGATTGGACATGATGGCGAACGCGTAAACACGCCAGGAACACCGAATGGCGGCTCGACGGAGGTGTTCTTGGAGCCGATCGCGGTCGACGTCATCGCATACGATGTCCTGACGGCCGTTGCCGCGGGCCATGAGGTGGTAGATAGCGTCAGGATACTGGAGGCGTAATCGTCGTGGCACGCCCTCCATACCAACATACTCGCCGACGGACGGCAAGAAAAAACTTGGAACTAGGTCTGACCCCCTGGTATGACCCCCTGGTAAGAAAAAACTTGGAACTAGGTCTGACCCCCTGGTTGGAACTAGGTCTGACCCCCTGGTGAACATACTCCCCGACGGACGGCAAGAAAAAACTTGGAACTAGGTTTGACCCCCTGGTGAAACGGACGGCAAGAAAAAACTTGGAACTAGGTCTGACCCCTGGTATGGACCCCTGGTATGACCCCCTGGTAAGAAAAAACTTGGAACTAGGTCTGACCCCCTGGTTGAGACCCCCTGGTTGACCAGGTCTGACCCCCTGGTTGACCCTGGTGGACTCTGAGGGGCCAGCCTCCCGCCGTGCTGCGGAACTTCGAGATCGACCCCGATGGTTCGTTCATCTATTGGCCGGAGCTCGATGTCCATCTAGGCTGGAACCAGTTCCTGCAAGTGGTTGCGCCGGCCGAACTCCGCAAGGCTCAACAGCGCAGCGCCGACTTCAACGAACGGTATGGGGCTGCCATCCGTAGGGTCCGTGAGGCGGCGGGGATCCTGCAGTCGAGGGTCGACGGGCTCACCGAGCGCCAGATCCGCCGCATCGAGCTGGGGGAGTGCCGGGCCACGAGTGCAGCGATCGTCGCACTGGCAAACGCTCACGGCCTCGACGCGAACGCCTACATGGAGAGGCTGACGAAGGCGATGCAGTGAGCGAACCGATCTTATTTCGGGCAAAGATCATCCTTAAGAAACGGGCCGGGAATAGCCTCCTGATTTCCAGTTGGCGGCTGTTCGGCGCGGGTCTTCAGACCCCGCCGTCTGCCGGACCGCAGGTCTCCCGCCGGGGTCGGGGTTGGAGACCTTCGGTCGGCGAAGTGGCAAGGTCAGGAGACCTTGCCACAACTTGGTCCGGGACTGCGAGAACGCCGGGAAATTATTTCCGGCCTGTTCCTAAGCGACTAATTCCCAGAGACTTGCAACGATCGAGCTCGGGCCGTCAGCCCCGGCCGGGACGATCGCAGAAAACCCCAACGGCGGGGATTAATGGCTGGGCCAGCTTGGCGCGGCTCCGGACCGATCGATGGAGTGCCTTCCATGGCAGGGTAACGGGCCCCGCTCCGCCCGCCCTGCTGGTCTCACCTGGCAGGCTCTCGGGTCTTGTCAGCATCGACAAGCCGGCGGACATTGTGCTCGGCGCGGAGCCAGTGGTCGAGATCACGCCCGTGAGGATGGCCCTCTTTCTCCCAGATGTAATAGGCGGCCACGGCAATCTCTCGCTCCAGTCCCTTCCACTTCGACGGCTGCCCAGAATTTTCCGGTTTCGATGGGGATTGATCTTGGTCCAAACTCATCGCGGGGGTTCCCTTGGTTCAAGTAGTTGCTCATTGATTCACAATAAAGGGATGGCTCAATTCGTCGAGCATTCGTTCTCTGGCCCAGCCATCTCCGCCAGGCCAATCCTCAAAAAGCGACGAGCCGCCCACCTGCCCAGGCAAGGGTGCGGCCCTCACGGCCTTCGGACCGAGCCACCACTCACGAGTGGATCTAACTTCAAAATATACCTTTGAACCCACCCAGTCAACCAGGTAATGGGGCCGCAGAATGGCCGCCACCACGCCGTCGATGGCGGCATTTGAGGGGAAGGCCATAGTGCCGAGCATTCCATCCGGTCGATAGGACGCCGTGGCTTGTCCTCTTGATCACTTGACGGCCTTGTCCTGATCCTTGCCGCCGTGATGAGCGGTCTCGGGCGGCTTGGCCAGGTCAACCTGGCCCTTCGGCGGCGGCTTCTGCTCTTTCTTGTCGGAAGGGTCTTCGTTGCTCTGCTTGTGGTCGGGGCGCGGAGGACGCATCTTCATCAGCAGGTGATTGGAGACGCCGTTGGGGGTGGCGACGCTGATGTCCAGGAGCGGCTTTCCATCGGCGCCGGGCGATGGGCATGCGTCCTTGGAGATCGTGACCTCCAGTATATTACGACTCACGAGAACTTGCTTGGCCGGTTGTCCGCCGGCGATCACGTGGGTGTCGTGGACGCTGAAGTTCTTGCCCTCGATGAGAATAGTCGATTCCTCGCCTTGCAGCGGGGGTGGTCCGTGCCAGGCCAGCAGCGTCGGCCGAAGCTGTCCGCCCTGGGAGCAGAAGATCCGCGAGTCGTTGTTGTTGTCCGTGAACGGAACCTGCACCACCAGCCGTTGCGTGGGCATGAGGCTCTTGAGCTGGTTGAGCCGCTCGACGGCGATCTGGTAATCCTCGGGGCGATACTGTCCTTCGATCTTGGACCGAGTGAGGGCGCTTTCCGCCGCCACGAGCTTGCGAGCCAGAGTCGAGGCTTTCTCCAGGTCCTCCTTCTGTCCGTCGCCGACCTCGCCGGTGCGAAACCAGTCGGCCACGGTGATGAACTCGATCCTGGGGACGAAGTTCGGCATCACGATCAGCGCCGTGCATTCGCGCTGGCCCGGCTCGATGCTCTGTTCCTTGCCGGTCGGGTCCGGGAACCGCCCGTTCAAGAGGAGCTGGATATCGGTGATCAAGTGGCCGTCTCTCATGCGGGTCTGGATCCTGGGATAGAAGATCCAGCCGAAGGATCGCTCGCCGGCCCCGAATCCGACCATTGTGGGATTGAGCCGGATGGCGTTCTCGTCCTCCGCGCGGCGGCGCTCGGATGCCAGACCCACGGACGCCAGGCCGCTCAAGGCCTTGAGCGGCCCCACGGGCGCGACCGCGGCCAGATCGAAGGCCGACTGCGTCCGCCGGCCGAAGCCGTCTGCCACATTCTGCTGCGCGATGACCGGCTCGATGGCGTAGACCCTGAGTGGCCATTTTTCGTCGACGTATTTCTCGAAGAGACGCATGGCTTCCTCCGAGGCATTGGGCTCGAAGAAGCAGACCTTCTTGAGGGCGTCCGGCTTGAGAGTGGGGTCCTGATCGATCATGTCCTGCTTGAGCCGGCGATTGACGGCCGCGGCCTGAATGCGCAGGGCGTATCCCAGGAAATTCGAGGTGCGGCGGCGGTGTGCGCCGGGATCGTCATCCTCGACTCGGGCGGCTCGTCCATCGGCCCTTAGCACCTGTTGGTCCTGGGTGCTGGCGAGCTGCAAGCGGGCGAGTTTCGTGTAGTCTCGGTGCATGACCAGGTCACCGACCTCCTCGAGCGGATCGAACATGGCGACGCGCTGGCCCGCGCGAACTGGCGTGGCGGCCTCTTCCAGCAACTGGTACGAGGCCTCCAGCTCACCGCGCAACCAGTCGGCGACCCGTGCACTGCGGTGGTGAGGCTCGTCGGCAAGGTCCCTGGCGAGCAGGCGCTCGGCCTCGTTCTTGAGCAAAGCGATGCTCTGCGGCCCATAGAAGACCTCGGTGTCGGCATAGGAGACGAGTGAGAACGAGCCTGCGCCCGGTCCCGACGTCGGCTCGCCGTCCTTGCTAGGCGAGGTGCCGATCGCCTGAGTGAGGTTGTTCACCGTCTCGTTGATCACGGTGTTTCGGAGCGTGTTGCGGAGCGTGTCCCTGGTCATCAGCGACTTCGCAGACACCGTGATGACCGCCCCTTTACCGCGCCGGCTTCTCGGCCCCGGCGACAAAGTCACAGGAATCCGGACCAGGTACAATCCGTAACCCGGCCGATCCGTAAGATCGTCTCCTGCGTTGATCCTGCGCAGTTGATTGAGGTGATTGAGATAATTCGAGTGCTCATCAAGAACGATGGTCGGCTCGAGGGCCACCGACGTCCGGTCCGGCGAGGTGCTGGGTGCTGGCGTGCTCGCACTCGGACTTGCGTTCGACTTGGATAAGGAACTGGCGGCGGACGTCTGATTGCCGCCAGTCGTCTCTTGCGCCGCAGTATTCTCCAGAGTCGTTCCCACGGACAAGCGATGCGCTTCGGTCTCGCTGCGCCGGATCGACGCGTTGATGTCGCCCTTGTAGCCGGTCTTGAGCCATTCGGAGAGCTGGGTCTCGTACTCGGAGCGGAATTTTGCAAGCCGGTCCTGTCCCCAGACATCCGGCGACTTGACGCCGATTGTCCCGTTGGCTGTCAGCATCCGGTCCAGGTCATCGATCATCTGCTCGGCGTCCGGAAGGCGTATCTGTTGCTCGACCATTCGACCTTCGCCTCCATGGATGCTGCCATCGCCCTTGCCCACGCCGACGCAGGCGAGGCCGCTGGGCATGAGTGCGGCGAGAAGGAGGAGACGAAACGCCGAGAAGGAACGCGCCTGTCCTCGAGTGATCATGGGAGCCTCTGGTCCGAGCCAACCGACAATGACGGTCATCATCGGAGTGAAATCGGATGGAGTTTGCCGGTTACTCCACCAATTCCGAAGGATCTCGCGCGGATTGTAAGAATTACCTCGCGGACGAAGCATGGCCACCAGGAATCCGCAGCGTTGTCGTGGTTCAGCCATTCGCCAGCTTATCCAGGGTCGCCAACGTCAAACCCTGGACTGGTAACGACAGGGCCTGGCGTCTTTCGCTGCAATTCAGACGTAAGCCGGCGGGGCGGCACCAGTGCCTAGGACGCCGCTAGGCGCGCCGCGGGCTGAACTTCTGCGGTTCCCTGCGTTTTCTCGCTTCGCCCCTCTCGTGGCATCCT